>NZ_JAMYVL010000021.1:0-113183 GCF_040323955.1 Mesorhizobium sp. M0018 | reverse complement strand
TATCATCGCGTCTCCCCAAAGAAAGCTTGACCCCAGCACTCCGGTGCTCAGGTTCTCCTGGCTGCCGGATGCGCACGTCTGCGGTCTTCACCGGATGCGTACGGTAGATGGCAGCACCGCGGATATCTACCGTCACGACATGGCATTCCTGGGCGCAGCCGCCACCGGCATCATCAACGAGGTGCGCGGCATCAACCGCGTCGTCTATGACGTGACGAGCAAACCGCCAGGCACAATCGAGTGGGAGTGAGGGAAACGGCGATGATAGGCGGCTCTAGCGTAGAATTTCGCAGAAAATACAATGATTTGCGGGCAGGGCAGACTGCTAGCCAGGGCACCTTATCAATGGAATTGACAAACCTATCAAGTCGTTTGAAATCGTTAAGTTTATCGGAGCGCCTGGCGCGGCTCCCAGCTTGTAGCAGATCACTCTGACGGTACTTTTGACGGTACTTTTCGTATCCGACAGAGCATTCTAAAAAGTACCGTCATTCGTTTTTGGGATTTGACGGTACTTTTCTGTGCGTCAACGCTTTGAAATATAACGAAAATTGCCCGTAGCATGACATTTCTGCGCTGACGGTACTTTAGTTATCGACATACATAGTTTCAGCTTTGGCTGCGGTACCGATCGATGTTCCGGACCCGATAGCATATGGTCGGATGGCACCGTCGCATCACCTATCAAATGTTGTCCCGACTGCTGCCGGATCTGCGATGGAGAGAAGCGTCGACCGCATCCAGGCGGGAGCTTGGACCGCGGTAGATGCGAGCGTCTTTTTATCGTTGGGAGAAAGATGAGGTGCCGCGATCTGTGCAAGCTCGGCCGCGCGCGCCGGCCCAATATGACGAAGCGCCTGGATACGGTCCCGGCCAAGCTGCCCGGAGCAATCAAATGCTTATCCGCCCGCGTGGTCGTTGCCACCGTGCGCGGCGATGAACATGGCGACGGCCGACCGGCAATAGGATTCGATTTCGTTGTCGTCTTCTGCTCTCGCCTGATCGAAGCGTGCGATAATCAGGAGATCGGATCCTTTGAAAAGCGCGGCAAACAAGCGGGCGGACCGGAGAGGATCGGGCACGTTCAGAACCGCCTTCGCGTGCAGCTGGCGCAACAGGGCCTCGATTTGGGCGATGACATGGGCGGGGCCGGCTTCGTAATGGAGCTTGCTTAACGACTTTTGATTCGTCTTGTCGGCCATGACCATGGCTTCGACACTGCGGACGTCTGATCTCAACAGCGTACGAAGCAGTGATGATCCCACCGCCATGAGCTGATCGTCGACCGAACCGTCGACGCCTTCAAGAAGGGCCTGTGGTGCAAACAACTGATGGCAGCCGGCCGCGATGGCCGCGCTGAACAGCGCCTCCTTGTTCTCGAAGTGCCGATAGATGCTGAGCTTGGATATCTTCGCCCGCTGGGCGACCTTGTCCAATGTCGTCGCTTGAAAACCCAATTCCACAAAGAGTTCGCAAGCGGCGTCGAGTATCGTTTGGCCAAGCGCCTCGTTGGCGGGCCGGCCGCGCCGGCCCTGGCTGTTTTCGGTCACGACAATTCCAGTCCTTGACAGTATCCTAATTCTTGAATTACGATACCATGTAGTTTCCGAAATGTGCAAGCTAGCGGGTGGATTTCAACCTGTCCTCCAAATCAAGTTTCCCCGGGCCGCCCGGCGATATCGAATGCGGCATTGTCCGGCCGGCCAACACAGTGATGGGCGACTTTCTCGCCGATGCCGAAGCCCTGCTCGCTGCCCGTCTCGAGCGCGTATCGCTGGACGATATTTCGCGCCAGGCCCAGCCCACTCCCCTCCATCAACAACACGGAGCCCATCACCATGGATGACGTCATCATCATCGGCGGCAGCTTTGCCGGTCTCGCCGGCGCCCTGCAGCTCGGCCGTGCCCGCCGCAAGGTCACAGTTCTCGATACCGGCCTGCCGCGCAATCGCTTCGCCGGCCACTCGCATGGCCTGCTCGGTCACGATCACAAGCCACCGCTGGACATCCTGGCCGAGGCGCGGCAGCAGCTGGCGCGTTATCCCACGATCAGGCTGGTCAGTGCCCGGGCCGGCAGCGTCTCCGGCGCCATCGACGATTTCTCCGTCCTCACTGGCGATGGCGAAAGCCTTGGGGCGCGGCGCCTGATCCTGAGCTATGGCGTCGCCGACCAGATGCCTGATGTTCCGGGCTTTGCCGAAAGCTGGGGCACGTCCATCGTACCCTGCCCCTATTGCGACGGCTTTGAAGCCGCCGGCCAGCATTGGGGCCTCGTCTGGTCCGGCCCGCAGTCGCACAATTATGTCAGGCTGTACCACGATTGGACCGACACGTTGACGCTCTTCGCCGATGGTCACGACATTCCACCCGATATCCGGGCCGATCTGGCGCGCCGCAACATACCTGTCGTCGATGGCCGGATCACCGAGATCGCCCATCACGGGGGCCATATCGCCACCGTCAATCTCGATACCGGCCGCAATGTCGCGGTCGACATCCTGTTCGCCCATCCGCGCAACAAGCCGTCCGCAAGCCTGCATGAATCACTGGGCCTCGCCACGGTCGATACGCCCCTCGGCATCGCCCTCAAGGTCGACGAGCGCCGCGAAACTAGCATTCCCGGCATCTACGCCGCCGGCGACCTCGCCAACCCCCTCATGGCCTCGGTCACCCTGGCAACATCGCATGGCGCGACGGCGGGTATCTCCGCCCAGCAGTCGATGCTGGTTTGAGAGCACAGATTCCCTTCTCCGGTTGCCGCGGGCTATCATATTCTGAAGGTTGCGGGCCGGTGCCACGGAACGCGGGGCCCCTCTCCCCTGAGGGACGTCTTTGGCCGGTCAGCCGTCTCGAAGGGGCAGTTGAGCAAAACGATTCCTAGGCTCAGGCCGGTCCGCAAACGGTCCCAAAAAGACCCACAGGCTTTCCACAGGTTATTCAACCTCCCCCGGCCCCCTCCGGGAAGAAGTTCAGCAAGTGGAGGGCGCGACATTGCACCTTGAACCGTGCTGTCGCGTCCTCGGAGCGGGTGGGTCTTGAGGTGTCCAGTTTATGCTGCCGGGAGTGTCCAGTTTGCACTGCCAGCGGTATCCAGTTCACCTACAAACGGAGAGGGATGGCGCTTGGATGACGCTGCCGCGGCGGGTCGCGTTGTGGCGCGCTGTGCTATGAAAGTTAGTGACGGTACTTTCTTGGTTCGCTGTGAAACCCACCTGAGTTGCCCAAAGTGGGTCGGGAAAGGCGATCGACTTCGATAGATGCCAAAACCGCACAAAAAATTTTCGTGCTATTTTTCCATTTGAAATCAAGACTGTAACGTTTTGACGGCCCATGGGTCGGCTTCTTGCGCGGCAACGAATAAAAAACCTAGCTATATCAATGGCCTAACTAGATTTAGAACAATCGAGTGGGAATGAGCTCAAATTCGGTCCGACGGACGTTAGGGTGTCGGGTGGGTTGTGATCAGGCGGGGAACGTACGTCACTCTGATCGCGTCCTCGCCAACCCGGTCGCTGGCCACGAGACGCAGCGTTGAAGTGGCGATGGAGCGCCTCGCCCGGCATCGGCAGCCCGGGCCCGCCCTCGGCGCCAGCGACATAGCCGTCGAGCGACTGCATCATTCCGAACACAAGCTTCGCCATGCACAGGCTCCTATCGATCGACGACGATCCGAAGGGATCGCATTCATTTATACCTCGCCCTTACTTCGTCGGTTCGTTGGCTGCACACATTCTCTGACCTGTTCACGTTGGCCGGTAAATCTGCGCCACCGCGGCCCCCGGAAAGGCTTTCGAGCTCACCAGCTTGAGAGACATCGGCGCGGCGAGTTCGGAGAACAGCGGCAGGCCTTTGCCCAGCGCCACGGGGCCACCATCAGGGCGAGCTGGTCGACCAGTCCTTGGGCGACGAGACTGCGGGCGAAGCTCACTCCGCCGTGGGCGATGATCGGCTTGCCCTCTTGGGCTTTCAACTTGGCGACTTCCTCCGCCAAGTCACCGCTCGCCACATAGGCCTCCGCCCAACTTTCACCACCGGGCTGCAATTTCGCCGGCTGGTTGCGGCTGAGGCAACAGCCGGTGCACGCCGACTGATTTGATTTCCCAAGACCGGATACGGGTCTTTCCGTAACGGCGCCCATCAGCTTATCGATTTTTCTCGGCCTGGTTCTCCTTTCGTCGCACCGAGGCGGGTAAGCAGATTGAGCGTGATCCTGCCGACATCGTTCATGGCGCCTGCGGCTGGCAGCGCGCCGCACCAGGCAACCGAGCTTGCGGAAAAGATCAAGCCGCCTGCTGCGAGCTTTCGCAGGGTCATTTCGGCGCAGCGGCGGGCGATGCGTTGCTTATCCCCGCCCTCATACCAGCGCGTCGGATCCTGGAAGAAGCTGTCGGGAAATCCCGTCGCCCGCGCGATCACGACGGTGTCAGCGGAAGTGCCGAGGGCTGGATACGTCGCATCCACTTCGTAGCCCGCGGCACCGCCCAGCACCATGCCGTCGGTGCCGAAGGTCGCATTTTCAACGCCTTCGAACAGCCATGCGCATCCTGCTTCATGGCTTTCCTCAGTGCGCGTGAAGGGGCGTGCGCCATCGAAACCCATCAATGAGATTGCACCGCCGATCAGCGAGAATTCGCCTCGGCCGCGGCAGCGGAGATAGCCGCCTGGTTCGTTGGTGATCGACAGCGCCTGTTCGGCGACAGGGCCGTCCCAGGTGCGGCCGGCCTCCAGCGGCGAGCGCCGCAACTCCATCAGGTCGTCCTTGAAAGCCACAGTGGCAGCAAAGCCGTTTCCGCCGAGATAGGCGATGCTGCCGCCTTCGGCTACAAACTGCCGCAGCGCCTGCTCCATCTCGATCGACATATATTCGGGATGACTGCCGGTGACGACGGCTTGATGTCGACGCAAACCGTCTATGCCGCATTCGTGCAAATCGTGATCGGTCATGACGTCAAACACGATTCCATTGTCGTGGCAGAATCGGAGGAAATGCAGATCGACCGGCAAATTGTGTGGGCAGCCGCAGAGCGGATAATCGTAATCGTCCCTGAGCGTCACTTTCGGCTTTTTGTAGGAGCAGATGGAAACACCGCTAAGGTCGGAATGGTAGTCGTAAAGGGATTTCAGATTGTTGGCGATCGCGAAGCGATGTCCCCGGTCGTCGCCTTTCCATTCATAAAGATGATCGGGGAGATATTCGTCCGCATAAGCGAGATAGGTGGCCGTCGGCACGAGATACAACAGCGGCGACGAAACCTGTGAAGAGGTGACGAAGAACACCACGCGTTCGTAGCCACCCTCCCATTCGGCCTGGAACGCGTAGACGCCTGGGTGTGCGTTTTCGGGGATCGTCACGCGGTGCGAGACCGGCCACTCAAGCGGGCCGATGTCGTCGTCGTGGCAATGGATAGCGTCGTAGTGCGACGGCACCAAGCGAGGCTCGAAGCTCGATCCGTCCCAGCGTGCCGAAGTCACGCAGAAGGCTGGCTGATTGATCACGTCGAGGAGCAACGGATCTGCTCCGCCCGACGTCAGGATCGCCTGCGTTGGTAACAGCGTCGGGAAATCCCAGGCAACAGTCCCCTGTGGGGTGTCGAGCCGGATCGCAGCAAATTTCGCGTTGAGGGTAGGTTCGTGGTTGGTGGCGCTTGCGCCGAAATGGATGTCGTGCGCCTGGAGGGTCCGCTCAGGGCCGGCAAAACCTTCATGGAGTTCGTAAGGCGCGAGACGGTCATGGGATTTGATGCGCAGGCGCAACTGCTCCTGCCGCAGGTCCAACTCGACAGTGAGCCACACACCAGTTGGCGCCTTCTTCTCGACAAGGGTTTCGCCGCCGATTTCCACGACAAATGCGCCGTCGCGGAGGCGCAGCCCGAGGGCGCCTGCTTCCAGGATCGTGCGCGCACCTTCGTTGCGCGTGAGGAACAGCTCGAAACGTATGTCGTGGACGGCTTGTACTTTGGCCAGTTCGCCGGCTCGCACGAACAGGAACGACCCTTGGTCGAAATGCCGACGCCGTGCTTCACCTACCGTTTCGATGGGCCAGGCGAGAAATTCCGGAACCGGCTTGTCGAGCCGGCAAATTCGTGTGGCCTTTATCGGCCGGTCGCATGACAGGCTGAGGGTGATCCGCTGGCCTGCTTTGGCACTCCAGGGGGTTGTATAGCCGACCACGCTCATCGCGTCGTGGTTTACTGCGCGCTTCATCTATCCCTCCCGATGAACTCCAGATGGGCTGGGGCGAACCGCGTAGACCGGTCCGATGTCGGCCAATGCGCTGCCGCTCTGACAAGCAGAGTTCCGCATGGCGCACTACGGCCATGATGTACATGCTTGTATAGATAAGCTGCATTCGGATAGTCTCGACGCGATCGGTCCAAGCGCGACATTACCAAGGACGATGACATGCGCAACGCATCTCTCTTCGATCTGTCAGGCAGGAAGGCGCTTGTAACCGGCGCAAGCCGTGGCATCGGGCGCAGCATCGCCGAGGCGCTCAGCGCGGCCGGCGCCGACGTCGCGGTCACAGCGCGCAGCGTGGCCTCGCTCGAGAAGACGATGGCCGCCATCCGCACCGCCGGCGGGGTCGCGCATGCCATCGCCCTGGATGTCACCGATGTCGACCGCTGCCGGGCGGCGACAGCCGAGGCCGGCAGCCTGCTCGGAGGTCTCGATATTCTCGTCAACAATGCGGGGGTGGAAGAGGTCCGGCCTTCACTCGATGTCGACGAGGCCTTGTGGGACCGGATTGTCGATACGAATCTCAAAGGCGCCTTCTTCTGCGCCCAAGCCGCCGCGCGGCAGATGAGAGACGCCGGACGGCCCGGCGTCATTATCAATCTCTGCTCGCTGACCTCCGAGGTTGGGGTTCCCACGGCGGTGCCGTACGGCTCGTCGAAATCAGGCCTCCTCGGCATGACGCGGGCGCTTGCTGCAGAGTGGGCCGATCTCGGGATCCGGGTCAACGCCATTGCGCCTGGCTATTTCAGAACAGCGATGACAGACGTGTTCTACAGCAACGAGGCGTGGCAGCAATCGATGCTCGCCAAGATTCCGCAGCGCCGTTTTGGTGATCTCTCGGACCTGCACGGAATCGCGGTGTTCCTCGCTTCGGATGCGGCAGCCTACATAACCGGCCAGTCCATTCCCGTGGATGGAGGCTTTCTCGCATCGATTTGAAGGCTTCAGGGGCCGGAGACGTGTCCCAGAAGTGATCGACAAGCGCTAATCGTAATTGCGTTCTAACAAAAGGAGCCGCCATGTCTGACGTCAGCTTCCACCGCCTGTCATCCCTCAGCGTCGATCAGCGGGCCAGTTTACTGAAACGCGCCGAAGGAGATCTGTCTTCCTTCATCGAAAAGGTCCGTCCAATCATTCAGGCCGTCAAGGATGAAGGTGACGCGGCACTGCTCCGGTTTGCACGCGAACTCGACAAAGCCGATGTTGCCGACGGTGGACTGAAAGTTTCGGAAGCGGAGTTCGACGCGGCATTCGACAAGGTCGAAAAGGATGTCGTGGAGAGTATCCGGTTCGGCATTGAGAACATCCGGCATTTCCACGAGGAGCAGCGCCCGGAAACGATGTGGCTCAAGGAAGTTCGGCCGGGCGCCTATGCGGGCGACCGATACACACCGATTGCTTCCGTTGCGCTTTATGTGCCGCGCGGCAAAGGCGCCTTTCCCTCGGTGACGATGATGACTTCGGTTCCGGCGGTGATTGCCGGGGTTCCCCAGATCGCGATCGTGACGCCTGCGACTTCGGATGGTTCCGTCGACGCCGCGACGCTGGTTGCTGCCCGCATCGCCGGCGTGGAGACCGTGTACAAGTGCGGCGGCGCCCATGCGGTCGCCGCCGTCGCCTATGGGACCGAGACCGTGAAGCCTGCCGTCAAGATCGTCGGGCCGGGGAGCCCCTGGGTGGTGGCGGCAAAGAGCGTGTTGTCCCCGATCATCAACACAGGTCTCCCCGCCGGTCCTTCCGAAGCGATCATTTTTGCCGATCACAGCGTCGACGGCGGCCTGGCTGCTCTTGACCTGTTGATCGAGGCCGAGCACGGGCCGGATTCCTCGGCCTACCTGGTGACGCACAGCCGCAAGGTCGCCGAAGCCGCATTGATTGCGATACCGGAACATTGGTCCCGGATGAGCGAACAGCGTGTGGAGTTCTCGCGCGCGGTGCTGACTGGAAGGCGCGGCGGCATCGTGCTGACCGAGTCGCTGGAGGACAGCTACCGCTTCATCAACGATTATGCGCCGGAGCATCTCGAGATTCTGTCAACGGAGCCATTTGCGCATCTCGGACGTATCACGGAAGCTGCCGAGATCCTCATGGGTCCGCATACGCCGGTGACCCTCGCCAACTTCGTCCTGGGACCCAATGCGGTGCTGCCGACCAGCCGGTGGGCGCGAACCTTTGGACCGCTTTCCGTGACGGATTTCGTCAAGAGATCGTCGGTCGGCTATGTGACCTCGGCGGCCTATCCGGAACTCGCCCTGCATGCCCGCAGGCTCGCCCGCTACGAAGGATTCAGCTCGCATGAGAACGCGGTTTCGGAGATCCGCGATCGCTATCTCGCCGGCTGAGCGGAAACGATGACGATGAGGGCGGCGCGGCTCCATGGACCCGGCGACCTGCGCGTCGAGGATATCGCCGCGCCAGGCGCTCCCGAGCCAGGCTGGGTGAAGCTGAGGGTCGATGCCGCAGGCATTTGCGGTTCCGATCTCCACAACTTCCGCACGGGCCAATGGATAAGCCGATCGCCTTCCACGGCCGGCCATGAGCTGACAGGCACGGTGATTGCCATCGGCGAGGGCGTGGATACCGTCGGTGTTGGCGACCGAGTGGTCGCCGATTCCCGTTTCTGGTGCGGAGAATGCGCGCAATGCCATGCAGGCAAGCGGCATCTTTGCACGTCGCTGGGCTTTGTCGGCGAGATATGCGACGGCGGATTTGCCGAACAGGCGGTCCTGCCCGCACGCCTCCTGCACATCGTCAATGCCGTGCTTGACGAACGGGTCGCGGCGATGGCCGAGCCGCTGGCTGTAGCGTTGCACGCAGTGCGGCGTCTGCCGAAAACGGCCGGGTCCGTTCTTGTCGTCGGCTGCGGGACCATTGGCGGGCTTGCCGCACTGCTGCTTTCCCGGACATTCGCAGGTACCGTGCTCGTCGCCGACCGCAATCAGGGCCGCTGCGCCCGCGTGGCGCGGGTCACCGGCGCCAGCATCGTCGATTTGAACCGGAACGCCATCGCCGCCGCCACCGCGGATGCCCCCTTGCTCGCTGCCGTCGAAGCGACCGGCAGCATCGCAGCACTCGGCCAGTTGCTCGGCGTTCTCGACGCCGGCGGCACCGTTGCGATGGTCGGCATATTCCACGGCCGCCTCGATATCGATCCCAACATCCTGGTTGAACGCGAAATCGCATTGCTGGGATGCCACGCCTTTGCCGATGAGCTTCCCGACGCCATCCGGATGCTCGGCGAATTGACCGAGCCCATGGTCGAACTGATCGACCGGGAGATCGGCCTGGATGATGTTCCCGCAGCCTATAAGCGGTTGTTGGCGGGACAGGGCGATGGCTTGAAAACAATCATCCGGATGCGGTCTGCCGGGCGCGTGTGATTTCCGAACCTTGCCGGAAAGGATTTTTGTAATGATCACTTTGCCCGACACCGCCAGCCCTCTTTACGAGAAGGTCAAGGACTACATCCTGACGAATATCGGAACGGGGCGATGGAGCAAGGACCGCAAGCTGCCGTCCGAAAATGAATTCGTGGCGACACTCGGCGTGTCTCGGATGACGGTCCATCGTGCCTTGCGGGAGTTGACCTCTGCGGGTTTTCTGATCCGGCTCCAGGGCGTCGGCACATTCATCGCGCCGCCTCGACCGCAATCCGCACTGATCGAGATCAACAACATCGCGGCGGAAATTGTCGCGCGGGGAAACAGGCATCGCTCTGAGGTTATCGTCCTCGAAAAGATCACGCCGACAAAGGAGCTCGCGCTTTCGTTTGAGTTTGCAAAGCGCGTGTCGGTCTATCATTCCATCGTCGTCAACTTCGAGAACGACCTGCCTGTGCAACTGGAAGAGCGCTTCGTGAACCCGGGCCTGATACCCGGCTATGACAAGCAGGATTTTTCCAAGACAGCGACCTACGACTACCTCATGCAGAAAACCCCCGTGACGGAGGTCGAGCACATCATCTCGGCGACCCCTGCCGATGCCGAGACGGCGCGGTATCTGGGCATCGACGTCGGCAGCTGCTGCCTGTTTCTGCATCGCCGGACATGGACGGGCGCCGTCGTTGCCACGATCAGCAAGCTGACTTACGTTGGCAGCCGCTACTCGCTTGGCAGTCGATATTCTCCATCCAAAAAAACCTGATCGCAGTGAAGCGAATCAGAGTCGGAAGGAGGGGGGCTAACTTGTATATGCATGTATGTATTTAGCCTTGACATCCGCTGTTGCTGACGTTGAAGTGTCGTCGCACTTTCGTTGAACGGACAGCTAAGATGCCGAGGCACGGTGCCGCAAGAGCAGAAGCCCGCATTCTCACCAGGCCGGATGTTTGGTTCAAAAAAGCGGCCTGATCATCAAGGGGAACAAGATGATGCGTAACCTAGCAGGACAATTTCGGGCACTCGTTATGGCTGCTGCCGTCGGGTTTGCCCCGGCGGTCTACGCGGCCGACACGACAATTCCGGCGACGCCTGAGGCAGGAACATTCAAGATAGGCATCGAGCCATGGCTTGGCTACGGCCAGTGGCACGTCGCCGAAGCCAAGGGTCTGTTCAAGGCAAACGGGCTGTCCGACGTGCAGATCGTGAACTTCGCCGAGGACAAGGACATCAACGCCGCCCTGGCGAGCGGCCAGCTCGATGCCGCCAACATCGCGACCCACACGGCTATGGGCATGGTTGCGGCCGGCCTGCCGGTGAAGATCGTGCTTCTGCTCGACGTCAGCATGACGGCGGACGCCATGATCGCCGGCAAGGACATCGCCTCCGTCGCCGACCTCAAGGGCAAACAGGTGGCTTTCGAGGAAGGCACGACGAGCGACATCCTGCTCAAATACGCGCTCGCCAAGAACGGCATGTCCATCGCCGATGTCCAGCCGGTTCCAATGCCGGCGGCGGATGCCGGCAGTGCGTTGATCGCCGGCCAGGTCCCGGTCGCGGTTACCTATGAGCCCTATCTCACCGCGGCCAGGGCACAGAACAAGGACGTCAAGCTGCTCTTCACCGCAGGCGAAGATCCCGGCCTGATCAGTGACGTGTTGGTGGTGCGCGATGAGGTGATCAAGTCGCGTCCCGGCCAGGTGCTTGCCATGATCAAAACCTGGGATGCGGCCCTGAAGGCTTACAATGCCGACACGCCCGACGGCCGGGCGATCATCTCCAAGGCGGTTGGTTCGAGCGTCGAAGACCTCAACACCGCCTTTGATGGCGTGCGTTACTATACTCTCGCCGAAAACAAGGATGCGCTGACGGGCGAATTTTCCACCAAGACATTCGCCGATGTCGAGGCAGCCGCCAAGAACGCCGGGCTGCTTCAGGCGGACGTGACGCCGGAGCAGATGATCGACCCGTCATTCGTCAAGGCCGCGAAATGACGAGGGCCGGCTCGCGGTGGTGACGCAAATGTCCGAGCAGCGTGCGACCAAGCCAAGCCCGTCTCACGCAGCGCCGGGGCAGGTGATCAAACAGCCGATGCGCCGTCGCCCCTCCAGCGGGGTAGGCGCGCCCATCGCACGCTCGCGCTTCCTGATGATAGCAGTGGCGGTTTTTGCCGGCCTTGGCCTCGCCTGGTGGGCGGCAACGGGGTTGGGGCTGGTAAAGCCGATTTTCCTGCCCTCGCCGGGGAGCGTGGTGACCCAGCTCGGCAAGCTCTCGGGTGACGGCACGCTGTGGCTGGATCTCAGGACCTCAATATACCGTATTTCTGTTGGCTTCCTCATCGCCTCGGCATTGGCGATTCCGATTGGCGTGCTGATCGGCAGCTTCAGGACTTGGGAAGCGGCGATCGAGCCGCTTGTGGATTTCATCCGCTACATGCCGGTGGTCGCTTTCGTGCCCCTCTCCATCCTGTGGTCGGGGACCGGCGATGCCCAGAAGTTCCTGATCATCTTCATCGGCACCTTCTTCCAGCAGGTGCTGATGATCATGGACAATGTGAAGCGGGTTCCCGCTGATTTCATCGGCCTTGGCAGGACGCTCGGCCTGCCGGATCGCAGGATCCTGACGCGCATCGTGGTTCCCAGCGCCTTGCCAGGCATCTGGGATACGTTGCGCATCAGTCTCGGCTGGGCATGGACCTGGCTGGTGTTGGCGGAACTTGTCGCGGCGACATCAGGGCTCGGCTACCGCATCACCGTGTCCCAGCGTTATTTCCAGACAAACACCATCATCGGCTACATCTTGCTGCTGGGCGTGCTTGGCCTCATCACCGACCAGGTCATGAAGGCACTGGGAAAAGTGCTGTTCCGGCAGGAGGGCCACGTGCAATGAGGCCGGGCCGATGAGTTTGCCCAAATTGCGGATCGAGGGTCTCCACAAGAGCTTCGGCACGGGCGCGCGGCGCACGGAAGTGCTGCGCGATATCAATCTCGATCTTGCCGACAACGAGTTCGTCTCGCTGGTGGGCACGTCGGGTTGCGGCAAGAGCACTCTGCTGTCGATCGTTGCCGGACTGCAGGATTTCGACGCGGGAGATCTTGCCATCGATGGCGCGCCGATCCTGCAGCCGGGCCTCGACCGCGGCGTCGTCTTCCAGTCCTACACCCTGCTTCCCTGGCTGACGGCGCAGCAGAACATCGAGTTCGCCCTCAAGGCCGCGGGTCATGATCGCGCGACCTGCCGCAGGATAGCACGCGAGCATCTCGATCTGGTCAAGCTCCCTCACAGCGCCAATCGTTATCCGTCTGAGCTTTCGGGCGGCATGAAGCAACGGGTGGCCATAGCGCGTGCTCTTTCCTATCGACCCAAAATGCTTCTGATGGACGAGCCCTTTGGCGCGCTCGATGCCTTGACCAGGCATCAGATGCAGGAACTCCTGACGCAGATCTGGGAGGAGCACAGGCTCACCGTGCTCTTCGTCACCCATGATGTGGAAGAAGCCGTCTACCTGTCGGACCGCATCGTCGTGATGGGGATCGGCCCAGGACGCATCATGCAGACCTTCAATGTCGACATCGAGCGCCCGCGCCGGGAAGAGGTCATGGAAACCCCGGCCTTCATGGATTTGCAGCGCAGCGTGCACAAGGCGATCCGCGAGGCCTCAAAACGTCCCGAAATGGTTTAGGCGGGCCACTCAATTACTTACAATCGGCGACCAGCGTTGCGCCCAATCTCGATATCGCGCCATCGCGATTCCTGACCAGGGGAGCCGCGATCGGCGGCTTCTCCTCAACCTCGAAAAAAATTTGCAGGACAATGTCGATTTCCTAAATTCCGTTCGTCGTTTCGATGCCGGGCCGGTGAGTCCGGCTCAACAAGGAGACAGACGATGCGTGTGATGGTGCTCGTGAAGGCTACCGAGGACAGCGAAAAGGGCTTTGTCCCCACGCCCGAGGCGAAGGAGGCGATGGAGGCGATGGGCAGGTTTAACGACGAGCTGCGCAATGCCGGCATCTTGCTCGACGCCGATGGCCTCAAGCCCTCCTCGCAGGGCAAGCGCGTTGCCTTCGATGGCCCCCGCCGGACGGTCATCGACGGCCCTTTCGCCGAGACCCGCGAACTGGTCGCCGGCTTTTGGCTCTGGGAAGTCAAGGACATGGACGAGGCGGTCGCCTGGGTGAAGCGCTGCCCCAATCCCATGCCGGGACCGAGCGAGATTGAAATCCGGCCGCTGTACGAGATGGCTGATTGGCAATGGGAATCTGACGCCGGAGGTCACGGAAATCCATGACCGGACGCGCGAGAAGCTCAGCGGCAACTGAACCTGTCGGCCGCAACCTGCTTTGCCTTCGTTATGGCTTTGGCCGATAAGGCAGCATGACGGCAGGCGAGACGCAGCAGGCGATCGAGGCGATTTTTCGCATTGAACGGGCCCGGCTCATCGCGGGCCTGGCCCGCCTCGTGCGCAATGTCGATCTTGCAGAGGAACTGGTGCAGGACGCCCTCGTCATAGCCCTATCCGAATGGTCCAGGACCGGCGTTCCGGCCAATCCTGGCGCTTGGCTGATGACAGTCGCCAAACACCGCGCCATCGATGCGATTCGTCGCGACAAGATGCGCGAGCGCAAGCATGAGGAGATCGCGCGGGAGCTGGACGGCGAGTGCGACGGTACGGCCGAGGGAAACGAAATGGCCATGAACAACGATCTTGGCGACGAACTGCTGGGCCTCATCTTCACAGCCTGCCACCCCATACTTTCGGCCGACGCCCGCGCGGCCCTCACGCTGCGTGTCATCGGCGGCCTGACGACGGACGAGATCGCCCGTGCTTTCCTGTCGAGCGAGGTGACGATCGCCCAGCGCATCGTCCGCGCAAAGCGGACGATCGGAAAGGCCAGGCTCAGCTTCGAGGTGCCGCGCGGCGCCGAGCGTGCGGCGCGTCTGTCCTCGGTGCTGGAGGTCATCTATCTCATCTTCAATGAAGGCTATGCCGCCACGGCAGGCGACGACCTTGTCCGGCCGAGCCTGTGCCTGGAGGCACAACGGCTCGGCCGCATGCTGGCGGGGTTGATGGCCGAGGATGCCGAGGTGTTCGGCCTGCTGGCTCTGATGGAAATCCAGGCATCGCGCCTGCCGGCACGCATCGGGCCGGACGGCGCCCTCTTGACCCTGACCGAGCAAAACCGCGCGCGCTGGGACCAGCTGCTGATCCGCCGAGGCCTTGACGCGCTGGCCCGTGCCGAAGCCCTCGGGGGCGATGGCCCCTATGTGTTGCAGGCCGCGCTTGCAGCCTGTCACGCGCGGGCGCGCAGTCCGGCCGACACCGACTGGCCCCGCATCGCAGCGCTCTACGACCGGCTGCGTGCAGTGATGCCCTCGCCGGTGGTCGATCTCAATCGAGCGGTCGCCCACAGCATGGCCTTCGGGCCCGAAGCGGGCCTGCGGCTGGTAGACGAGATTGCCGACGCCGCCGCCTTGCGCAATTATGCGCCATTGCCGGCGGCGAGGGGCGATTTTCTGTTTCGGGCCGGCCGGCTGGCCGAGGCCCGCGCCGAATTCGAGGCTGCGGCCAAGCTCACCCGCAACGTGCGCGAAGCGGCCTTTCTCCTCGCCCGCGCAGACGCTTGTGGTTGACAGCATCGCTCTCCGTGCCCGACGCGCCGCTCGGCAACATCGAAAGCCGCCAGTTCGCTCCCGGCCAGCCCCCTTCAATGAGCGTGATCAGCTCGCAACGCGAAAGGGATTAACGATGCGCAAGCCTTCGTCGAGCGCCATTCCGTGCTGCATGTCCTCTGACCAGAGTGTATCGCAGCCAGCGTGAACCGCCGCGGAGGCGATCATCGCTTCATAGGTGGAAAGGCCGTACCGCTCGGCGAGCCTCAATCGGTTTATTCATTTTGGAGGAGAGGGCCTCGATCATGCCAGCAACTGCGTCGGCACGCCGAGAATCGGTCCTGCCTCGGCGAGTCGCTGGTCGAGGGTCCACACCGTGGCGCCATGCTCCGATGCCGTCGCGAGGTGCAGGGCGTCGCCAGCACGAAGCCCGAGGATATGCTGATCGGCGAATTTCGCGGCGACCCGAAAATGCCCGCCCGTCACCGGCAGCACGGTGAAGCTCTCAGCGACAAGCCTATTGAACATCGCGAGCGCTGCCGCGCGTTGCTCCAGGTCGATCTGTCCGGTCCGAAGCTTGATCGCCATGGCGGAGGACATCTCGGTGATGGTCCAGTCGCTGATCACAAGTTGCGCTGGGTCCTGCTCCGCCAGCCAGCCCTGAACGCGCGCGGTCATGGCTTTGTTGGATAGCGCCGCGATGATCAGCGAAGTATCGAGATAGGACGTCAATAGCGATCGCCATCTCGCATCGATCGCACCAGATCGGCGGCAGCCTGAGCCTGCAGAGGCATGGTTGCGGTCAGGGATTGGAGCAGGACGGCGTCGATCCGTTTGCGAGGGCGGGCCACGGCCGTGAGCCTGGCGACCGGCTTGCCACGCCGGGTTATGTCGATCGAGTCTCCAGCCTCGACCCGGTCGACGAGCTCACTCAGATGTGCCTTGGCGTCCGCCAAATTGACCGCGTCCATCTCAGCTCCTGACCATGTAGATGGTCATATAGCATATAAACGCGTGACAATTCCAGTGCAGAGCACGGCGAATAGGCAACTGGCTGCGTGAGCGAAGCAGGTGACCTGCAACGAGAATTATGCCGCTTCCCGCTTGACTCACACATATCCCGGTGGTTATACATCGATCAATAGCCGAAGGGTTATCGATCCCAATGCCAAACGCTCACGATGTACTCTTCAGAACGCTTGCCGATCCGACTCGGCGCGCTATTTTTGAGCGGCTGTGTCGCGAAGGAGAGCAGACGGTCGGGGCTCTGACGGCTCAGGCCGGGATCTCGCAACCGGCCGTGTCAAAACATCTCGGCGTTTTGAGGCAGGCCGGGCTCGTGCGCGACCGCCATGCAGGGCGACAGACCCATTATAGCGCGCAGCTTGCTGCGCTTGCCCCCCTGATCGACTGGACAAGCCAGATGACCGGGTTCTGGCAGAGCCGGTTCGACGACCTCGAAGACCTGCTCAAAAGGATGGACCAGTGAACCGAACGTCGACCGAAACGCTCTCCGTCGTTGTCGAACGGGAAATCGCTTATCCGCCCGAGAAGATCTGGCGCGCGCTCACGCAACCACACTTGATCGAGGAGTGGCTCATGAAAAATGACTTCAAACCTGTCGCGGACCACCGTTTCAATCTTCACGCAGACTGGGGCGCTGTCGAATGTCAGGTGCAGACGGTCGAGCCGAACAGAACACTGACTTACACGTGGGATACCAAGGATCTCAAGAGTGTCGTCTCCTGGACCCTCACCCCCACGAGCACCGGAGCCCGCTTGCGCATGGAACAGTCGGGCTTCCGGCCGGATCAGCAGCCTTACTTCCGGGGTGCCAAAGTCGGCTGGCCGAGGTTCTTTGACGATCTGGAGCAGGTTCTGGCGCGGACGGACTGAGATCCGCTGGGCTATCCAGGCAAGGGCTCTGTTACAGAGCGACATCACGAGGCGATAATGGAGGCAAGCCAATGAAGATCAAGTTGGCCAAAGTATACGTGGACGACCAGAAAAAGGCACTGGGCTTTTACACCGAAACGCTCGGCTTTACCAAGAAGGCCGATTTCAGCAATGGGCCGTTTCGCTGGCTGACCGTCGCATCACGCGACGAGCCGGACAGTGCCGAGCTGCAACTCGCGCTCAATGACAACCCCGCTGCAAAGACCTACCAGCAAGCCATTTTCCAGCAGGGCCAGCCCGCGGTCATGTTCTTCACCGATAACGTCAAGGGCGACTACGAGCGCATCAAAGCGCGCGGCGCCGAGTTCACGATGCCGCCGACCGAAGTAACCGGCTCGACCATCGCCCAGCTGAACGACAACTGCGGCAATCTCGTTCAAATCACCCAACTGGCGCGCTGGTAAAGCATGCGTTCAGTGGCGTGGCTGCCCGGCGGGAGTCGCCAAACGGGCTGCCCGATCCGCTTCGGTTCGTCTTCAGAGGAGGTCTCAATGGATTGGAACAAATGGGTTCGGCAGATCCACCGCTGGCTATCGATTATCTTTGCGACGGTCGTCGCCGCCATCTTCATCAGCCTGGGAGTAGGCAAGGAACCCGCCTACTGGGTATACCTCTTGCCGCTGTTTCCACTCGGCTTGCTCCTGCTTACCGGGCTGTACATGTTCGTGCTGCCTTACGCTCCCAAGTGGCGCAACGCAGGGGGCACCGGCGCATTGGAGTGAACGCATGGCCGACAAGACGTCCATCAAGTCAGCGGCGGTCGCGAAGAAGCCCGCCGCCAAGCCTGCAGCCGCCAAGCCGGTCCTCCTCGCAGGCGGCAACCCGCAGATCCCGAAGGGTGATGGTGACGCTCCCGTGCAGGCCTACATCGCGGCCATGCCGGGCTGGAAACGCGACGTCGGACGCCGCCTCGACGCACTCATCGAGCGCAACGTTCCCAACCTGCGCAAGGCCGTCAAATGGAACTCGCCCTTCTATGGCGTAGAGGGTCAAGGCTGGTTCCTCAACTTCCATTGCTTCACAAAGTACATCAAGCTGGCTTTCTTCCGCGGCACGTCGCTGCATCCTGTCCCTCCAGGCGAGTCCAAGCACAAGGACGTGCGCTACCTCGACATCCGCGAGGACGACCAGCTCGACGAAGCTCAACTCACCGGCTGGGTAAAGCAAGCCAGCCAGTTGCCTGGCGAGCGAATGTGAGTGGAATGCGAGTCATCCCGCAAACCCGGTGCCGACTAGCGGTATTCATGTGACGGGCGAGCGGCAACAACCCTAGGGAAAGTGACAATGATGATGAAGAGTGGCTCTATGGAAGGAAATGCAGAGAGCTCTCCCTCTCAGCTGATAGATGCGAGGATCAGTGAGCTGGGCGATTGGCGAGGCAAGACGCTTTCCCATGTCCGTGCTCTCGTCAAGCAGGCCGACCCGGAAGTGGTCGAGGAGTGGAAGTGGCGAGGCGTTCCGGTGTGGTCGCACGCCGGAATAATCTGCACCGGCGAGACCTACAAGAACGTCGTGAAGGTGACCTTCGCAAAGGGCGCCTCCCTGCAGGATCCTTCAGGCCTGTTCAACTCCAGTCTCGAAGGCAACACCAGGCGCGCCATCGATATCCGTGAGGGCGAAGACATAGATGAGAATGCGTTCAAGGCGCTGATACGCGCTGCTGCCGCCCTGAACACGGCCCGATAGTCAGCTCCGGCCGATATGGTCGGCTAGCGGGCCGAGAGCGGCGAGCAAAGCTTCGCCGGTGGCTTGCGTCGCGTTCTCATGCGGCGCGCGCAGGTTCAGCCAGCGTCTGTCGCCGGACCGTACCGCCAGCACTGCCTTCATCGCGGAGATGAGGCCGGCGTCCTGGATGATTTTGCGGAACGCCTTAATGGCGGCATCCGCGTCAGTAATGTCCTCTCCCGCCAGCGCTGCGTCGTAGAGGGCCCGGATCGCTGCGGCATTCAGATTGACCGTCGCCGAGATGCAGCCCGCAGCACCGTTGGCGAGGCCTTTCGTCAGCTGTGCTTCCGAACTCGGGAACACCGCGACCCCTGGAGCTGCCGCAATGACCGCCACGGTGTTGTTCCAATCGCCGGCGCTGTCCTTGTAAGCCACCACGACATCCGGAAACGCTTGGCTCAAGCGGGCGGTCAGCGCCGGGCTCACCGGTACGCCGGAATTCTGCGGAATGTGGTAGAGGATCATCCTCATCGCCGGGTTCGCCACCCGTTCGATCAGCTCGCCATAGTAGCGGGCCTGTCCGTTGTCGCCGGCGGCCGTATAGAAGAACGACGGCAGCACCATCACCCCGGCACAGCCGAGCCCGACGGCATGCGCCGTCAGCTCGACGGTCTCGGCAAGTGCTGTGACACCGGTGCCGGGCATCAGATGGCTTGGCGAAATGCCGGCCTCGACCAGCCACTCCAGCGCTTGCATGCGCTCGCGCAACGAGACGGACAACGCCTCGCCCGTGGTGCCGAACGGCGACAGGAAATGCGCTCCCTGATCCAGCACCCACTTGGCGTGTGATATCCAGAGGTCGCGGGCAATGCGGCCGTCGTTTTCGAACGGCGTCAGGATCGGTGCGATGGTTCCTTGTGGGCGGATCATGTGCGTCCTTCTACGGGTGAAAATCTGTGCTGTGCTCAAAGCCGGGCATCAGAAATGTCGAGCAAGCTACATGAGGCAGTGTTGCTGAGTACCGGCCGTTCGACCTCGAAATCAAGCCGCTCGCGCATAGGCGCGCGATTGTGATCGGGCGGCGGTTCTGAGGCTCTCGAGGTATATCCTTGTCACGGGATAACCTCGTCCGGCCGAAAGGGGGGTGACAAACGAGTTCTGCTGTTTCATCAATGCCGCCTTTTGAGGAGAAGCCCATGCGCAGCATCGGCGTCGGCATTATCGGCTGCGGCAACATTTCGGATGCCTATCTGAAGGCATCGCCACAATTCCCGGTGCTCGACATTGTCGGCGTCGCCGACGTCAACCGGACGGCGGCCGAGGCCAAGGTAGCGACCTACGCCCTGGCTGCCATGCCGGTCGACGCGCTGTTGGCCGATCCGCGCGTCGAGATCGTGCTCAACCTGACGACGCCGCAGCATCATGTGCCGGTCGGCCTGCAGGCTGTCGGGCAAGGCAAGCACGTCTATTCCGAGAAGCCGCTGGCAACGACGCTCAGCGACGCCGAGCGGCTGGTCGCGGCCGCGCGCGAAAAGGGCGTGCGCGTCGGCTGTGCACCCGACACCTTTCTTGGCGGCTCCCACCAAACGGCGCGGCGGCTGGTCGATAAGGATACGGTCGGGACCATTGTCGCCGGCTCTGCCTTCATGCAGGTGCCCGGCCACGAGCTCTGGCATCCCAATCCGGATTTCTACTATCAGCCCGGCGGCGGGCCGATGCTCGACATGGGACCGTACTACCTGACCTGCCTGGTCAATCTCCTGGGTCCGGTAAAATCCGTGACCGGGCAGGCGAAGTCATCCTACGCCACCCGCACCATCGGTTCTGGACCGCGCCAGGGCGAGACCATCCGGGTCGAGGTGCCGACCCATATTTCCGGCCTGCTCGCATTCGAGAATGGCGCCGCGGTCTCGATCACCACCAGCTTCGACGTCTGGAAGCATGAACACAATCACATCGAACTTTACGGAACCACGGGCTCGATGATCGTCTCCGATCCCAACCAGTTCCAGGGCGACATCAGGACCAGCCAGTGCAAGGGCGACTGGACGGTGGCCGATCAGATCCATTCCTATGGCGACGGCAATTACCGGGGCCTCGGCCTTGCCGACATGGCGCAGGCGATCGTCTCGGGCAGGCAACACCGCGCCAGTCTCGATCTTTCCCTCCATGTCCTGGAAATCATGGAATCGATCATCTCTTCAGCAGAGATAGGCCAGCGTATCGACCTGAGATATGGCTGCGCCCGGCCGGCGCCGATGCAGGCCGACCTGCCTTTCGGAATTCTGGAATAGGGAATAATGCGATGAGCAAGACGGCACTGATTTTCTGGGGCGGCTGGGAAGGTCACACCCCGGCCCGGAGCGCCGAAATCGTCAAGGAGATGCTGGCCGGCAACGGCTTCGACGTGCAGCTGGAGCAGGGGACTTCGGCGCTTGCCGATCCGCAGCTGGGCATGCTCGATCTCATTGTCCCGGTGATCACCATGTCGACGATCGAAAAGCCGGAGCTGCAAAACCTGACCAGCGCCGTCAGGGCCGGCACCGGCCTTGCGGGCTTTCACGGCACCATGTGCGACAGCTTCCGCAACGAGCCGGAATACCAGTTCATGACCGGCGGCCAGTGGGTCGCCCATCCCGGCAACATCATCGACTATCACGTCGACATCACCAGGCCAGACGATCCGGTCATGCAGGGCATCGACGGCTTCGCCTACCGTTCAGAGCAGTATTACATGCATGTCGATCCGACCAACGAGGTGCTGGCGACGACTACTTTCACCGGCGAGCATCTCGATTTCATCGCCGGCGTCGTCATGCCGGTCGTCTGGAAGCGCCGCTACGGCAAGGGCCGCGTCTTCTACAGCGCGCTCGGCCACACCGCCGACGAGTTCGCCGTGCCGCAAATGCGCACGATGTTCGAACGCGGCGCGATTTGGGCCAGCCGAAACTCGGACCTTGCATAGCCGTTCAATCTGAACGCCACGTACCGTTGTAATCTCTCATAGGGGGCGGCCCGAACGCAGACACAGGCACTGGGCTGCGGCAAGCAATTGACTGCCATGGTAGTATCCAATACATCAGCGGTCCTCATCGAGAAATTCCGCAGCTGGAGGTCGAATGGAGCAGACGTGGCGATGGTTTGGGCCGAGCGACGCAGCAACGCTTGCCCATGCCAGGCAGGCCGGCGCGACCGGCATCGTGACGGCACTGCACGACATCCCTTACGGCGAAGTCTGGCCGATCGACGCCATCAGGCAGCGCCAGGCGCTTATCGAAGCGGATCCGGCGATGGGCCTGAAATGGAGCGTCGTCGAGAGTGTGCCCGTGCACGAGGACATCAAGCTCGGCCGCGGCGATCTCGACCGGCTCTACGACAATTTCAGGCAGACCTTACGCAATCTCGGCGCCTGCGGTGTGCGCACGGTCTGCTACAACTTCATGCTGATCCTCGACTGGACCCGGACCGACCTGGCTGCGCCGCTGCCGGGCGGCGGACGGGCGCTCCGCATGAACATGCACGAGCTTGCCGCGTTCGATTGCTACATGCTGCAGCGCAAGGGATCGGAGCGCGACTATGCGTCCGATGTTCTCCAGCGGGCGAGCGAATGGTTCGAGACGACGCCGGATACGTCAAAAGAGCGTCTGCTCGCCAACATCATGGCCGGCCTGCCGGGCGCCTTCAAACGCTACGACATAGCAGAATTGCGCGAAGTGGTGGCCGAGCAGTCGGGCCTGTCGCACGACCGGCTGCGCGAGAACCTCGTCCGTTTTCTCGAAAACGTGCTGCCGGCGGCCGAAGAGGCGGGCGTCACGTTGGCGATCCACCCGGACGATCCGCCGCGCGATCTCGTCGGCCTGTGCCGGATCGTCAAGAACGCCGACGACATCGCCCTTATCCTGGACGCCGTGCCATCGGCCCATAGCGGCCTCACCTTGTGCACCGGGTCGCTGGGCGCCAACCCGGCCAATGACGTGCCCGCCATCGCCAGGCGCTTTGCGCACAAGATAAACTTCGTGCATCTGCGCAATGTCAGCATGGACCCGGACGGCTCGTTCATGGAATCCGAGCATCTGAGCGGCGATGTCGACATGGTCTCGGTGGTCTCGATCTTGCTCGACGAGCAGCAACGCCGCCGCGATGCCGGTGAACCGGCGGCGCTGCTGCCGTTTCGCCCGGATCATGGCCACGAGCTGATTGATGACGCCGCGCGGCACACCCATCCCGGCTACCCCGTGATCGGCCGTCTTCGCGGCCTTGCCGAATTGAGAGGCGTGATGACAGCGATTGCCCATCAGCGCGGCTACCGGCTGCAATGACGGCGCCCCGCCTGCTCTGCGTCGGCGCGCTCACCTACGACACGATCTTGCGCCTCGATGTCCTGCCCTCCGGCGCCGGCAAGTTCCTGCCGAGCGAGGCCGTGCAGATCGCGGCCGGGATGGCGGCAAGCGCCGCCGCGTCAGCCAGCCGCCAGGGCGGGCAGGTCTGGCTATGGGCAAGCGTCGGCGACGATGCTGTCGGCCGCGATGTCATCGGCCAGATGGAGGCGGAGCGGGTCGACTGTTCGCTGGTGCGCAGGGTTGAAGGCGGTCGCTCGGCCATTGCCACGATCCTGGTCGATGCCGCCGGCGAGCGTATGATTGTGCCCTTCTACGATGCAATCACGCAAGCCGATCCTGACCGTCTTCCGCCCGCGGATTTTTCCCGCTTCGACGCCGTGCTGGTTGATGTCCGCTGGCCCGGAGCCGCGGCCCTGGCGCTGGCGAAGGCTCGCGAGTGCGGCATCCCGGCGATCCTTGACGCCGATGTCGCGTCGCGACCGGTGCTCGACCGGCTACTGCCGCTCGCCTCGCATGTCGTTGCTTCGCTGCCGGCGGCACGCATCCTTTGCGGTCCAGAGGTTTCCGCCGGTTCCGCCGTCGCCATTCTCGGCGAACGGACCGGCGCCTTCGTGGCGGTCACCGATGGGGCGAACGGCACCGCGTTCCGGCACCCGGGCGGCAATGATGTCCGTCATCTGCCGTCGCCGCGGGTCGAAGCCGTCGACACCCTGGCGGCAGGCGACGTGTTTCACGGCACCTTCGCTCTCGGTCTGGCCGAAGGTTGGGACGAAGAGCGGGCGGTAGCAGTGGCCAGCGCCGCCGCCGCGCTAAAGTGCCTGCGCTTTGGCGGACGTCTTGGCGCACCGACGCGCGCGGAAACGCTGGCTTTCATGCAAGGATCGACATGACGCCGAACACGGTTGGGCCGGTTCGGCAAAGAAGGGCACGTCAAGTGGCGCCGATCGACTACCATGGCAGTCGCTGCGCAACTGTTCGAGGGAGAATAAATGGCTGAGTTCAAAAAACGCGCACTGGTCACGGGGGCGGCCATGGGCATCGGCCGTGCTGTCGCCGAAAGGCTGGCCGGGCAAGGCGTCGACCTGATTCTGTTCGACCGGGCGGGCGATCAGCTGGATGACGTCGCGGCGCAGCTTTCGGCGCGCGGCGTGACCGTGCACACCGTGCTTGGCTCGACCGCCGACACTGAAGCCTGTGGCCGCGCCGTCGAGCTTGCCCGATCCGCGTTCGGCGGGCTCGACATGCTCTCCCACAATGCCGGCATCCAGCGTTACGGAACGGTGGAGACCACGGACGAGGCGCTTTGGGACGAGGTGATGAACGTCAACCTCAAGGCTGCCTACCTGCTCTCCCGCGCGGCGATGCCGCTGCTGCGGCAAAGCCGCGGCGCCATCGTCCATATGAGCTCGGTGCAGGGTCTGGCCAGCCAGGAAGGGGTTCTGGCCTACAGCACGGCCAAGCACGGCCTGATCGGGCTGGTCAAATCGATGGCCGTCGATTATGCGCCGCTCGGTGTGCGCGTCAATGCCGTCGCTCCGGGCGCCGTCGACACGCCGATGCTGCGGGATGCGGTCAAGCTCAACGATAAGCCCGACGAGATCCTGCGCATCCTCGACAACATGCATCCGCTCGGCCGTACCGCCCAGCCGCAAGAGATTGCCGCAGTCGTCGCCTTCCTGCTGTCCGACGATGCCTCCTTCGTCACCGGCGAGGTCGTACGCGTCGATGGCGGCCTGCTGGCGCGCATCGGCGGTTCTCCGCGCAAGGAATAACGTCGGCGCTGCTGCTTGCGCAGGCATTTCATGAACGGCTTGAAGCTGCAGAGCCTATAAGGGGTCGCCGATGGCACGGCTTTTGGGAACGCGGACCATCACCGAGGGGCGGCTCGACGAAACCGCCCCCGGCGCTTCAGTCGCGGCTAGGACGTTCGAGGTTTTGCTCGACCAGATCCTGACCTTCCGCCTGAAGCCGCACGAGCTGATTTCTGAAAAGGCGATGTCGGAAGCCCTCGGCGTGAGCCGCACGCCGGTCAGGGAGGCGCTCGCCCGGCTGGCCGGTCTTGGCTTGATCGACATTTATCCGCAGCGCGGCAGCATGGTGGCGCCGCTCCGGATTGCCGATCTCGAGAAATCGCAGTTTCTGCGCGAAGCGCTCGAAGTCGGCCTGATCAAGCGCGCGGTCGAGAGCCCGCGTCGCGCCGAACTGCTCGCCATGCTCAAAGGCGAACTGGCGGTCCAGGAGACGTTCGCCTCCATCGCGGACGACAGGCGCTTTTTCAAGTCGGACGAGCTGTTCCACCAGCACATCGCCAGCCATGCCGGCTTCCCCGGAATCTGGGCCGACATCAGCGCGGCGAAGCTGCACATGGACCGCTTCCGTTTCCTGTCTTTCCCGCGCCTCGACAGCATGTCGGTGGTTCTCGGCCAACATCGGCGGATTGTCGATACGCTCGAGCAGGCCGACGCGCTTGCGGCGGAAGAGGCGATGCGAACGCATCTTCGCCGCATCTTCGAGGTGCTCGAAATCGTCCAGGAGCGCTATCCCTATTATTTCGAGGCAAACGGCAGTGTGAGCCCGCTTTCGGCCGGCTCAATCCAAGCCTGAGCCTTTCTTGCGCGCTTCCGAAGGTGTCTTGGTCTTGCTGCCGGATGTGTCGGAAGCTGGCTCGGCTTTGCGATTTTGACCCTCACCGCCTTGCTCGTTGCGGAGCTGCTTTTCCACTATCGATCGCGATCCTTCCGCCGGGTCTTGTTCAGGATGAGTATCGGTTCCCGTCATGTCGGTTCCTATCCATTTTGATCAATTGCGTGCGGCGTGGGCTGACCTCCGCCGCCGGTTCTGTCGCGCCCGATCATCAGCCAGGCGGCGAACAGCACGACCAGTACGACCACGATCCAGGCGACGAAACGAGGCATCGGCCTCATGTCCCTCGCCGCCGCTTGCTGCCGCGTGCCTCCGGATCGGAGCCGGCCTCGACCGTTGGATCGGGCACGACCGGGCCGCGTTCGGCCTCGGAACCCTCAGCTTCGATCTCCTGCACGGCCTGATCCCAATGCTCGCGCTCGCGTCCTTGCGGACGGCCTTCGCGCTCCCAGATCTCATGGGCTCGCTGCCTGATACGCTCTTCCCTGTCCATGGCCTTTGCCTCGTCATCCCCTAATCCGGCGATCGCTGGTTTGTTCCGCGGTGCCAGCGCCGTTCATCGCGATTCAGTTGACCTGATCACCCAGCGCTCTAGATCAAACTTCGCGCCGAAGTCGCCTGGTGCCGGGGAGAACAATCGTGTGGCAGCAACGCTACAAGCACGTATTGTAAATGCCGTTACAGCCGTCGGTTCTCGACCAGACCGCCTGCGCTTGCTGCTGATAATATTTGTAGTGACGGCATGCTCGCCTTCCGGCCAGGTCGAGCAGCAGTCGAAAACCGCGGCTTCCGCCACACAGACCGCATCGCTGGTCCTGGAGAGCTGGATCGCTGGGGAAGCCCCGTCGGAATACACGTCGCGCACTTTGCAATCGGCCGGCAAGGCGCTCGCCGATGCCGGTGCGCAAATCCAGTCCGGCAAGTCGCCTGAGTCCAGCGGCCAAGCCGGTCTGAAGATGGCGGTTGGACGGCTTTCGGCAGCGGTAATTCGCGCGGCGACGGCCGTGCAGAACGGCAACCGCTCGGAAGTGGAACACGCGCAGCAGGATCTGCGGGCCGCCGCCGCCGACCTGAGCACGTCCTACGCGAAATATTTCGCGCCGAAATCATGAAGAAGCTGCTCGAAATATCGCTCGGCGTCGTCACCAGCGTTGGCGGCTTTCTTGAGGTCGGATCAATGGCGACCGCCGCTCAGGCCGGCGCCGCGTTCAGGTTTCAGCTGATATGGGCCGTCGTCCTGGGCACGATCTGCATCATCTTCCTGGTCGAAATGGCCGGACGCTTCGCCGCAGTTAGTCATCACACCATCGCCGACGGGATCCGGGAACGGTTTGGCTTCAACGCCTTTCTGTGGCCGTTGCTCGCCACTTTGCTGGTTAACTTCCTGGTCATGGCAGCCGAAATCGGCGGTGTTGCGATTGCGCTCGAGCTCGCCACCGGCATCGGCTTTCAGTGGTGGGCGCTGCCGGTCGCTTTTCTGGCATGGCTGTTCCTTTGGAAAGGCACGTTCGGATTCATCGAAAAAGGCGTCGCGATCCTCGGGCTGGTCACGCTGTGCTTCGTGGTTGGCGCCGTCATGCTGAAGCCCGATTGGGGGCAGGTCGCGGCCGGGGCCGTGCCAACACTGCCGGATCACGACGCGGCCAACTACTGGTTCATGGCAGTCAGCATTCTTGGTGCGTCGATCTCGCCCTATCTGTTCATGTTCTATTCGTCGGGAGCGATCGAGGACGAGTGGGACAAGAGCTATCTCGGAGCCAATCGGGCGATTGCCGGCCTGGGCATGAGTTTTGGCGGCACAATCGCTATGGGTGTGCTGATTGTGGCGGCGCTCGTTCTGGCAGCACACGGCATAGTGCAGGTCGACGACTACCACCAACTGCCGCTGATGCTGATTCAGATCTTCGGTTTCTGGGGGTTCGTCCTGTTCGTTGCGTCACTAGGCATTGCCTGCTTCGGCGCCGCGCTCGAAATCGGCCTGCAGCAAGCCTACCTTGTGGCGCAGGGTTTCGGCTGGACCTGGGGCGAGAACCTGAAACCGCGCGACGACCCGGGTTTCAGCACCGTGTATACGGTCTCGCTGTTTCTCGCCGCCATTCCGATCGCACTGGGTCTCGATCCGCTGAAGCTCACCATCTTCTCCATGGCGCTGACGGCCGCCAGCCTGCCGCTAACCGTGGTGCCGTTCCTCTTCCTGCTGAACGACGAGCGTTATATCGGCGAGCACCGCAATGGCATCATCGCGAATGCCGCGGTTATCTTCATCATCGCGCTCGGTTTCTTGCTCGCGATCGTGACCATTCCTTTGCAGATGTTCGGAGGCACGTGATGGATTTGCTGCGTGACATCCTGGACAAGCAAGTGGTCGACCGCGAGCAGGTCAAGATCGGCAAGGTTGACGGGCTGGTGGCCGAACTCAGGCCAGGCAAGCCGCCAAAAATCATTGCGGTCGAGCTCGGCTCGATCACGCTGGCGCGCCGGCTTGGCCAGCGGCCCGGGCGCTGGATGGCGCGGCTTGCGGCAAGGCTCGGCGGCAAGCGCCATGCCGAGCCGCACCGCATCGCCTGGAACAAGGTGCGCGACATCGGCGTCGACATCGAGTTCGATATCGACGTCCGCGAAACGGCGATTTTCGACTGGCAGGACTGGCTGCGCGATCATGTCATTGGGCGTATCCCGGGAGCTGGATGATGGCTACTATCAATCTCGAGCAATTGGCTGGCAGGAATGTGCTTTCGCAGCGCGGCAAAAGCATCGGTCATATCGAGGAGATACGCGCAGAATCGGATGGCGACGACCTGGTGATTGCCGAGTACCATGTCGGCATCTACGCGGCCTTCGAGCGTCTGTCCGCTTCGGCCATCGGCATTGCGGTCCTCAATGTCTTTCGACTGCGCAGTCGCGACAGCATGTACCGCATCCCTTGGGACAAGCTCGACATCTCCGATCCGGCGCGGCCGCGGTTGTTATGCACGACGGAAGAACTTTCCGGTATGAAGGGGAGTATCGAGGGCGATAAACCGGAATGAACGATACTTTCCCGCCGTCGGAGAATGGGGTCCAGTGAAAGTCCTGGTTACCGGCGCCACCGGCCTAATCGGTGCCTCCGTCGTGGCACGCCTTCTTTCCGAAGGACATGAGGTGATCGGATTGGTCCGCAGCCCCGGCGCAAACCGGACCGGCAATTATCAATTGCTGGTGCTGGACATGGCGGTGGCGCTGCAGCCCGAAGACTGGCTACCGCATCTCAGGGGCATAGACGCCGTCGTCAATTGTGCCGGCGTTCTGCAGGATAGCCCTCGTGAAAAGACGCGCGAAGTCCATCGCGAGGCGGCGGCAGCACTCTTCCTCGCCTGTGCGCGGGCAGGGGTTGCCCGGGTGATCCACTTCTCGGCAATCGGCGTCGATCGGGCGCAGCCTTCGGCATTCTCGGCGACGAAGCTGGCTGGCGACCAAGCGCTTATGGCGCTTGATCTGGATTGGGTGATCCTGCGCCCGTCCGTGGTGCTCGGCCGGCCGGTGTTTGGGGCCAGCGCATTGTTTAGGGGTCTCGCCTCGCTGCCGGTGCTGCCGTCCATGCCCGGCACCGGCCCGCTCCAAGTGGTGCAGCTCGACGACGTGGTCTCAACCGTCGTCTTCCTTCTCGATCCCGCCAGTCCGTCTCGCATCGTGCTGGAACTTGTCGGTCCCGAACAGCTGAGCATGGACGAGGTCGTCGGCAGCTATCGCCGATGGCTCGGCTGGGCTCCTGCAGCCAGGTTTGTCTTGCCGGCGGCTGTTGCAAGGCTTCTCTACCGCCTCGGCGACCTTGCCGCGATGTTCGGCTGGCGTCCACCGATGCGCACCAACGCGGCCAGAGAGATTGCCCGAGGAGCGGTTGGAGATCCCTCGGACTGGACCGCCACGACCGGCATACGCCCGCAAACCCTGGCGGGCTTCCTCGCGCTCAATCCGGCAACGGTGCAGGAAAAATGGTTTGCCCGGCTGTATTTCATCAAGCCTGCGATCTTCGTCGTCCTGCCCTTCTTGTGGATCGTGACGGGAATTGTGTCGCTGACCACCGGCTACCGCAGCGGCGTCGATCTGATGCAAGGCACGGGGGCGGGCATCTTGTCGCCGCCGATCGTGATAGCCGGTGCTCTTGCCGACATCGCCGTCGGCGCGCTCCTAGCCTGGCGGCCGGCGGCGCGAAAAGGCCTCTATGGCGGCATCGCGCTCTCGCTCTTCTACCTGGTCGTCGGAAGCTTTCTGAGCCCCGAGCTGTGGAACGACCCGCTTGGGCCGTTCCTCAAGGTGTTGCCGATCCTGGTGCTGCACTTTGTGGCCTTGGCAGTGCTGGAGGAGCGTTGATGCTCTATTTCCTGCTGAAATTTCTGCATGTCATCGGCGCATCCGTGCTGCTTGGTACCGGCGCCGGTATCGCTTTCTTCATGTTGCTCGCCCACAGGACCGGCAATGCCGCGACGGTTGCGGCGGTGGCGCGTGTCGTCGTCGTCGCCGACTTCCTTTTCACCGCGACGGCCGTGGTCGCGCAACCTTTGACCGGAGCCGCGCTCGCCTGGCAGGCCGGCTACTCGCTGTCGGAGGGCTGGATCGTACTTTCAATCGCGCTCTATATCTTCACCGGAATGTTCTGGCTCCCGGTCGTCTGGATGCAAATGGAGATGCGCAAGCTGGCATCGCAAGCCGCCGCTGCAGGCGCGCCGTTGCCGCCGCGCTATCATCGGCTCTTCTGGCTGTGGTTCGCCTTCGGCTTCCCCGCCTTCGCTGCCGTACTCGGGATTTTCTGGCTGATGATCGCGCGGCCTGCGATCGAGTGGTAGGTCGCAGGCAGGTCCCACTGCGATAATGCCCAGTCAAAGCACTACGGAAAGATTCCGGCCCATGCAGCGCCATGTGCCGGAGCGGACCTGCGCCTCGACCTGTAAGTCGCACCGGAGTCCGGTCTCGTATCATTTCCAACCGCGCGCTCACCGCCATCGGCACAGGACAACATCCCGTCTTGAGGCTGGTTAGGCTTCGCTTACCAAAAAAGATGACGCCTGAGGGGAACACGGGAAGCACAGGCAAGTTCGGTGCGCAGTGGAGGAGATTGCGCCATGAACAGTGTTATTTATCTCATCGGCTTCGTCGTCGTCGTGCTTGCGATCCTCTCCTTCCTCGGATTCCACTAGGAGACACCATGCAGGACCAGGACGATCAGGGCCGTCAGACGGCCGATTTCGAGACAGCCAGAAGCGAGCTTTCGGAAAGACTACAGCGAGAAAAGCAGACCGCGACGGAAGCGCTCCACGATGCGCGTGACGAGATCACCAGGAAAGCCGGAGACTACGCATCGGAAGCAAAGCAAGCATTGTTCAACAAGGCGGAGGGAACGCAGCGCGACGTGAGCGCCAATCTGAAGGCCTTCAGCGGCGCATTGCGCGCGGCAAGCGAGCATCTTGCCAATAATGATCAACGGACCGCTTCGAAATTCGCCCTTGACGCCGCAGGCGGGCTCGAGCGGCTTTCCTCGTCCCTGAAGGATAAACCGTTCGACGAGGTGCTTGGCGAAATTCAGTCGTTCGGCCGCGAAAACTCGGGGGCGCTGATCGCCGGTTCGGTATTGGCAGGCCTGGCGCTGGGGCGGTTCATCAAGAGCTCGCCGCCCTCTGCCCAAGCCGGAGCACCGCGCCGGTCGGGAGCAGGCCGGGCGCCCGAGACCGGTCCTAGCTCGAATGAGTTCGGAGGGCGATCGGCAGAGGCAGTGGAGCCGGCCCCGCTAGTATCCGATCAGTCCGGCGATGACTGGGCCAATGCAAGCCTGGAGCAAAACCCATGACTGACAATCAGGACACTCGCAGCCTGACAACCCTTGTCAGCGATCTGGCACAGCAGGTCACAACACTGCTTCAAACCGAAAGCAGGCTGTTGCGGGCTGAAATGTCGGAAAAGGTAAGCAAGGCCGGCGCCGGCGCCGTGGAGGTAATGGGAGGCGCCATTTGCCTGCTCGCCGCCCTGATGGTGCTTTTGCAGGCGCTGGTGATTGCCTTGGCGAGCGCCGGGCTGGGAGCCGGATGGTCCTCGCTGCTCGTCGGCGTCGTGGTGGCAGTACTGGGCGTCATACTCTTGCGCTCCGGCAAGGCAAGCATGGCTCCCTCAGAGTTGACCCCCGACCGGACACAAGACCAACTTAAACGCGACGCACGCGTGATCAAGGAACAGATAAGATGACCGACAAATCCGCAGCCGAGTTGGAACGCGATGCTGATATTGCTCGCGCCAGAGTGGCAGATACCGCAGACTCGATCCGCAGCAAGATGACACCGGGCCAACTGATCGACGAATTCACCGGGATGTTCAGCGGCGAGGGATCCGCCATGCTCAGCAATCTTAAGACTCAGGTCAGGGACAATCCGTTGCCGCTTACATTGGTCGGCGCGGGCCTGGCCTGGCTGATGCTTGGCAAGGGCACGTCGGTAGACAGTTCAGCACTTGGTGCCTATTCGACCAGCAGGGAACCTGACGGCAGCCGAACCTTCTCTGACCAGCGGAGCTTGGGCGGGGCCTGGCAGGACTCAAGCGGCGATGAGTACGGTGCCGAGAGCGAAGATTCCGCCGGCTCCATGCTCTCCGATGCCGCTCGTTCGGTTGCTTCCGTGGCAGGCGGTGGGACTGAGGCTGTCGCAGACGTTGCGAGCGGCGCCAAAGAAAGATTAAGAAGCACGGCCGGGCAGTTCGGCTCGAGCGCCAACGATATGGCGGGGCGGGTGCGGCAGTCGACGCGAGACCTGTTCCAGCGCGAACCTCTGGCAATGGCCGCGGTGGGCCTTGCCGTGGGCACCGCCATCGGCGTGATGCTGCCTCACACCGCCGCGGAAGACGAACAACTCGGCCCCTACCGCGACAAGCTTCGTGACAGTGCCGAGGAGCTCTTTGAAGAAGGCGTGGAACAAGCCAAGCAGGTCGCCGCCGAAGCATATGAGACTGTAAAAGAAGAGGCTGACCGACAGGGTTCCAGCAGCGACGCCGAGACCTTGGTCGACCGCGTCGAGAAAGTCGTGAAAAAGACGGCAAGCAAAACTGAGGAAGCGATTCGCGATCGTTTGCCGGAGACCGACGAGGTTCCCAGTTCGAACGATTCTCCCGAAACAACGTGATAGCGCTGCGGTCGTTCGTGGCGATTCCGACCACGGGCCGCCTCGCGGTTGGCACATCGAAGTCGGCTAGGAGTCCGCAACCTTCCGCAGACAAATATGATCGCGGCGCTCAAGTCATTAGCCGAGGCGCTCCGGTCCGTTCCGATTCTTCGCTCTGAATCCGTTCGGTTCGTCGGGCTGCATGAAGCGTGTCTGGCCAACGGGCCTCAGCAGCACTGTCCATTCTGAAAAAAAACAACCACATGGGGTAATCGCGGGAGCGACGCGCCCTGGAACCGATCATAGCCTTGGAGGGTGGCTGTTCCCCGATAAGATGAAATACGGGCTCACGACTGGACGCCGGGCCCAGCATCAACGGAGAACAGCCATGGAAGAACATATCGGTCTCGACGTGTCGATGAAAGAGACGGCGGTGTCGATCCGCCGTGAAGGCGAACGGATCTGGCGCGGGAAGTGCGCATCTGATCCCAGGATCATTGCCGAGCTTGTCCGCAAGCGGGCGCCGGCCGCAAAGCGCGTCGTGTTCGAAACCGGCCCGCTGTCAGTTTGGTTCTATCATGCGCTGCGCGCCGAGGGATTGCCAGCCATCTGCATCGATGCGCGCCATGCCAAAGCCGCTCTCGATATGGCGGCGAACAAGACGGATGCGAATGACGCCGATGGTTTGGCGCGTCTTGCTGAAGCAGGATTCTTTCGCGAGGTGCGCGTGAAAGGCTTCGACAGTATGTTGACCCGCACGCTCGTGGCAGCATGCACTCGGCTGGTCCGGATCACCGTCGAGCTTTCCAACCAGATCCGAGGGATCATGAAAACGTTCGGCTTGCTCGTTCCCGCCGGTAAGGGAACTACATTCGAAAAGAATGTCCGGAGCCTTCTTATCGATCAGAGCGAGCTTGCTCCTGTCGTCCTACCGATGTTGGAAGCCTGGTGCAGCATTCGCATCCGTGCCGCCGAGCTTGGGCGCCAGCTTGTCGCAGATGCACGTCAAAGCCAAGCATGCCGCATACTCATGTCGATCCCCGGCATCGGCGCCATTACCGCAACCTCTTTCGCCACGGCCATTGAAGATCCGGGCAACTTCAAGAAGTCCCGCTCTGTTGCCGCTTGGATCGGCCTGACAACTCGCCGCTACCAATCGGGAGAAGTCGATTATGACGGCCATATATCCCGACGCGGCGATCGACATTTGCGGGGACTTCTCTATGAGGCTGCGGCGGTCATCCTGACACGCAGCTCGATCGACAGCAGCCTGCGCACGTGGGGCCTCAGGCTCCGGGAGAGGGTTTGGCTTCAAACGAGCTGCCGTGGCTGTGGCGCGCAAACTGGCGGTGATAATGCATTCGATGCTCAAGACCGGTGAGTTCTTTGATCGAAATGCAGGCGCCACAGCATGAAATCTTGCGAATAGCGTTCAGGATCTGAGCGCCTGAGACGTCCCTGCCGGGACGTGAGCCGAGCCATTCCGCTGATGGGATTGCACCGCTGTCTCAGCAAAGTGCGTCGTCCACATTGAAGGCTCGTCCGCGGAGCTCCATCATGCGGCGACTGATGTCGACCGCGAAGACAACCATGCACCCGGCAGCGTCGTCTCAACGCAATTACATGCTTGACGTCCCAGCGGCGATTAGACAACCCCGTCAATTCGACAGGGGTGGTTGCTAGGAATTCCTCTCGGCCCGCCGGGCGGCCTAACTCTTGGCGGTCTCTCCCGCCTCACGCAGCCTGGCGTATTGCAAGGTGACACCGCGCAGGTTCTGCCTCAACCAGTCGGCCATTTTCTCTTCTTCGCTGAGATTCTGCTGAAGGGAATTGGTTGCCTGACTAAACCCTCCGGCCTCGGCGAGTACGAGCAACGAGTTGTAAGCGGCGATCTCGTAATTTTCGAATGCAAAGTTGGCGAAGCTGTTCTTGAGGATTTCGTCGCCGGCTACGGAATGTCCCATCGCGGCCATGCTGCCGACCATCGACATGGCCGTGTCCTTCAATGTGGAATGGTCCTCACCGAGGCCATCCAGAATGGATTCCAGGCGGGCCATCTGCCCTTCGGTCTCCGTGATATGCTGCTGCAGGCGGTCGGCGACCTGCGGATAGTTCTCGATCCGCTTGACCTGAGGTTTCATGATCGACAGTGCCTGGTTCTCCATGGCGTGGGCGTTGCGCAGCCCGACAATGAAGATCGAGCGGGTTTCGGAATTGACATCAGTATCCATAGGATTTCCTCGCGGTTTGACGTGTAGAACCAAACCGTGGCTATGCCGATTTGTTCCTGGCGAGGTGTTGACTGTCGAGCTTTTACACCTAACCCTGCTCTTCAAGAAGTGCAGCATAAACAGCTCTCACAACCTGCGACAGTACGTCGAAAGCATAGCCGATATGCAAACGGTCGCACGGCGTATGGTAGTCTCGTTCCCCACCATATTGAGGGTAGGAATGTTGCCCACATCGGCGTGTTGCGGACGACGACGTCGGACCGGACTCGGCCCCCTCGCCAAAGAAGCTCATATCCGAGATGCCCGCGAAACAATCCGCACCAGCAGATTGCCCGGGCCATAGCGGGCGCTCGCGTCGGCCGCGATGTGCGACGCGACCGCGGGCAGCCTCGCCGATGCGGGCCGGTTCCGAAAGGTTCGTCGGCAAGCAAGGCATCGAGCCGAAGGCGGTGACGATTGCCGGTCCGGCAAACCGGCATCGGTAGACTGCCGGCAGTGTTTGATCTCGACTAGGCGAGCAACGATGTCATTTCAGCGAATAGAGGTAGGCAGCGACGTCCCGCGCCTCCTGATCGGAAATTCTGGTCGAAGGCATTGCCGTATGCGGATTGATCTCCCTTGCCGCACGGATCCAGCGGATCAGGTTCTCCGGCCTATTGCGCAAGACGCCGCCGACATAGACCCGGGTGGCCAGGCTTGCGTCGAGGCGTGGACCGACTAACCCTTGCGCGCCGGGAACGCCGGTGATGGTGTGGCAACCGGCGCAGCCATTGGCCATCATGATCGGAATGGCGCGGGCGCCGACGCCGCCGGTCGCATTGTCGGCCTTCTGCTCGACCCGACGGCTTTGCTCGAAGTACAACAAAATCCCGGCCAGGGCTGCAACGAGCACGACAATAACCGCAGCGCCGATTACGGCTTTAGACAGCGTGAAGCGCATGCGACGCCTCCCGGTCCTTTCGGCTGCTCGAGCGGATCCACAGGCCGGCCAGCAGCAACGCCGCGCCGCCATAGATCAGGCCGGCCGGAACCCACATGACCAGACCGGCGAGTTGCTGGTCCTCGAGCGGGCTAAGATTCCATAGGTCTGCGCCTGCGCCATTTTCCGGATACCACAGCCTTGGCGAGACCAGGAGCAGCACTCCGAGCAGGCCAGTGTGCAGCGACGTGAAGAAGAGGTGCATGACTGCGCTGCCACAGGCTTGTTCGCGGCCTGAACGCGGCAGCAGGACCCACCAGAACAGCAGGCCGGAACCGAAGAAGCTGGCATGTTGCGCGTAATGCAGGACACCCTGTGCAAGCGCCGCCTCGAACAGCGCCGGAATATGCCATGCCCATATGGCGACGCCGTGCAGGACGGTGGCCGTTACAGGGCGGCTGATGGTGGCCCAAACCGCCTGCAGCATCTTCGCGTGCCCGGCTGCGCCAAATGCCAGCCGCAGCTTGATCGGCAATGCCCACATCATCGCCGCCGCCGGCCGGGAGGCGACCAGCAGGGGTGCCGCCACCGCCATCAACAGTTCGTGCTCGATCATGTGGGCGGTGAAGACCCGCTCACCCAATGCATGGAGCGGACTGACCAGTGCTGCCGCCAAAATGGCCCAGCCGGTCGCAAACAGCAGGGCTTGCCGCAACCGCAACGGGCGGCTGCGGGCACTCCGCCGCCACAGCCGAAAGGCGCCTGCCGCGTAAAGCAGTGCGACCATGGTTAGCGGCAGCGTGATCGGCAACGCCAGCGTCCAGCCGGCCTGCGCGGCGCCGGCACCGTAGCAGATCGTGGTAGAGAAGAGCGCGTCGAAGCTCATCGCAGGCAGCCGTCAAGAATGAGCGAGGCGGCGCCTTGCATGACAATTACCAGCGCAAACAGCACCGCGCTGAGAATGCCGATATTGGCGACGAAATCCTCGGTGCCGCGCGTACGATCCGGTTTAAAGGCGGCGCCACCTTGCTGGCGCGCCCGCCACGAAAGCACGCCGCCGAGCAGGGCCAGCACTGTCAGCACCAGCGCAATGACCAGTATGAGGGGAACGCCGTGGGCGCACTGCCACTCCACGAACGCATAGTTCAGCTGCGTCGACACCGCCCAGGCCAAAGGCCCGGACAACAGCCCGCCCCATGATGTGCCCAAGCGAAGCGCACGCATCTCAGTCAAGCCTCGGCATCCAGTAGATCAACAGATAGATCGGGATCCAAGTCGCGACCACGAAATCCCAGTAGAAGACGTTGTCGCCAACGTCCCCGAAACGCCGGCCGTTATAGCCATGGCGCGTGAACATCAGGACCGTCAGCACCAGCGTGTCGCCGACGTCGGTAATCAGATGCGTTGTGTGGAGGCCGAGCAGGACCCACAGCATTGAGCCGTACGCATTGGTATCCCAATAGATGTTGAGGGCCGGAAATTCGAACCACCGCACGACAAGCGGTGCGATACCGAGCAGCGACATGACGATCAGGCCGATGCGCACGGGCACCATGGCACAGGCTTCGGCATAGCGGTTCAGTATGTGGTTGGGCACCACGCTGGCGAGCAGCAACAGCGTGACGATGGTGCCTGGCCAATGGTTGGGCGGCGGCACGCCCAGCGGCCATTCGGGCGACAGATAGGCAAGGTAAAGATAGGCGCCTGCGGCGAGCGCGAACCCAGTGCCCTCCAGCGCCATGAAGGCGAGAGTGCCCCACCAGGTCGGGCTGCGTGGTCCGAGCCCGAAGGTCGGGAGTTGGGAAAGATCGGCGGTAGGGCGCTGTTTCATTCCTCATCCTCCGGGTCGCCTTTCGGCCAGAACCAGCCGATCAGAGTGATGGCGATCGGCCCGGCTCCCCAGACCACCGCCCACGGGCTGAAGATCGAATAGAGAAAGGTGGCGCCGACGGCGAGCGCGGCGAACAATGGCCAGATCGACGGTGTCGCCGACTTCTCGCGCACATCTGGATGCGCCTCTGCCACGGTCGATATGACAAGTTCGCGCGCGTCGACGCGAAGCCCGGTCGCGACAGGCAGCGTGTCACGTTCGGCCCAGAGCGGCTCGGCGTGGGTAACCACCGGGATCCGAGCGAAATTATAGCTCGGCGGTGGAGAGCTCGTCGCCCATTCCAGCGTGCCAGCATTCCAGGGATTGTCCCCCGCCGGGGCGCCCCTCGAGGCGCTGTACACCAGGTTTATAGTGAACAGAACGAAGCTTAGGAACAGGATGACCGCGCCGGCTGTGATGAACAGGTTGATGTTGCCCCAGCCGAGTTCCACCGGATAGGTGTAGACCCGCCGCGGCATGCCCCACAGGCCGACAATGTGCATCGGAAAGAACGCCGCATTGAAGCCTAGGAAGGCAAGCCAGAAGTGCCAGCGTCCGAGACGTTCGCTCATCATCCGGCCGGTGATCTTGGGGAACCAGAAATAGGTCGCGCCGAGCAGCGGGAACACCGACCCGCCGATCAGCACGTAATGGAAATGCGCGACCACGAAATAGGTGTCGTGCACTTGCAGGTCCAATGGCACCGACGCCAGCATCACCCCAGTCAGGCCGCCCGCGACGAACGTGAAGAAGAAGCCGAACACAAACAGCAGCGGCGTCCGGATTATCGGGCGTCCGTCCCACAATGTCGCCAGCCAGCAGAAGATCTGCAGCCCGTTCGGGATGGCGATCAGCATGCTTGAGGCGGTGAAGAAGCTCGCGCCGAGCTTGGGCAGACCGGTTGCGAACATGTGGTGAACCCACAGGCCGAACGACAGAAAGCCGACCGCGATCAAGGCCAGTACCATGCCCAGATAGCCGAATACCGGACGCCGGGCGAAAGCGGCGATGATCGAGGACACCACGCCGGTAGCCGGCAGGAATATGATGTAGACTTCGGGGTGGCCGAAGAACCAGAACAGGTGCTGGAACAGCAAAACGTCGCCGCCCTCGGCGGGATTGAAGATATGGGTGCCGACCAGCCGGTCGAGGATCAGGAACGTCGACGTGATCATGACCGCCGGCATGGCGAACACGATTACGAAAGAGGTGACCAGCATCGCCCAGACGTAGAGCGGAATCTTATCGAGCGACATGCCCGGCGCACGCTGCTTCAGCACGGTTACGATGGTGGCGACCGCGACCGCCAGCGATGACACTTCGGTGTAAGTGATCATCTGCGCCCACACGTCGGAACGCTTGCCTGGCCCAAATTCAGGACCGGACAGCGGCACGTAGGAGAACCAGCCGACGTCGGGCGCCATGTCGAGTGCAAACGACACCCAAGCGAAGAGGCCACCGGAGAGATAAATCCAGAAGCTGAATGCATTGAGGCGCGGAAAGGCGATATTGCGGGTGCCGACCATCAGTGGCACGAGGTAGATGCCGGTCGCCTGAACGATCGGCACTGCAAACAGGAACATCATGGTCACGCCATGCATGGTGAACAGCTGGTTGTAGCGGTCGGGCCCGATCAGCCCACGCTCCGGCCCCGACAGTTGGATGCGCATGGCAACGGCGCTGAGGCCACCGAGGCACAGGAAGACGAAAGCGGTGATCAGGTAGCGCCGCGCGACAATTTTGTGGTCGACGCTCGAGAGCGCACCGATGATGCCTGGCGCCGTCTGCCATGTCCGCGCCAACCAGCCGTCAAGGCTGGCGTCGTCGAGGCCGGTATCACGAGGACCGTCGCGCTCGGGAGCTAGGTCACCCTTTTGTGCTGCGGCGCGTTGCTGGGCGAGGTCACGCCCATGGGCCAGGTCGGCGCTACTCATTTCAAGCCCTCGAGATAGGCTACGATTGCATTCAGCTCGTCCCCGTTCAGTCCCACCACGGGCATGTGGGCACCTGGCTTGATCCCTTGCGGATCGGCTATCCAGGCTGCGAGATTGCCCCGGCTCATCGCCAGCGTTCCGGCAGCGAGCGTCCGCCGGCTTGCGATATGTGTAAGGTCGGGAGCGACCGTACCGCCGGCGATGGTGCCGCCGATCTTGTGGCACATCACGCATGGCCGTTTGAGGAACAGGTCGTGGCCGGTTTTGGCCTCGGCCGACACGGGGGCGGCCGCCGGCCGCAGCTGATCGTTCAGCCAGGCGTCGAATACAGGCCGAGGTTCGGCGATGATGAAGGTGCTCATATTGGCATGCTGCGCGCCACAGAACTCGGCGCACTGGCCGCGATAGACGCCGGGTTTGTCCGCCTTCAGATCGAGAACGTTCTCGTGGCCTGGAATGAGGTCCAGCTTGCCCGAGAGGTTCGGGACCCAGAAGGAATGGATGACGTCGGTCGAGGTCACTACAAGCCGCACCGGCTCGCCCGCCGGGATGTGGATTTCATTGGCGGTCGTCAGGATGCGGTTCGGCTGATCATTTTCGTAGCGCACCTCCCACCACCATTGATGTCCGGTCACCCGGATCGTCAGCGCCGCATCCGAGCCGATAGCAGCGAGCGTCCGGTTGGCGAAGTAGCTCAGCAGGGTCAGGCCTACCAGGATCAGGGCGGTAGCGGCGAGTGCGGCGACGACAATTCGCATCTTGCTGCGCTCGGCGGCAGCGTCGAGTACAAGTGGATCGCCGAGCGGCGCCGCGCGCCGGGCCAATGGCATGATCAGCACAGCCAGCACTAGAAGCCAGACCACCGTGCACAGCGCGGTGAAGAACCAGATCAGCCACGCAAGCTCACCCGCGGCCGAGCCTTTTGGGTCGAGCGCCGATTGCCAGCCGCTGCATCCTGCAAGGAGCAGCATGAAGGCTGCGCCGCAGCACACCCTGCAAACAAGGCGGTTCACGGCGACTTCCCCAGAGTCGCGGCATCCGGCAGGCGATTTTCGGATGGATGGGGCATCATGTCGTCGTCGCGGCTCGGCGCAGCGGATTTTGGCGCGTTGCCGCTCAACGCGCGGACGAAGGCGGCAAGCTCCCAGATCTGGTCGTCCGGGATCTTGTCGCGGAAGCTCGGCATGCCGTTTGGCCGACCGTCCCTGATCGTGGCGTGGATGCTTTCGATCGAGCTGCCATAGAGCCACTTCTTGTCCATAAGGGCCGGGCCCATGCCGCCACCGCCATTGGCATGGCAACCGGAACAGTTGAACCAGTTGAACAGACGCTTGCCCTCGCTGAGGTGGAAGGCGTTGGCCTCGAACACGCCGGCCTTGGTATCGGACGAGGCCGGCCGTTGGCCGCCCGGCTCGAGGGCCGTCACGGCTGCCGGTTGGTCGCCCGAGCCGAGCGCCGACTGTGGACGCGTGTCGCGTTCCTCACGCTGGCACCCGGAAACCGCGAGGATCGCGAACACCAGCAAGGGAAGACCGCGCTTCATTTCAAGGCGCTCCGACAGGATCGAGGCGGGGCACCTGGTAGGCCGCCAGGATCGCGTCGATCTCGTCGCGGTGTCTGGTCAGGGCGGCGTTCACCTCGTTGCGCAGCGTATCGTCGCCACGGCGCACGCCCATCGAGATGTCGTAGATCATCGGCAGTTGCGGGCCGTCCACGCGCGGCGAAACCGGCGTGATCCGCAGCGCCACCTTCTGCTTGGATGCGAAGTAGCCGGCCAACGGTCCCCAGACGACGGCCATGTCGATGTCGCCATTCGCGACCGCCTCAATAATGCGCGCTGGCGGGTTCGGCGCCGAATAGTCGCCATAGACGGGGAAACCGATGAGATGGCCGACGATGCCGCGGCGGCCAAGCGCCTGGACGGGCGGCGAGTTGGCGCCGTCGTCGCCGATCAGTTGGACGCCGATGTGCAGATCGCGCAGGCGAGGATCGTTGAAGGACGTGATTTCTGGCACATCCTTGCGTGTCACGAACACATAGGAAGACCGGTAGTAGGGCGCGGTCGTGCGCAGCATCTCGAGATTGACGGGCGTGCCGGGCACCAGATCGCACAAGCCGGCTTTCAGCGTGTTGCGGACGAAGCCGCGCCGCTGTGCCCACCACGTGTAGGACACCGTCGCACCAAGCTCCCCGGCGACGAGTTCGGCAATCTTGTTTTCAAAGCCTTCCCTGGCGGCATTGGAGAACGGCATGTTGTTGGGATCGGCGCAGATCCTCAGCTCGCGCGCATCGGCAAGGGTGGCGACAAGCGAGAGCGCCAGTGCGCCAACCGCGACGGCTAACCGCCGCGAACGCGTTCTCCGTGGCCGCGCAACTCGGCCGATCGTCTCAAGGCAGCCGGAACACATACAGCGTACCTCCCGGCGTGGTTACATCCTTCAGATCTTTCATGACGTTGACGAAGCCGAGCGCGGCGGTGGCGTCGCGCGGATCGAGATCGCCGGATACGATCGCGCCGGCCCAGCCGCCGACACCCGAAAGGATCGCAACATATTGGTGCCCGTCCGAGCCGCGATAGGTGATCGGCTGGCCGATGATGCCGGACGACGTTTTGAACTGCCACAGCAGTTCGCCGGTCCTGGCGCTGACCGCCTTGAACCAGCCTTCCATGGTGCCATAGAACACGACGTTGCCGGCGGTGGCGACGGCGCCGCTCCACACCGGAAAGTTCTCCTTCAGGCTCCACGCCGGCTTGGCGGCGGCGACATCCCAGGCGGTGAAAGCACCGCGATTGCCGCCCGGCCCGGGGATCATGCGCACGTTCATGCCGACGTAGGGCGTGCCGGCGATGTAATTCACCTCGACGCCCTCTTCGTCCATGCAGAGATTGTTGTGCGGGATGTAGAGCAGACCGGTCTTGGGCGAGAATGCCGAAGGCTGCCAGTCCTTGAGGCCGGACGCGGTCGGGCAGATGTCGCGCACGACCTTGCCGGTGCCGGTTTTTTTGTCCGGATTTACAATCAGCCGGCCGGTCTTGAGGTCGACGCCCTTGCTGGAATTGACCGGCCCGAACGGCACTGCCGACAGGACCTCGCCCGTGGTGCGATCCAACAGATAGACGTAGCCGTTGCGTTCCGGCCGCACCAGCACCTTGCGGGGCTTGCCCTGCCAGGTCATGTCGAGCAGCACCTGTTCGTTGATGCCGTCGTAGTCGTGCAGATCGTGCGGGGTCCATTGATAGAACCATTTGGCTGCGCCGGTGTCGGGATCGCGGGCAAAGATGCCGGCGGTCCATTTATTGTCGCCAGGCCGCAGATCCGGATTCCACGGACCGGGATTTCCGGTGCCATGGAAGATCAGGTTGAGGTCCGGGTCATAGGAGATCCAGCCCCACACATTGCCGCCGCCGATCTTCCAGGCGTCGGGCGGCCACGACGTCACGCCGAGATCCTTGCCCTTGTCCATGTCGTAATGCGGGTTGAAATCCGGGCCGATCAGCACCTCGGTGTCCGGGCCGGTGTTGTAGGCCGTCCAGACGACGTGGCCGTCGCCGGCGTCGAGCGCCTTGATCCAGCCGCGTACGCCCATTTCGCCGCCGGAATTGCCGACCAGCACCTTCCCCTTTACCACCAGCGGCGCCATCGTGATGGTCTCGCCGACATTGATGTTGCCGATATGGGTGTTCCAGACCGGTTTGCCGGTGGCCGCATCCACGGCGATGGTGTGGCCGTCGAGCGTGTTGAAATAGATGCGCCCGTTGAAGAAGGCCGCACCGCGGTTCACCACGTCGCAACAGGCAACGCCCTGGGCGGCAGGCTCCGGATTGGGCTCGAACTTCCACTTCATCGGCGCGCCGGGCTTGGTAAGGTCAAGCGCATAGAGGATGTTGGGAAACGGCGTCACTATGTACATCGTGTTGCCGACCACCAGGGGCGCAGCCTCCTGGCCCTTGTTGACGCCGGTCGAGAAGGTGAAGGCCACCTGCAGGGTCTTGACGTTGTCTTCGGTGATTTCCGCGAGATCGCTGTAGCGGGTCGAGGCGTAGTTCTTTGCCGGCATCGCCCACTGGCCGTCGTCGGGCGGAGCGGCTGCGGCCGGCGGATTTATCGCAGGGCTTGACGTTGACTGAGCAACCGCCGCGGTAATCAGCGCGAAGCCCGCCAGCAGCGTCCATCCCAGCATCGCAGCCATAGACCTTTTTCCCCCGTTGGCTGACACACTGGTTTGCACGGCCACCTGTCGCACTTTCTTCATTTGTGTATTGACCCGCCCACGCCGGCGCCGAGCTCCGCCGCCACGTCCGCCTCACTTCCGGCACACAATGGATGCCCCCAGCCGGAGGCGCTCTTGCCGCCGGGATCGAGGTCGTAAATGATGGCGTCCTTGCGGTCTGGGTTGATGCCGGCCGGCACCTTGTCCAGCCCCAGCGCGGCGCGCACGCGCCAGGCGACATTGTGGTCGGCACAAGAGGAATCGCCGCTTATGCCAAGCGCCCCGACGATCCCCTTGGCGTCGTAAAGAGCCAGGCCGCCGCCAAATGCGACGACACCGCCGATGGGCTTTCCCAGCAACGGATCGCTGGAGCTTCCAAATGTCGAAGGATCGCCGGCATAGGCTACCGCTGGATTGACCGGATTGGTGGCCTGCAGGCCGTATAGAGGACCGCCGGGCTGCACCGGCGCATAGAGGTTCGCGGTGGACAACGCCATCTGGGCGAGGCTGAGCCCGTTGGCGGTATTGGCTTTTTCGGCGGCGATCAGCCGGCTGCCGGGCCACTGGGCGTCGGCGGTAGGCCCGCTGAACGCGACGGCGCAGACCGTTCCGTCGCGAGCCACGACTGCGGCCCATTCATGAGTATCGAAGCCGCCATTGCCCGGGCCGCCGCTTGCTTTGACGTTGGCCTTGAGAGCGGCCAACAATTTGTCGTGGTCGGCCGGGCAAGGTGCTTGAGCCCAAGCTTTTTGCTGGACGGCGCAGATCGTAAGCAGGAACAGACATAATGCTACTGAGACAATCCGATTGCGATCCATCAGCTGCGCCGTGTTTGTTGAACACTCCCAACGCGTGACAGGCGCAGAAGTGCCAAATGGAATGAAATAAATATCGGATGGGGTGAGCTAAACTCGGCGGCGGGCGCTCGGGAGGCATTCAATCCGAAATCGGAGTTATTCTCCCGGTGGTCCGGGCTCGGCTGGAACGGAGCGGTATCTATTGCAGTTGTGTCGAATGCTGTCTGCAGTCGAGCAACTGGCCCAATCGGTGAAAGAGCGACGAGCGATCCTGTTCGTTGGAGCCGGGGTGTCGATGAGCGTCGGCTTGCCGTCTTGGCAAAAGCTCATCGAGCACATGCAAAACGAGCTCGGCCTTCACGAGGACATGATAGGCGCACCAGAGGCCAGCTACCAGGCCATTGCAGAATATTACCGGCTGAAGCAGGGGAGCCTCAGCCATTTGCGCAGTTGGATGGATCGCGAATGGAGCGTCTCGCGGGAAGAAGTGCAGCGATCGGCAATCCACAAGCTGATCGTATCGCTCGATTTTCCGATCATCTACACCACCAATTATGATCGCAACCTCGAGGTGGCCTTCGAGATCCATAGCCGCCCCTTTGTCAAAGTCGCCAATGCGAAGGACTTGCCAAAGGCCACCGGCGAGGTGACGCAGATCATCAAGTTCCACGGCGATTTCGACGACGATAAATCGTTGGTCCTGGCGGAGACCGACTATTTTGAACGGCTGTCGTTCGATTCGCCGCTCGATGTGAAATTTCGAGCCGACGCGCTAGGGCGCACCATCCTGTTCATCGGCTACAGCATGTCCGACATGAACATCCGTCTGCTGCTGCATCGGCTTTGGCAGACCTGGCGCAGGTCCGGTTACGAGAAGAACCGTCCGAAATCCTTCATCTTCATGTCGCAGCCGAGCATCGTCCAGGAGGCTGTTCTCGGCCGCTGGGGCATCGATATGCTGACCGAAGAGGCCGACGATCCTGAAGACGCGCTCCTCGCATTCCTGAACGAACTCAAGGACAGGGTCGGCCGGCCGGACGGCGCGTGAGAAAACCTGCGGAAACGAATTGGTCAGGCAGTGGGAACCGGCTGATCCGATGTGAGTTCGGGAGGACTAACATAGCCGGGACCGAGCCTTGGTGGGCGCACGCAAACACAAGCGAAGAATGTATGCCAAACACGACCTGTCGGCCGAGTTGGCCTATGAGATCGATTTTTTTGCCCGCAAGTGCGGCCTGACGAGGGACGAAGCGCTCAAGATGATGCGAGATGCCGGCCAGTTGAAGGACGGCGCAAAGGCATCTTGCGAAACCGGGGCGAAGTAGCGACGTGGATCCCGCTTCGTGGACGGCTTTTGTCGGAACCGTCATCCTGATGCAGATGCCGCCGGGGCCCGACAGTCTGCTGGTGATTGCGCGCGGCATCGGGCAGGGCCGTGATGTTGCCCTGTTCACCGTCCTGGGAATGACCCTCGGCGCCGGTATGGTCCAGCTGCCGCTGCTTGCCCTCGGCATATCGTCGCTGCTCCAGGCATCGCCGTTTGCCTTTGCCATGCTTCGATGGATGGGCGCAGCCTATCTCGTTTGGCTTGGATCGCGTCTGGTGCTGCTGCCGTCGGCCGGCGTCGCCGTCGAGGAGCCCCGCAGTGTCGGGGCGCTTGTGGCCGCACGCGAAGGAATGATCGCCAATCTGATAAATCCCTGGCCGATAACCTTCATGCTAGCTTTCCTTCCACAGTTCGTCGATCCCTCCCGCGGATCGGTCACGCTGCAATTGCTGCTGCTCGGTGGCACCCAGAAAATGACCGGTGTGTTGGTGCTGGGCACATATGCACTCGCATCCGGCACGCTCGGGACCTGGGTCATGAAACGCCCGAAGGTAAGGCTCTGGCAGCAGCGCGTGGCAGGCTGCTTCGTCGTCTGTCTCGGTATCCGCATGGCAGTCGGTGGCGCGCACCGCTGAGGATCAAGCGATGCACCGGCCACCGCCGATGGAACATCCGCCGACAATTTTCGTTGACCTGCTCCACAAGGCGAGAGGTCGAACATGTCGAAGTTCCAAGCCGCTACCCCGGAGCGTTTGCAGCAGCTCAGGCTTGAGGCGACGGCGCACTTTGCGCCACTCATACTGCGCGAGGCGCTGGTGCGTCTCTGCCGGGCCTGCGGAAACGATAATCTCGACCGGTTCGAGAAGACGATGGTCGACCAAATCGAGGCATCGCGTGACGAAAAAGCCGATTTCGACACGATGAAGGAATTTGCCATCGAACAGCTCTACGGCTGGATTCGAGAGGTAAAGTCTTCACCGGACATGAAGCAGCCACTGGAGAACGTAGATACCCGAAGGACCCCCGGCCGGTCTGAAGAGCCGCAAACGCTGGAAGACCAGTTGCAGGCGGGTCTGGAGGATTCTTTCCCGGCAAGCGACCCACCGGCTGTTGTGTCCACCGCGATTCCCGGCGGATCGAAGAAGCTGGTCGGAACCGACGAGGTCCTCAGGCAGCAGCGCGAGAAAAAGGCCGAGAACGCCAATCATTCGCGATAAACCAAGCTTTGGACGGAACTGCGGGAAAACAGCGTGCCGGTTCACCCGCTGTCCGACATGAAGGCTGTCAGGCCACGCGCGTCATGCGGCTCGCCTTCGACAAGAATGTTCGCCTCCCAAGCGGCGTCGACAAATGCTTGCCGCGCTTTGCCGGCCGTAATTTCACCGGTCCGGGCGCGATTCAATACATCAGCGGCCGCCAGCGCCAGCGGAGCATTGCGCGCCGGCCATTTCTCGCTTTTCAGGCAATGTACTGCTTCGAAAACGGAACTGACCAATCGCGATCGCCCAGGCTTGCCGAAATAGATGCAAACAGGGGTATCGAACTCTGTTCTCAGCACCGTATTCCTCCCGGTTCAAGCAAGGTGGCCGCTTCAAGCAAGGTGGCCGCTTCAAGCAAGGTGGCCGCTTCAAGCAAGCTGGGCGTCTTCAGGGTCTACACGGCCGTCCGATGGGCGTTTCGGCCAGACGTCGTGGGCCTTCGCAGCTGTTGTGGGGCGTGCTGGTATTTCGGCTGCGATATCGTAGGCCAGAATGCCCGCCTTGCGGGCGAACGTATCGAACGCCGCGCGCACCGTCTCGACGTCGACCTCGTCAGCCAGCCCGGCGCGACAGGCGTCGAACGCCGCCTTGTGCGCCGGACCGCGGCTCGGCCATTCGTTTAAGACGTCATAGGCCTGCCAGATATTCTCGACATGGCGAGGGAAACCAAGGCCGACGAGAATTGGAACGGGGCGGCCAAACGATTTTTTTGTCATCTGTGTCTCCGCGAAAGAGCCTGTCGCATCAACGTCCGGGGCGGACACGAGGCTCATGCTCTTTAACGCGGGATTGCTGCACGGGTTGCAGCAGGTTTGTTCGATCGTGCGCAGCCGGTCACTTGTTGGTCCGCATCTTTTGCCGGGGATTGATACCGCCTTGCGGCGTGGTGTCGTTCTCGACATCGCCTTCGAACGTATTGTTGCCCTGATCGAGCCGGTCGCCCTCCTTGATCGTGCCCCTGGAACTGCCGATGCCGGGATCGTTGGCAAGATCGCTATCGGCCGGCGTTTTGCCTTTGGCGTGCTTGTTTCCTGTCATGGACTCCTCCTGTTTCTTGAGGTGGCGGGCCGCCCTTGAGGTCGCAGCCAAGGCTCGCTGCGAGATCGCATTTCGACGCGCCAAATGTCGGCGCGCGAATTTGTCGGACGACCTTGATTTTGAACTCCGCGATCCCGATGGTTGTTCCGTCAAAAATATCGCCGTCGGCCGGGATTGCTCAGCCAAGTCCTCTCCGGTTTCTGGAGCCGGGTGCTTTCGCCAACCGGAACGATCTTTCGCCCAATGCATTTAACTGGTCTGCGCTCACGAACTCATTCTGGACGGGAGCTGGACCATTGCCACCTGCAGCCTACGCCTTGGCGACTCGCGAAACCGAAGAAGTTTCCATCGTCGACCTCATACCCGCTTTGAGGGCTTTCGCCCGCACCTTCTGCCGCACCCCCGATGATGCCGACGACCTGGTCCAGGAGACGCTGACCAAGGGCTTGGCCAACATTGACAAATTCGAAGCTGGAACGCGCATGAAGTCATGGCTCTTTACGATCATGCGCAACACCTACTACACGCGTGTCAGGGCCGCGGTGAGGGAAGCGCCCGGCCTGCTCGACTGCGCATCGCTGCGGCCGATCTCGGAAGCGACGCAGGAATGGTCCGTGCAGGGCAAGGAGGTCCACCAGGCCATCCAGAGCCTTCCTGAGCACCAGCGCGAGGTTCTGATGTTGATAGGCGTTCTGGGCGTCAGCTATGAGGAAACGGCCGAAATATGCGGTTGCGCGGTGGGAACCGTGAAGAGCCGGCTCAACAGGGCACGCGCCGGCGTGCTGGAATACCTTGGCGAAAGTTCCTCGCAAACCCTGATGGAAAGGCGCAGCTATCTGTCCGAAGGACAACTGGACTTCGAAGCCGAGAGGCGCCGCTAATACACGTCACGTTAGTTGCTGGTCTCGCGCAAGTGCCTTTCGACAAGCGCATGCTGCAACTCGATCGCAAGTTTGGTCAGCCGGTCAGGAACCCTTTCCTGCTCGATGGCCGCAAGCAAGGAAGCGATTTCCCGGTCTATCGTCAGATCGGCACGCGTGCTGACGGAATCTTCCCTTGAGCGAGACATCGCGCTCTCTTGGCAAATGTTGGTCCCTTCACCTCACTCTGGTGGCAACAGTGCGAGTTTGCAAGAATTTGCAGGGCGTCCATGCGACCGGCTTCGGTCCTTGCACAGCTTCGTCAGCGGTTGGGTTCTCGCGGTGTTTCAATTGCTCGCCGGCTGCAAGCCATATGCCGCCGCAACGATCAGTCTTCAGGCCGCCGATCCGCTGAATGATCCTGGTACTGCTCGGACTTGACCCGATTGCCGTCGAGCCCACGCTCCTTGGTGTGCTGCTTCTTGTCTCTGTTGGACAGAACGGCGTTCTCTCCGATCTTGTCCTCGGGAAGATCCGTCATCGCGCCAGCGCCAGCGCCTTTGCCGTGACTGCCGCGACCGATGTGCTTCTTGCTTCCGGACGCCATCTTGTCCTCCTTCATACCGTCGAATAGCGGCTTTTCCCGTTCGGCATCCGAACCAGCGTTGGGCCGCAATGTTCCGCCGGAAATCGTAAGCAGGAAGGCATCGCCGTCCCAGTGCCGGAACGGCTTTTCGCCGTCGACGAGGACTTGCATGCCATTTGCGTTGGCGAAGTTATGGACATCGGCGCGATCCAGCGCCGGCGAGCCGCGATATGAATAATTCAAAAGCGCGGCCATCCCCGGCCTCTTCAGCACGCGCGCGATTTCCACGAAATGTCGCTCCGCAAGGCCGGCCAGCACCAGATAGGGAAAGCTGTCGACGGCCAGCACGCGGTCGAAGCTTGCATCGCAAAAATCGGCAAGATCGAAACCGCGCGTAGGGCGGAATTCTACGTTGCCGAGCCCGGCGCATCGCCGGCGGGCGATCGAGATCATCGCTGGGGATATATCGCTGCCAACGATTCGGTGCGACAGAGCGGAGAGCGCCTGTTCGAACCGACCGATACCACAGCCGATATCCAGTATGTCGCGGCCGGTGCCGGTAAAGCCTCGCCTCTCCAGCCATGCAACGATCTCAGCCGTAGCGGCAGAGAGGTTTTCCTCATTGCCCAGCGATGACAGCTGGACGCTCGCCGCCGGGGAGATCGCCGCCGCCGCGTCAAACCCAGCCGCCAGCCGCTTGACGATCGCATCGTCGGTCTCGTCCTCGCCACGCTCGTGCCGAACGGCGCCACCTGTTTTGCGCAGCGTGGCGAAGATCTCGGGCCTGCGCCGAAGCAGGTCGGCAATCCGTTGCAGTTTTGCCGTGTTTCGCGGGTCAGCCGAGTGCGTGTTTTGCGCAATCTTCGCCAATTCTGCAGCATCGATTCCTGTCTCGAAACGGAGAGCCAGCCTGGCGATGACGGCTTCGACGCCGGCACCGTCTGCCATGCAATCCTCCAGCACCCGCCTTGCTGATATCGACCGCCGAGATTCTGGCTGGGTCGCGCTCATCGCCCTTTGCTCCGCGTCCAGATCTTGCGCATCGTCCACCGGTCGACGGCGCCCCAGCTGTACTTGTAGGCCTCTTGTCCGCGCAGAAAATCGAACTCTTCCGCGCCTTCGCAGATCGCCTGCCTTATCGCTTGGCCGATGAGCAGCGCGCCGGGACTTTCATCGGCATAGGCCGGATCGAAGCCACCGAGATAAGCGCAAGCGCGGCCACGATGATGGAACCCGTAATAGGCGCCCACGATCGCGTTACCGATCGTGACAAGCCAGCATCGGGCAAGCACCTGTGCGACCAGCTGCGGCAGCGCCTGACGGTGGAATGCTTCCACGCGGGAATCGGACAGAACGCCGTCGCCGTGTCCGGCCCAGCGCGCGCGGTGAAGGCGGATCAGGTGGTCGAGGAATATCTGCGGATCGGACAAAGCGGGTTCGATGGAGACACTGCCGCGTCTCGACGCGGCCCTGTGGGCGCGCCGCAATTGGCGCCTCCGCCGTGCCGGAACGCAGCCTTGAAGCGTCTGGTCGCCAGCGAGGGCGAGCACCGGGCAAGCGGCGTGACCGACGGGTTGGCACGATTCGAGCGCGGCATGCCTGATGGCAAGGCCGGCGCCGCCGGGAGGCAGATCCTGCAAGATCCACTGTGACCAGCCGACGGAAAGAACGGCGCCACCGATGACTGCGCCGACCGGTTCGGCCATCTCGGGAAGACAAAGGACATCCAGATAGTCGCTCAACGAAATGCCGAGCGGAAGCAATCGCGCGCCGGCGTCGTGGCGTTCCAGATAGAGTGGCGCCAGGCCGACCAGATCGTCGCCACGCCAGACGGCGACCGTCGCTAGCTCGCCGGGAGCAAATGTCCGCCACCATGGCAGCAACCATGCGGGAGACTGGAACGGCGTCGCCGAGGGACTGCGCGACCAAAGTTCCCACCAGTGCGGCTCGAGGGCTTCGAGGTCCGCCGGATCGTCGATGATCTCACTGCGGAGCATGTCCTGCTCACCTCGCCGTCGCGAGCTGCCCGCTGTCTGTGCCGAGCCGTGCCAGCGCCCGATAGGCGTCCATGTAGGAGGAAACCATGCGGTCGAGTGAAAAGCGCCGCCGCGCCTCGGCTCGGCAGGTCTCGGGGTCCAGGCTGGGTGCGGCAGCGATGGCTTCGGCCATCTCGTCGACATCCCCGACCAGATACCCGGTCTTGCCGTGCTCGACCACATCCGGCAGTGCGCCATTCGGGAAGGCCACCACGGGGGTGCCGCAGGCGAGCGCCTCCATTGCGACGAGCGAACTGGTCTCCGCGGCAAGGCTCGGGATGACTAGGCAGCGGGCTGTATTCAGCAGGCGCCGCTTGGCGACAAAGCCGAGCGGACCAAGGAAGCGGCGCCGGTCGTCCAGCCGGGGTTCGACCTCGTCGCGAAAATACGCTGTGTGCGTTTCATAGGGGTAGACCTTGCCACCGATGACCAGCGGCACGCTGGCCTTCTTGGCTGCGTCGAGCGCCAGATGGATGCCCTTTTCCGGGCAGACGCGGCTGAGCACGAGCGCAAAGTCGTGTTTGGCCTGCGGCTCGCTCAGCGCGTCGACGTCCACTCCGTTGGGAATCGGCCCAATCAGCCTGGCTCCCGGCGGCGCGGTTCTTTGCTGAGCCGCCGATACCGCATGCAGCCACAGATCCTCCCGCGCCGGATTGAGAGCGTCGGCCGGATACCAGTCGAGCGGCAAATGCAGGGTCACCAATGTCGGCCCGTCGCCCGGCAGATAGGCATCGAAATCGATACCGTGCAAATGGACCACCTCGATTGGCCAGCGAGCGCGCGCGGTGGCAATTGCGGCGCAATGAGCACGCTGCGCCCGGCGCTTGGCCGCTTCATCGAGCACGCCCGGTTCGGCCGGCGTCTCGATGAGGACACCCGCAGCGCTCGAGCCCTGGCAGCCGATCACGATCGAGCGGTGTCCGGCCTGTACGAGCGCCTGGTCGAGCATCGACAGCACCTGCTCGGCACCACCGACCGCATCCGGCCCGACCGGGGCGAGGGGATAGGCGACGTTGAGGATGGTGAGCGTCATGGCTGGAGGGCCGAAGCTCCTCACGCTGCGGAGGCGCGCAGCCTGCAGACCGAAGGGGCAGCGATGCTGCCGGCATATCGGCGCGTCATTGCCGCGCAGAAGTCGGCGAATTCCTCCGGCACCAGCGGCGGACTGCTGTGGTGCGGCATCATTCCGCGGTGTTCCGGCGTGAAGCAGAAAGTAACCGTCACGTCGAAGTCGGCCAAAGCCTCCATCTGCCGGTCGAACCAGTCAAGTGCGTTCGGCCTGAAGCTGTCGGCCCAGGAAAGCCCGGTACGCAGATTGGTGACGCCGAGGCGTTTCATCCAGGCAACGGCGTCGTCCAGCCGGTGATCTTCGAAATGGAACCACTGCACCAGTCCCATTGCCGGCGTGTGGTGAAGGAACTCCTCGAGCGCGGGCTTTGGCGTGCCGTCCTGGCGGAGCAGGCCCATGTAGAAATGGCGGTAGTAAGACGAGCCTTCCGCCTCGCGATGGCGTGTCGTCGCTTCCCACTCGCGCGGCAGGTCGTAGAGGCTGTACCATTGGATGCGCGGCGCGTTGCCGATCAGCAATTCCGCGGTCCGGCGCAGGCCCCAGACCTGTACCTCCTCGGCGCCGAAGGTCGATACGCCGACCTCGCTGACCCATACCGGAAGATCGGTGACAGCCGAAATCTCGCCGATCTTCTGCGGCCATTCGTGGATCTGCCAGAGGTTCCAGTCGAGCGGAAAGCCGTGCACGGCGACTGCGTCGACATGATCGAGCACGCCGAATTCCTTCATCCGTGTCATGAAGCCGGCATCGATCGGCGAGATGCCGCCAAGGACTTTGGTCAAGGCCGGATTCTCCAACGCGATCGCGTCGGCGGCCAGGATTGCCGTAGCGGCGAAGCGGCTCCAGTCGGGGTCGAGCTCGGGATCCCAGTGGGATTTGTTGTTGGGCTCGTTCCAGATCATCGCGGCTTCAATCATTTGTCGGTCCTTTCGACGGGTAGACGGCGCCGCCGCCGGCCGGCACGTCGCCGGTGCGGCAGAAATAGACCTCCTGCTCCGGTTGCAGCACGATCTCGAAGCCGGCGCTGCGCAGCATGGCTTCGGTGCAGGCGCGATTGGGAATCCACCAGTTGGTCGGGTCGTCGGCGTAACGATGCTCGATGAAATGTAGCTTTGGGAACTCCGGCCGGTCGAACAGGTCGTGGGTCCAGAAATGATAATTCTGCTCGAGCGCCGGCACGTTGGTGCTGCCGCGCTGCATCGACTGGAAGATCATCAGGTCCCGGGCGACGTGCTCCCGGATCAGATCGAGTGCGAGCAAGGGATGGCGCAAATGGTAGAGCACGCCCATGAACAGCACGATGTCGAACCGCTCATGCAGGGCGCCAACGTCGTAGACCGAGAGCTGCCGGAATTCGATGTCGCAGTCTGCTACCTCGGCGGCAAAGCGCGCCTGCGCCAGGTAAGCCTCATCGAAATCGATGCCAAGCACGCGGCCGGCGCCGCGGCGTTTCATCTCGATCGAATAGAAACCCGCATTGCAGCCTATGTCGAGCACCGCCTTGCCGGAAAGATCGGCGGGAATGGCGTCGGCGAATTTGCGCCATTTGATCAGCGGATAGTTGCCAAGGAAATGGTCGGGAGCGGTTTCGATGCCGGCCAGTTCCATATTGTGGAACCATGGGCCGAGCGCATCGATACGGCGGCGGATTTCGGCATCGGAATGCAGCATGGCTAGCCTCTTTCGCCTGCGAGGACAGGGACGTGCTGGTGGCTGGGCAGCGTAATGTCGACTTGATCGTCCCTGGTACCGGCGGCGCTTTCAAGCAGGCGAAGTGCGGTGCGGTAGCCGTTGAAGGTGCCGACGTCGACATAGGCGGTGCCAGCCTTGATGCCGCAGGCATCGCCTCCGGCGGCGAGATAGGCATTGACCAGCGTGCCGATATATTCGTCGCACCGGTCCCGTTCCCGCCACAGCGCGGCGAGCTGGTGAAGGGTGCGGCCGGGCATCTTGAACGCACCCCAGATCCAGTTCGATTGGGCATTCTGCTGCTTGACCTGGATTTGCTTCACCCGGCTGTCCTGGTCGACAACAACGGCGTCGAAGAACTCCGGCTGGTCCACCGGAAACAGCAGGAAGGACAGGCCGTCGTCCGGGAGGGCCAGGAAGCCGTCTTCGGGAAACCAGATCGTATCAGGCAACCCGACCAGAACGGTCTCATCGGCTGTGACGAGCGGTGCGGCACGGAAGATGGCGTCGCAAAGGCCGACCGGAGAGGGCTGCACCACAAACAGCGCAGTCGCGTCGGCATAGCCGGCAGAATAATATTCGAGGATATCCGACTTACCCGAGCCGATGACGAAGCAGATCTTGTCGGCCCCCGCGCGCACCATGCGGCGCACCAGGTATTCGCTGACCGCGCAAGGCCGTTCGGTGTTGCCGTCGATGCGGCTGCCGACCGGCAGAAGCTCCTTCGAAAAGCCGAGCGGCTGGATGCGGCTTCCCCGTCCGGCTGCGGGCACGATGCCCAACATCAAACTGCCTCCTTCAACGGCTCGCCATGCGTGGAGCCGTGCAGTGCATCGGACAGGATGCGGTCGAATTCCTTCGCGCGCCGTGCCGAGGTGTGTTCCTCCAGCACCCGCTCGCGCGCTCGACGGCGGATGGCGTCAAGCTCGGCGTCGGACAGGTCGAGCGCGGCGACCACGTCGTCGGTGCTGTTCGCCACGACGATCTCTTCGCCGGGCCGGAAAAAGGCCTCCAGTCCCGGCCATGTGTCGCTCACCATCGCGGCACCGCAAGCGGCGGCTTCGAACAGCCGGCCAGATGGGCACCAGCCCCTTTCTGCCATCGCCTCGCGGGTCACATTCAGAGTCAGCCGTGATGATGAAAAGAAGGCGGGGTGGTCGGCGGGCGGCAGGTGACGGACGAAGAAAATATTGTCGCTCCACGGGAATTCCTGCGGATATTGTGCGCCGCCAATGATGAAGCGGCGCTCCGGCAGGCGCGCAGCCGGACTGACCAGCAGCCTCTCGACCCCGGCCTGGCGGTCTGCCGCATAGGTCCCGAGATAGGAAAGGTCGCCGGCAAACTCCGGCCTGGGCGGAGCCGGCCGGTGTCGCTCTGGATCGACATGGCCGTAGAGCGGCATGACGTGGCGCGCACCCAGCATCGACCTCAATGCGTCGATCGCGGTTCCTCCCGTGTAGCTCAGCACGAGATCGAAATCGCGAAGCCCTTCCGGCCCGAAATAGGCCGGAGGCTCACCTTGTTCGATCCGCGCCAGCGTCACCGGCGTGTCCAGATCGTAGAACACCTTCAGTCCGCGGCAGGCCTGGTGGGCAAGGCGCGACGCGCTCACGGCATCGGGGCAATAGGAGGTGACGATGACGACATCGGCCTCACTCATCGCCTGCTCGGCAACGCTCTGGATGTCCTGCCAGTCCGGATAAAGGACAATGCTGCCGCCATCCAACTGATCGAGGTCGCGCGTCCCGGCATAATAGGGAGTGTTGCGTTCGAAGAAGGTGATGGACCAGCCCAGCCCGGCCATCGCCCGGATCAATCCGCGCCACAGTGTGGCGTGCCCATTGCCCCACGACGATGTCACGGTAAGACCGAAAATAGCCATACGCATCCGGCAATTCCTCGTCAGGCAGCTTCGTTGAGTCTGATCAGCTTCGACCCCCAGTCCCCCCAAACAACCGTGGTGATCGAGGCTGGGTCGATATCGAAGCGAAAGCAGTTCCCCAGCGACAGGCCGAGCACCTTGCACACGGCGGCCTTGATGACGTCGGCATGGCTGACCAGTGCGACGCCCTGGTTCTGGTAGGTGCCGCGGACCTGCTCGATCAATGAGACGACGCGTTGCTGCACGTCCAGCATGGTCTCGCCGCTCGGTGTTCTCGCCTGCTGACGCTGGTCGTTCCACACCCGCCAGTCGGCATCCTGGTTCAGCTCCTCGAAGGTCTTTCCCGACCAGGTGCCGAAGTCGATCTCATCGATCTCCTCGCGGATCGCGATTTCACCGGCATTGCAGGCGAGCGCGATCGGATTGGCAGTCTCCTGCGTGCGTTCGCGCGGGCTGCAGAAGATTGCCGCTATCGCCTCACGTGCCATGCGGTCTGCCAGATGCGAGGCCTGTGCCTTGCCGGCTTCGCCGAGGCAAACGCCGGCCATCCTTCCGGCAAGATAACAGCCGACATTGTCGTGCGCGGCGTGGCGCACCAGAAAGAACGTCGTCGTCATTCCGCGGCATCGAGCATCGGCTCGTCCTTGCCGGCGATAAAAGAGAGCGTGCGCTGGCGCGCTTCCGCGTCGGTGAACTGCTCGGGCGGCGATTTCATGAAATAGCTGCAGGGACCGGTCAGCGCGCCCGCGATACCGCGGTCGAGCGCCAGCTTGGCGCAACGCACCGCATCGATGACGACGCCGGCCGAATTGGGCGAATCCCACACTTCCAGCTTGAGCTCGGCATTGAGCGGTACGCCGCCGAAGGTCGTGCCTTCGACCCGGATATAGGCCCACTTGCGGTCGGTCAGCCACGGGACATGGTCGCTCGGCCCGACGTGAATGTTGCCGGGCTCCAGGGGAACGTCGATCTGGCTGGTGACGGATTGCGTCTTTGAGATCTTCTTCGATTCCAGCCGCTCGCGCTCCAGCATGTTGAGGAAGTCGGTGTTGCCGCCGAAATTGAGCTGGTAGGTGCGATCGATGCGCACGCCGCGCTCGCGGAACAGGTTGGCGAGCAGCCGGTGGACGATCGTCGCACCGACCTGGCTCTTGATGTCGTCGCCGATCAGCGGCAGGCCGTGCTGCTCGAAGCGCCGGCGCCACTCCGGCCGCGAGGCGATGAAGACGGGTATACAGTTGACCAAGGCACAGCCCGCCTCGAGCGCGCACTCGGCATAAAAGCGCGTTGCCTCCTCCGAACCGACAGGCAGATATGACACCAGGATTTCGGCGCCGCTTTCGGCGAGGATCTTGCTGATGTTGGCGACGGGTTCGTCGGCCTCCACGATCTCGTCACGCAGATATTTGCCGATGCCATCCAGCGTCGGTCCGCGTTCGACGCGGGCGCCGGTAGGCGCTACATTGGCAAAGCGGAAAGTATTGTTCGGCGCGCTGTAGATCGCGTCGGCCACATCGCGTCCGACCTTGCCCTTGGCGACGTCGAAAGCGCAGACCACTTCGATGTCCTTGACATGGTAGCCGCCAAGATCGGCATGCATCAGCCCGGGTATGGGCTCATTGCTTCTTGCGTCGCGGTAATAGGTGATGCCCTGAACAAGGGAGGAGGCGCAGTTGCCGACGCCGACTATTCCGATCCGAACTTTCTTCGATCCCACGAAACCGCTGCCTATGCTGTTGAAGGTAAGTTCTTCGTGCCAAACCGCCTGCCTCGCTGATTGTTCCTTGCCGGCTGCAAAAATCGTGCAACCGATGGTGGATCAAAGTAGCGCTCGCCGAGTTGTGCAGTGAGGCCAACCGGGACGGGACAATGATCGTCTATGGCGACCACAAGCGAATTGAGAGCGCGCGACATGTTCGCAGCTCGGCCTGCGAAGCGGCCGGGCACATTGCGGACATGCCCAGCGGGATCGAACGCCACGCAGCCCTGGTCGGCCTGTTCATCAAGACCTCGGAATTGGTCCAGGGCCTTGCCGATGCTGAATTCGAGGCCAACGGCATGGACAGGAATTCCCGACAGCGGATCGCGGGCGCAAATCTCCTGGTCGGCTTGGCCCGGGACGTGGGCAGATCGTGGAGGGCCGGATTCGCCGTCGACGGCCCGATCGATGCCGACGTGCCGCGAATGCTGGCCGAACTCGATTGCGACGGCGAAATCCTCATCGGCACGGCCGAGGGCTACGCCCATTACGCGCTCTATCCGGAAAGCTATTTGGTCGCCGCGCGGCAGTCGGGTCTCGATGCGAACACATGCGTAATCGGCATCCGCAGCATCGGCCTGGGGCTTGCAGCGATGGTGGCTGCAGCCATCGGCGCACAGGCACCCGTCGGTGTCCGTCCGATCGGTCATCCGTTTCGCAGGCGGCTTGCCGCCGATCCAGAACTGATCGGCGGCTGGAGGACAAGGCCATCGGCCCATTTCGCTGTCGTCGATGAGGGCCCGGGCCTGTCCGGCAGCTCGTTTCACGCCGTCGTCGCATGGCTGCAAGCGCTGGATATCGATGCCGGGCGCATCCATCTGTTCCCCAGCCATTCGGGTGGGCCGGGTCCCGAGGCATCGGCGGACATCCGTGAGGCATGGACGGTTTGCCAAAAACACACCGCGGATTTCGAACGGACTTTCCCCGCGGGATCCGCTCTGCCGGCGCTGCGGGATTGGGTGGCCAGGACGATCGGCCGCACAGCGGTCAGCCTGATGGAAATATCCGCCGGAGAGTGGCGTCGCTTGCATTATGGCTCGCAGGATCATTGGCCACCCGTCCACCGCGGCTTAGAGCGGCGAAAGTTTCTTGCTTCTGCGGGCCGGGAAAAATGGTCGGTCAAATTCGTCGGCCTCGGTGAAATCGGAATGCACAAGGCCGAGACTGCCAGGAGGCTGCATGACGCAGGCTTTGGCCCGGAAATTGCCGGGCTGTGCCATGGCTTTCTCGTCGAACGCTGGAGCGACGGTGCAACGCTGGAGCGGGCAAGGCATTCGAAACAAAAAATGGTCGCTCATCTGGCGCGCTATCTCGCCTGGCGCGCAGCCAATCTGCCCGCCTCCGGGCCGGGTGCCTCGCTGGAGGCGCTTGCCGACATGGCCGTGCGGAATACCAGCGAGGCGCTGGGCGAAAGCCGCGCGGCGGAGCTGCGGAACTGGTTCTCGAAACAGGCTTCACCAAAGACCATGCAGCGGGTCGAAATCGACGGGCGGCTTCATCCGTGGGAGTTCATCCTTTCGCGCGGCGGAACGCTGATCAAGACGGACGCCCTCGACCATTGCCGATCGCACGATCTGATCGGCTGCCAGGACATCGCCTGGGACATTGCCGGCGCCCGTGTCGAGTACAGCCTCTCCGACGCGGCGACTGCGGCACTGTGCAAAGCTGTCGAGGCGACTACGTCTCGTCCCGTCGATGCCAAACTGGTCCACTACTACGAGCCCTGCTATCTCGCCTTCCAGCTTGGCTTGTGGAGCATGGCTGAGCGATCGGGCGATGATCGGGAACAGATCCGGCTGGCGGCCGCGGCAAGACGTTACGCTGCCGCGCTGCTTCGTTTCCTGGAAAGCCAAGGCGACCTGCGGCCCTTCGAGCCCGATCAATCCAGCCGCCGCAGCATATCCGCTTCCTTTTCGAGGATGGCGGCTACCTCCTCGCGCTGAAGATGCGTCATCATCAGGCTCACACAACATTCCAGATAGGTGATAGAGGCGCGCCGCAGGAAGGCAGCCGTCTCCTTTGCGGCCATTTGTTCGATGTCTTTGGCGGATCGCTTCGGATGCACAGTCGTCTCCATGCCGGTACCTTGGCAGAACCAGAAGCTGGACGGGTTGTTCCCGCGACGAGAAAAAGTGACCAAATCCGAAACGACCGCGCGATCATACAGCGGCCAGACGCTCCTCGCCTCAGGCCGGCAGGTTTTGCAGCCGGCCTGATGCAGAACGCACGGTGGCGGCAATTCGACGTCTTCTGTCGATCATCTGCGCCGTCTCAAGCTCGGCAAAATAGCCGATCGTGTGCATCAAACCCTGCCTGAGCGGCACTTTTGGCGACCAGCCGAGAAGCTTTCTCGCGCGGGAAATGTCGGGTTGCCGACGACGAGGATCGTCTTGCGGCAGCGGCAGGAATTTCAGGCCCGATTTGGTTGCGGTCATGCCTCTCACCAGGCTCGCCAGTTGCAGGATGGTGAACTCCCCCGGATTGCCCAGATTAACCGGCTGGCGTGGATTGGGATCGACCTCCATCAGCCGGATCAAGCCGTCGACCAGATCGGAAACGTAGCAGAACGACCTGGTCTGCAGCCCGTCGCCGAATATCGTCAGCGGCCGTCTCTCGAGTGCCTGCATGATCAGATTGGAAACGATCCGTCCGTCCGCAGGGTCCATCCTGGGACCATAGGTGTTGAAGATGCGCGCGACACGGATATCGGCCTTTCCCATTCTCAAATAATCGAAGCATAAGGTTTCGGCGGTGCGCTTGCCTTCGTCATAGCAGGCGCGGGGCCCGATGCAGTTCACGTGGCCGACATAGTCTTCCTTCTGCGGATGCTGTTCGGGATCGCCGTAAATTTCGCTGGTGGACGCCTGCAGGAACCGGGCGCCATTGCGGGCGGCGAGCTCCAGCAGATTGAGCGTTCCGATGACGCAAGTCCGCGTCGTATGGACCGGGTCGGCCTGGTAACGCGGCGGCGAGGCCGCGCACGCCATGTTGAAGATGCGGTCAACCGGTTCGCCAAGCTCCAACGGTCGGCAAATGTCTTGCTTGATCAGCCGAAAATCCGGACGATCGGCGATCGATGCTATGTTCTCCATGCGGCCGGTAAGGAAATTGTCGACGCAGATCACGCGCCAGCCGGCCTGGAACATTGTCTCGCAAAGATGCGAACCGAGGAAACCTGCGCCGCCGGCGACAAGCACGGTCTTGGTCCGTTGCGCCTTTCTTGATAGCTGCATCTCTATCTTCTCCCGTCTGCGGGTCATGCTGCGCTCTCGACGTCCAGATCGAGAACAGAACCTGGCGATTTGGCCTGCGCCAGCAGCGAAACGAATTCGCGGGCTCTTGCGATGCTTGTGTGAGCTGCGAGGATGAGCACGCGCGCCTGCCTGGCCATGGCAAGCCGGGCGCCGTCGGATTCCCCGGACAGGATACCGACTACGTCCTCGGTCCTGCGAGCCGTGTGGATCGTCCGCTCTGGAAACAGGCTGTCCAGTCCGGCCCAGCTATCGCTGATGATCGCCGTGCCGCAGGCGGCTGCCTCGAAGAGGCGCACGCTGGGCGACCATCCGGCCGCGATCATGGAACTGCGCGTGACGTTCAACGTGTAGCGTTGGCGGCTGTAAAAGGCGGCGTGATCTGCCGGCGGCAGGTGTTCGATGCGATCCACATTGTCCGGCCAGGCGATTTCGCGCGGATATTGCGAGCCTGTCACGACGAAGCGGCGCTCTGGCATGCGACGCGCCGGTTCGAACAGCAGGGCCTCCAGCGTCGCCTGGCGGTCGGGGCTGTAGGTGCCGAGATAGCCGAGATCCCAGCGGATTGGATCACCGGTTCCGTGATGCCGTTCCGGGTCGACGGAGCAGTAGAGCGGCTCGGCCCGCCTCGCGCCGAATTCCGCCGTTAGACGGGCAAGCGTCGGCCCGCCGGTGAAGGAGAAGTAGACGTCGAAATACGGGACCTGCCGCCTGGCAATGTACTCGCAATCATCGGTCGAAAGCTTTGCCAGCGTGATCGGAGTGTCGATGTCGTAGAAGCAGAACTGACCCGTGCACAACGATGCCACGACGTCGATGATTTCAGGGCCTTCGGGAACGAAGGAGCCGACGACCACGATATCGGCATCGCGCAGGCAGCGCGCAAAATTGCGGCGAAGATCATCGATCGTTTCATAGTAGCGCAAGGTGCAGAAATCGGGATCGCGCAGATCCCGGTGACTTGCGTACCACGGCACGTCGCGTTCGAGAAAAGTGACGCGGTGGCCGAGTTCGTGGAGACCTTTAAGCAGCCCCCGAAAGGTGGTGGCATGGCCGTTTCCCCAGGATGAGGAGAGCGACAGGCCAAGAAAGACGATGTCGAGCGGCTTCGTCATTCGGCCGCCTCCACGGTCGGACGCTCGAAATGGCGCCTGAAGATGGCGTCGGCCAAAACGGCCCGTGTCGTATAGGTATGTTCGCCAAGTACCCGCCGAAGCGCCGATGCCCCGATCGCCTTGGCCCGTTCGGCACTAAGGCTTTGCATGATCTCGGCGACGTCCTCGCCATCGCGCGCGACCAGGATTTCCTCGCCGGGTTTCAGGAACAGGTCGACGCCGAGCCAGGCGTCGGTGATGAGGCATGCGCCGGCGCCCGCCGCCTCAAAAACGCGCGTCGCAGGTGAAAAGCCATTGGCCGCCATGCTGTCGCGGCTGATGTTCAGCACCGCCTTGGCCGTGACGTTCAATGCATTGTGGTCGCGCGTGCCGACATGGCCGAGCCATCGGACATTGGCGGGCATCTGCTTGTCGCCCCAGCCCGATCCGCCGAGCAGGAAGCGCTGATCGGCGGAGCGGCCGGCCGGGTCGAGGAAGAAGGCCTCGACGCGCGCCTCGCGGTCCGGCAGCCGGTTGCCGAGAAAGGCGAGATCGCAGGCAAAGCGCATGTCCTTGCCGACCGGATGATGCGTTTCCGGATCGAGCGCGTTGTAGATCGGCACGCATTCGGCCGCCCCCATTGCCCGATAGGCCCAGACCACCGGGTCGCCGCCGCCATAGGTCAGCACGAGGTCGATTTCCTGCAGCGCGCGATGCAGCGGATGGTCGGGCTCGTCGCGCAACTGGCCAAGCGTCGCCGGCGCATCGACATCCCAGAATACGGTGAGCGCATCGGCACGGGCGTGATCGAGCACCGCCCGCAACAGTGCGTCGTCGGCGAAACCGACGCCGCTCGCCTTGACGACGATATCTGCCTCCGCCGCTCGCGCCGCCACCTGCATCATGGCATGCGGAGTGGCCTCGTAGACGACGACGGCACACCAGTCCGGCGCCTCGATGTCGCGGTTCTTCTGGCGATCGTAGACATCGGGCTCATAGAAGGTGATGTCGTAGCCGAGCCTGGCCAAGGCCTTGAGCAGCCCGCGGTAATAGGTGGCCGCGCCGTTCCAGTAGGACGACAGCAGGCTTGACCCGTAAAATGCGATCTTCATTCGGCGGCCTCCTTTGCAAGGATCGTGTCGGCGGCTTGGCGGCGCCCGCATTCGGCGAGCACGCCGAACAATTGATCCGCCCGGTGCCGGCATGTGTGCCGCAAGCGGATGGTCTCGAGGCCCGATGTCGCCAGAGAAGCGGCGAGGTCCGCGTCGTGCAGCACGGCGCGAAGATGACGCCGCATCTCGGAACCGTTGTTTGCAAACAGAAAATCTACGCCGGGCCTGAACAGGCATTCGACATCGGACCACGGCGCCGAAACGAGCGGGATGCCGCAGGCGAGCGCCTCGAACATGCGGATGGTCGGGATGCCGGGCAGGCTTTCGCGGTATGGACGCCGCGGGATGTGAACCGTGATGCGGTTCGCCGCGAACGCCTTCGGCACGTCGGCATTGGCGATCCAGCCTTCGCAGCGCAGGCCGGCGGCCGCAAGGTCGGCGAGCGCCTCCCGCGGATAGCGAACGCCGTGGACGGTTCCGCTCAGGCCGAGTTCACGCACCGGGCCGACCAGGAACTCCCTGATTTCGGCACTGCGCTCGTCGTCGCCCCAATTGCCGATCCAGATAAGGTCGGAACTACGCTCGATTTCAGGATGCGGCTGGAACAGGTGGTCATCGGCTGCCTCGTGCCAGGTGAAGACCCGCTTGCCCCATCCGGCGCGAAGATAGCTTTCCCGCAGCGCCTCGCCGAAGGCGAGCACGCCGTCGTAATGTTCAAGCCGCAAGGCGGAAATCGCTTGCGTGGCCGAGATAGCGCGATGGTGCGTGTCGTGGAACAGCAGCGTGAAACGGCCGCCAGTTGCTTTCGCCCTGCCCAGCCGCGCAACAAGGTCCGGCTCGGTCCACTCATGCACGATCACCACATCGGCGTCGGAGATCCAGGCTTCGTGGTCGAAAGCGGCATCGTAGGTCACCGGCATCAACTCGGGGAAGTCCTTCCGGAATCGCTCGATTGCGAAGGACCCTTTCTCGGCCAGCAGGTTCGACCGGCTCCAGCCGTCGGCGGGCTCCAGCGCGATAGCCTGGTGCCCGCGCGCGACCAGCTCACGCATGATGCCGCGCAGGAAATGTGCGTTGCCGTGGTTCCAGTCGGAAACGATCGAATGGGTGTAGAATAAAAATCGCATAATCAATTATCCGCCATGGTGGCCAGGGCCGCCTTGTCGTAGACGCCGCGCATGGCGGTCGCCTGTCTTGCCAATGAAAATCTGCGGCTTCGGCGAGCGGCTGCTTCACCGAGCTCTCGCCGGCGCTGCGCGTCGCTGCAAAGGCTGTTGACGCATCTGGCGAGATCGCCCGGATCGCGCGCGTCGAAGAACATGGCCGCCCCGTCCCACAATTCGCGATAGGTCGAGATATCCGCGAGCACCAAAGGCGTCTTCGACATCGCGGCTTCCAGCGTGGCCAGGCCGAACGGTTCGTAGAGCGACGGCGATACGAAAATGCCTGCCCGCGCCATCAGCGAGCGCACTTCCTCATGTGGCACCGGTCCGACGGGAACGGCGTGACTGAAGCCAACATGCTGGCCGTCCGGGCCTTGCAAGGAGCCGGCGACGAAGACCGGCCATTGCGTCAGGGAGGCGGCCTGGTCCAGCACCGCCGCATTCTTTCCTTCGTCCCACCAGCGCGCGGCGGCGAAAACCACCGATTCCCGTCTTTCGCTCTTCGCGCCGGGCCGCGCCCCGTTGCCGACGACGCTCAGGCGGGCGATCGGCCCGTAGCAGGTTTCGAGCATGTCGGCATGGCTGCGGCTGGGTGCAACGACAATGCCTGTTTTGTCGAAACCGCGCCGGTTGCGGTCCTTCTGCCAGGCCCATTCGCCGTCCGCCGCCTGTCCCTTGACGGCGTGGAACCATGTCACCACGCAGGAATGCGACACCGTCACGATCGGGCAGGGCACATCGAGCCCCGCGGCCTGCGTCGGCGCGTTGAGATGGACGATTTCGACGGCGTAGTCACGTATGAGCGGGTGCAGCTCCCGCTGCAATGTATCGAGGTCGTGCTCGTTGCGGGTCATCCAGTCGGGCGGCGTGTTGAGCCAGGTCAGCGCCGCGAATGACTGGGCCTCCTCCGCCTGCTGCCTGGACGGTTCCGGACCAAGCCCGGCAAGCACGACGCTGTCGCCGCCGGCGACCAATTGCCTGGCCAGATCGAGCGCATAGCGCCAGACGCCACCGACGGCATCGACCGTCATCAGTATGCGACGCGGCGGGCTCAGCGTCCGCAACATGTGGCCTCCAATTCAGCCAGCGGACGCGGACGCTTCTCCTGGATGTCGCTGAACGTTCGGAAGGATGCGAGGTAATGTTCATGCGCGCGCTCCCAGGCGAGATCGTCCGGCTCGCCCCAAAGTTCGCGGTAGCTCGGCGAACTCGGATAAGGATAGAGCGGCACCGGTTCGTTGGCCCAAACGCCGTTGTCGATCAGGTGCTTCCGCCAATAATCGACGAGCGCGGGATCGTCCTCGACCACGCCGATCAGATTGGCCTGCACGAACGGCACGTGGCGCCTTGCGTCGACCAGCAGCGCGGCCAGCTCCTCGGTGCCCAAACGGCAGCGTTTTGCCAGCATGGCGCGGCCTTCCACAGTCAGGCTTTCGAGGCCCGCCTCGATCGAGACGCAGCCGGCGGCACCGAGCAGCTTCAGCAATTCCGGCTTCCAGAGGTCAATACGGGTCTGCACGCCGAACTTCACATCGCGATCGACCAGCGCCTCCAGCAATGCCTTTTGCGGCAGGAAGATCTCGTCGATGAAGTAGATGTAGCCGACACCCTGTGCGATCAGCCGGTCGATCTCGGCGATCACTGCTTCGTGGTTCCGGCGGCGGTAGGCATCGCGGAAATCGATCTTGGCGCAGAAGCTGCAATTATACGGGCAGCCGCGCGACGCCTCGACCTCCGCGCCAAAGCCGACCTGGTTGTCGTCGAAGCGATGATGGTGGTGCGAATGCGCGGCAATCCAGTCCGACGGCCATTCGAGCGGCGGGTGATCGATGAACGAGCTCGCATGCACGCCGCCGTTCGAGACCAGTTCTCCATCCTCGAAATAGGCCGTGGACGGCACCGCGCTCCAGTCGTCGCGCCGGGCAAGTTCCGCGACCACTTCCTCGCATTCGCCGCGCACGACGATGTCGACGCCTAGCTTGCGCAAAGTCGGCGTCGGCGTCGCCGAGCCATGCGGCCCGACGGCGACGGTGCGACCGCCGCACCCGGCAAGATGATTGAGGAAATCGGCCGGCACCCGCAACTCGGGCGGTGCGCAGCGCCAGAACAGGTAGGTCGGCGCGGTGCTGACGACGGTCATGTCAGGCTCGAATGCGGCGACGCGATCGGCGAGCGCGGCGTTGTCGAGCTTCTGGATCTGCCCGTCCAGCATCAGCACCTCGTGGCCGGCGGCGTCGAGCAGCGCTTTCGAATAGCCGAGTTCGAGCGGCAGATGCGGCTGGCGGCAGCCGAAATAGATGCTGTCCTGGTACGTCCAGGACGGATTGACCAGAGCGACCCTCATGCCACGTACCTCGCCGGTTCGGGATGCGGGTCGAGGCGATGACGCTGCAGCCAGTCGGCGAGGTCGCGGATGCCGTTTTGCCACGGGACGTGCGCTTTCCATCCCAGCGCCGCCTCGATCGCGCGTGTGTCGGCGACGAAGAACGGTTGGTCGCCGGTGCGTTCGCGGTCGTAACGGATCGGAACGTCCCGTTTCGTTATGTCGCGAATCTCGTTCAGCAGCGTGCGCAGGCTGACGGCGTTTTGTGGTCCGCCGCCGAGATTGAATGCTTGGCCGCTGATTTCCTCGATCCGGTCGAGCACGGCGCGATAGGCCGCGACCGCGTCGGCAACGTGGAGGATGTCGCGCACCTGCTTGCCGTCGCCATAGATGGTGATCGGCCGGTCCGAGAAGGCGCTAAGCAGGAAGTGGGCGACCCAGCCCTGATCCTCCGTCCCGAACTGGCGCGGTCCATAGATGCAGCTCATGCGCAGCACCGCCGTCGGCAGGTCGTATGACTTGGCGTAGTCGAGGACATACTGGTCCGCCGCGCCCTTGGAGCAGCCATAGGGCGTGCAGAAATCGAGGCCGCGCGTCTCGTCGATGCCGTGCGCATGGATGGCCGCGTCGCGAGGCGCGTATCTGCCGTCCTCTTCGCGCATGGCGAGATCGGCAAGGCGGCCATAGACCTTGTTGGTGCTGGCGAAAACGACGGGGGTGCGCTTGCCGCTGCGGCGAGCGGCTTCCAGGACGTTGAACGTCCCGCGCAGGTTGACGTCGAAATCCTCGTCCGGTCGAACCAGGCTCGTGGTGACGGCGGTCTGCGCTGCAAAGTGGAAAACCGCCTTTGAACGCGCCACCAGCGGCGCGAGCGCCTCGGCGTCGCGGATATCGGCGATTTCGATGGTCAGGCGGCTGCCGTGCTTTTGCGTCAGCCATTCCAGGTTCTGCTCGACGCCGGGACGGCTCAGGTTGTCGATGACCAGCACCAGTTCGCCATCCGACAACAGGCTGTCGGCGAGGTTGGAGCCGATGAAGCCGCTGCCGCCGATAATGGCGATGGGCATTTCGCGAAAATCGGGTGACTCCGGTCTCATGATACCAGCCCTCGCGCTTCGAGTTCCCGCTTCATCTCGGCGCTGCGATCGATGGCGACCGTGTTGCGCACCCAGGCGACGAAATCGCCGAGCGAATGCTCCAGCCGGTACTGCGGCTGGAAGCCGAGCAGTTCGCGCGCCTTGGAGATGTCGGCAAAGCAATTGCGGATATCGCCGGAGCGTGCCTTGCCGAGGATTTCCGGCTGGCGGCCAGGCACGCCCATCGCTTCGGCGAGCAGCCGGGCGACATCGCTGACCGCGTAGGCTCGCCCGCTGCCGATGTTGATGACGTGGCCGCGTGCCTGCGGCTGTTCCAGCGCCAGCCGGAAGGCGCGGGCGACGTCGCGTACATGCACGAAATCGCGCTGCTGTTCGCCGTCCTCGAAGATCAGCGGCCGCTGGCCGTTGGCGATGCGCGAGGCGAAGTTCGCGAGGACGCCGGTATACGGGTTCGAGAGCGCCTGTCCGGCGCCGAAGACATTGAACAGGCGCAGCGCCACCGCATCGACCCCATAGGCTTCGCCGAAGATCAGTACGGCGCGTTCCTGGGCGTATTTCGTCAGCGCGTAAATTGAGGCGAGATCGACCGGTTTCTGTTCGTCGGTCGGCAGCGGCGACAGGACTTCACCTTCCGGGGACAGGGGATTCCATTGGCCGCTGCGGATATCGTCCGGCTGCCGTCTTGCATTGTCGATGCGCCGGCCGTCCGGCGTCGCATAGAGACCCTCGCCATAGACGCTCATCGACGAAGCAACGACGATCCGTTCGATCGGGCGTTTGATCAGCGCTTCCAGCAACGTGGCGGTGCCGAGGTCGTTGGCGCCGACATAGCGGGCGATCTCGTACATGGACTGGCCGACGCCCACTTCAGCCGCCAGGTGAATGATCGCGTCGACATCGTCGACCGCCTCTGAGATGGCGTCGCGATCGCGAACGTCGCCTTTGATCAGCTTGGCGCCTGGCGGCAGGCTGATTGCCTCGCCACCATGCACCTGGTCCAGCAGCGCATCGAGAATTGAAACCCCATAGCCATGTTCAACGAGTTCCTGGGCGACGTGGCGGCCGATAAAACCGCAGCCTCCCGTGACCAGTATACGTTTCACGACAACTCCTCATACGAATGGCTTTGCCGCCCCAAACTTCCGGGCGAAAGGTTTGTTCCCTTGCTTCAACAAAGTTCCCGGAACGCTGCGCTCCGAAAGCGACCCCGCCTCGGGCTGGGCACGGGAACATCGAAGCGCGCTTGGTGTTAGGAGCCATAATCAACCAACCGCGCGCACATGCCGGGCAGCAATGCATCTGCTGGTTGTGTGAGGGCAGACCGGAGCAACGCGTGAGATCTCGCGGCCTGCGGTGGAATCGAAGGGAGATTGCGATGTCTGAATCCAGGACGACCACCGATCACGACGAAATCCGCCGTTGGGCCGAGGACCGCGACGGGCGACCGGCGGTGGTGCGCACCAAGGGCGAGGGAGGCATACTGCGCATCGACTTCGGCGAGCCTGAAGAGACGTTCGAGCCTGTCGAATGGGACGAGTTCTTCAGGATCTTCGATGAGAACGAACTGGCCTTCCTCTACCAGGATGAGACCAGCGGCGGAAAGACCAGCCGCTTCAACAAATTCGTCGAACGCAGCCGGAAGTAGGATCGCGGCAAACAGCGGCCACGGTCAGTGCAGCAGGTTTGGCCCGCGTGCCCTGACGATGTTTCGCATGATGCCGTTGAGCCAGTCCTCCGTGGAGGAGCCGGATCGTCTCTTGTCGATTTCGCCGATGGCCTGTTCGAGCGTTCGCTCGACCAGCCGGTCGGAGGCCTCCACATCTCCCAGCAGCAGGCGCGCCGCGAGCCTGAGCTTGGGCAGCAGCGAAAATACGTCGTCCGAGGGCTCCGACGATCGGCCTCCTTTCGATGCCGACGTCTCGGCTGGGAAGAGAGCATCGAAGACAGCCTGGCCGTTCGAGGATTTTCGGAGGCTGCTGGCATAGCGAAGGCGCTCAGGAATAACGATGTCTTCGTCGCCGCTGAAAAACACGAACGGCACGCCACGGCGCATCAACTCGTCGGCGATCGGGAATACCCGTCGTCCGTTGAGATTGACGTCCAGGATCGCGGCCTCCGCCTCGTCCGTATGTTTTGATGCCTGTTCGACCGTCGCCACCGGGCCAAGCACCACGGCGCCCATCTTGCTGAAGTAACGTGCAAGATCGCCCGCCAGCATCCATTCGTCCTCGACGATCAGGATATGCAAGCCTTGCAGGTCGCGCACCTCATTGTTCCTTCTTCCTGCGGGATTTACGGCTGTCGGCGCGGACTTCCGCAAAATGGCGGGCCAGGACCTCTTGCAACCGTTCCGCGAGCGCGAGCAGGCGAGGCGGGATGTTTTCAGATACCGGGAACTTGGTCAGATCCGGCGAGGGCAACAGGATTCGCTTGGCCGGCTTTATTTCAGGTGGTCGTCTTGCCATTGGAACCGCCTCCGAAGTCAAATGTTAATGCCCAGCCGCGGTGCTTTGTTCCGTTACTGGACTATTTACTGGCCTCAGGCTCGGCCCGGTCTTAGTCTGAGGCGTGATTAGGGTCTGAGGCCCGATTTGACGGCTTTGTGTTCGCGGCTGTTACCAGGGGCTTGGCGTGGCATCCCAGAATGGCAGATTTCCCATAGTCGGCGTCGGTGCATCGGCCGGCGGCATTCCGGCGATGGAGGGCTTGTTCAAGGGAATGACCGGCGGCACCGGCATGGCGTTCGTCGTCGTCACGCACCTCAGCCCGGAGCGGGAAAGCCTGCTGCACGAGGTCATCCGACGTTACACCGAAATGCCGGTCTTGGTGGCCGAGGAGGGGGCAGCGGTCCAACCCGACCAGGTCTATGTGATGCCGCAAAACGTCGTTCTCACCATCCGTAAGGGCGCGCTTTCGCTGCGCCGGCCGAACACGTTCAGCCGCGAGCGCAAGCCGATCGATATCTTCTTCAGCGCATTGGCCGAGGACCAGGGCGAGTATGCCGTCGGCATTATCTTGTCGGGTGGCGATTCGGACGGCACGCTCGGCGCCAGGGCAATCAAGGAGCATGGCGGGCTGACCATTGCCCAGGCCTCCAACGGTTCCGGCCCGCGCAATCCAGCCATGCCGCAGAGCGCGATTTCGAGCGGCCTGATCGACATAGCGGCGCCCGCCGAGCAGATCGGTGCAAAGCTTCAGGCGTTTGTCCGCGGTTTCGACGTGCTGAACGGCCTGACCGAAGCAGACGACGAACACAAGGCCGAGATGGATCGAGCCCGCGATGAAATCTACACCATTTTGCGCAGCCATTCCGGTCACGACTTTTCCGGCTACAAGGCCAAGACGTTCCTGCGTCGCGTAAAGCGGCGCATGCAGATAACGCAGCTGCAGTCGATCACCACCTACACAGAACGGCTGAAAAGGGATCCGGACGAGGTGGCGAAGCTGTTTCGCGACCTCCTCATCAACGTCACCAGCTTTTTTCGCGACGCCGACGCGTTCAAATTGCTGGAGGACAAGATCATACCGCAGATTTTCGAAGGCAAGAACGCCTCCGATGCGGTGCGTGTGTGGGTGCCCGGCTGCGCCACCGGCGAGGAGGTGTTCTCGATCGGCATGCTGATGCGCGAGCGCATGGAGAAACTTTCGGCGCAGCCGCGCGTCCAGATATTCGCGACCGACATCGATGAGCCGGCGCTCGCGGTGGCGCGTGCGGCACGTTATCCAGAAGCGCTGCTGCACGGGCTTTCGCCCGAGCGCAGGCAACGCTTTTTCCACAGTGACGGCGAGAGCTATGTGCTCGGCAAGGAGGTGCGCGAACTGTGCATCTTTTCGCCGCACAGCATTATCCGCGACCCTCCCTTCTCGCGCATCGACATGATTTCGTGTCGCAACCTGCTGATCTATTTCGGCCCGCAGATCCAGAACCGGGTCATCCCGATCTTCCACTACGCGCTGCGCCCGGGCGGCTATCTGTTCCTCGGGACCTCGGAAACCATCGGTCAGCACGGTGACCTGTTCGCCACGGTCGACAAGAAGCAGCGGATATTCCAGGCGCGGGAACATGCCACGCCGCGGCCGCCGGTCCTGATCGGCAATGGCCGCACGGGTGCCCTTCCGGTCGGACGCGGCGGCTCGAAGAAGGATGCGACCAGCCATTCACTGCGCCAGGCGATCGAGGCTCAGGTGCTGGAGCGGTTCGCCCCGCCTCACGTTCTGGTCAATGGCGATGGCGACATCGTCTACTATTCGGCGCGGACGGGCAAATATCTGGAAGCGCCGCAAGGCGCCCCGAGCCGGCAGTTGCTGACCCAGGCCCGCCACGGGCTGAGACTGGAACTGCGCGCCGCGTTGCGGGAAGCAGCCACGACGCGCCGCACGGTCGTGCGGGAGAATATAGCGGTCGAGGAAGACGACGAACAGCTTCAGTTCATTACATTGACGGTCGAGCCATACACGGAACGCGGTAATGGCGAGCCCCTCTACCTCGTCCTGTTCAATCCGGTGGGACAGTCCCAGATCCGCTCCGAGCCGGCACACGAAAGCCGCGGCACCGACGACGCGGCCGATCTCGAGCGGGAGTTGCGCGACACACGCGAGCGGCTGCAATCGACCATCGAGGAATACGAAACCGCGCTGGAGGAAGTAAAATCTTCGAACGAGGAACTCGTCTCCGTCAATGAAGAGGCGCAGTCGACCAATGAGGAGCTTGAGGCCTCGAAGGAGGAGATGCAGTCGCTCAATGAAGAGCTAAACACCATCAACGCGGAGCTGACCGGCAAGATAGAGGAACTCGATCGCGCCAACAGCGATCTCAGAAACTTGTTCGAAAGCACGGAAATCGCCACCATCTTCCTCGACCGCAACCTTGTGGTGCGGACCTTTACTCCCGCCGCGTCGTCGTTCTTCAACTTGCGTCCGTCCGATGTCGGCCGCCCGCTGACCGATCTTTCGAGCCGACTCGACTACCCCGAGTTGAAGCGGCACATCCAGGCGGTGTTCGAGACGGGAGAGACCCTGAACCATCACCTTGCGCGCGATGACAACGGCCGGTTTCACCTGGTTCGCATCAACCCTTATCGGGACAAGAGCGGCGGCGTCCAAGGCGTGGTCGTGACCATGATCGACGTGACGACGCTGGCGCAGGCGGAAGAGCGTCAGCAGGTGCTCATCTCGGAGCTGAACCATCGCGTCAAGAACATGCTGGCGGTCGTCGCCAGCATCACCAACCGGACCCGTGAAAACTCGGCGTCGAAAGACGAGTTCGCCGACGCCTTGATCGGCCGCCTGCAGGCGATGTCACGAGCATACAGTCTGCTCTCGCGAGAAAGCTGGACCGAAGCTTCCGTCGAGGAACTGCTGCGCCAGGAACTCGATCCCTTCGGGGCCGAACGGTTCGAACTCCATGGCAAACGGGTGAGCCTCAAGCCGGTACAAGGGCTTTCCTTCGGCATGGCAATCCATGAACTGGCGACGAATGCCGCTAAATATGGCGCCCTTTCGAAACCTGCCGGGCGGATAGTCGTGAAATGGTCGGTGGCGGACGGAACCTTCAGGCTCACTTGGCGCGAGAAGGGCGGCCCCCGCATCAAGGAGCCAACCGACAGCGGCTTCGGCCTTACCCTTCTGCGCGGAGAAATCGGCTACCGGCTGGGCGGAAAGGTTGAAACAACTTTCCACTCAAATGGTTTGGAGGCGGAAATCGCATTCCCTCTGACCCGTGAGGGCTCGTCGTGACCGGAAAGATGCGTGTGCTGATCGTCGAGGACGAATGGCTGATCGCCGACGACGCGGCGGCTTACCTGCGCAAAGCCGGCCATCAGGTGGTTGGACCTGTTTCGTCGGTAACGGCGGCACTCCGGCTCGTTGGCGAAGGCGGGATCGACGCCGCGTTGCTGGATATCCAGTTGAACGACGAGACCAGTTATCCGATCGCGGAAGCGTTACGGATGCGCGGTGTTCCGTTCGCCTTCCTCTCCGGGTATGGCGAACGCGAAATTCCAGCCGGGTTCCGCGCTTGCAGGATGGTGCAGAAGCCGGCGAGCCAGAGTGCGATCCTGAATGCCGTGGATGAACTCGCGCGAGCCGGCTGAGATCGCGATTGAAAGTCGCGCCAGGTCACATCGGCGTGGTGCGTGCCTGCCGCGAACGACGAACGCCTATGGCAATATCCGCACCGGTACCGATTTGACCGCCGGAACATGAGCCCTCTCGGCTCTGTGCCACAAAGGAACCAGCGGGTTGAGCTCGGGGTAGTAACCGGCACAATTTCCCTCCGGCACCGAGTAAGGCGTGATGCGCAGTCCGTGCACGCGGCGCTCCACACCGTCCCGCGCGTTGGCTTCGAGATCGACCTCCTGTCCCGCGCTCAAACCGAGGCGCTGGATATCCTTTTCATTCATCAACAGCACCATACGTGTGCCGCTGATGCCGCGCAGCCGGTCGTTGTAGCCGTAGACGGTGGTGTTGAACTGGTCGTTGGAGCGCACCGTGATCAGTGTCAGCACATCATCGCCGGCGACATCGATGTCGGGATCGGTTTCAAGGCCACTTGGCAGCTTGAAATTGGCCTTCTTGTTCGGCGTCTCCCACACCCGCTTGCTCGCCTTGATGTCGCGATGGAAGCCGCCGGGCGTCAGGAAACGCTCGTTGAAGTCGCGGAAATGTTGGGGGTAGCAGCGCTCGATTTCGTCGCGGATGCGGGAATAATCCCCAACCCACTCATCCCATGGGATCGAACTCCTGCCCGGCACCGTGGCCTTGGCGAGTTCGGCGACGATCCTGGGCTCTGAAAGCAGATGCGGCGAAGCCGGAGGTCGCGATCCGAACGAGCCGTGGATACAGGCGGTGGAATCCTCTACCGACACCCTTTGGTCGCCGCTTGCCTGATGGTCTCTTTCCAGCCGTGACAGGCAAGGCAGCAAATAGGTTGCCCGGCCGGCGGCCAGGTGACTGCGGTTGAGCTTGGTCGCGATCTCGACATGCAGGTCGAGCCCACGCCAGGCTTTCTCGACCAGGCCGGTTTCCGGCACGGCCCGCACGAAATTGCCGCCGAGCCCGACGAAGCCCTTGACCGATCCGTCGATGACGCCTTCGCAGGTTTCGACCGTATCGAGACCTTTTTCGCGCGGCGGTTCAAAGGCGTAGAATTCGGCGAACTTGTCGAGCGGGACGAGCTCGGGTTTTTCCGATATGCCGACGGTGCGCTGCCCCTGGACATTGGAATGGCCGCGCAGCGGCGAAATGCCGGCGCCGGGTTTTCCGATATTGCCGCGCAGCATCAAAAGGTTGCACAGCATCTGGACGTTCTCGGTGCCGTGCCGATGCTGGGTCAAGCCCATGCCGTAATTGCCGATCACCGCGTTGGCATGGCTGTAGACCTCGGCGACATGCTCCAGGTCGGTCTGCGCAATGCCGGATCGCGCGACGATATCGCTCCACTGGGTTTTGCGCAGGAAGGCTTCGAATTCGGCGAAGCCATGCGTGTGTTCGGCGATGAAAGCCGTGTCGAGGACACGCGTCCTGCCGCTTTCGCGGGCGTCGTCGTCGAGCGCCAGCAACGCCTTGGCGATACCCGTCATCGCGGCGATATCGCCGCCCGAACGAACCTGGAAGTAGTCGCTGGACATTTTGGTACCCGGTCCGGGCGACAGCATGTCGAGGGGGTTTTGCGGATTCTTGAAGCGCTTCAGTCCCCGCTCGGGCAAGGGATTGAAAGTGAAGACGGGCACGTTGCGTTGACGTGCCTCCTGCAGCGGATGCAGCAGGCGCGGCGCCGTCACCCCGGTGTTGTGCCCGAAGAAGAACATCATGTCGCATTTCGCAAAGTCTTCGAGCTGCACGGTCCCGACCGGCGAACCGATCGATTCCGGCAAGCCGACCGAGGTCGATTCGTGACACATGTTGGACGAATCGGGCAGGTTCGAAGAGCCATAGATCCGCGCAAAAAGCTGGTACACGAACGAGGCCTCGAGCGAGGCCCGGCCGGACGTGTAGAACACCACCGATTTGGGATCGAGCCGCCGCAGTTCGGCAGCGATGTCGCGGAATGCATCGTCCCAGGAAACCGGCTCGTAACGGTCGGTGGCGGCATTGTAGCGCATGGGCTCGGTAAGCCTGCCCTGCTTCTCAAGATCGTGGTCCGGCCAATCGAGCAGTTCCGTCACCGAATGCTCGGCGAAGAAAGCCGGTTCGCAGCGCAGCTTGGTCTGGTCCCACATCGTCGCCTTGGCGCCGTTTTCACAGAATTCGAAAGGCCTCGGCTGGGCTGGCTTTGCCCATGAGCAAGACACGCACATATAGCCGTCGGCCTTGTTCTGCTTGAGCAGCGTGCTCCATATCCCGGACAACAGCAGGCCTTCGCCGCGCGCCTTGCGGACCAGGGATTTGAGCGATCCCCAGCCGCCTGTCGGGTGGTCGTATTTCTTGGTTTCGATGCGATCGGTTACGGCGGGTTTCATGCGAGCCACTCCCTGTAAGAAGAGCATGCATAAGAACCCGCCGTAAGGCTGAATGTTCCGGGCCGGGTCCGTACCGTCTCGCCGGAACCATTTCCGCCATCGTTTGTTCGGCCCGAAGAAAGGAGCCGCGCGAAATGGAGCGACGTAACGCGTTAATTGCGATGGTGATTTCGGCCATCATCATCGTCGGCTTTCTCATCGGCTTTTTGTACGGCGATATGGGCTGGCGAACTTCGCCGCTCAAAAGAGCCCCTGAACAGAACCAGGGTGGCAATGCTCCGGCCGATACCTCGCCTGCCGCCGGCATCAAGAAGAACCCCAAGGAAAATACCGAAATGCCAGGCCAGCAATGAGTGAGGTCAGCAATGAAGGCAGGTAATGCCACGAACTGAAACGGGGTCCTGTTTTTGCGGCGCCATAACGGCGGAGATGCGCGGCGAGCCGTTCTGGATTTGCTCCGATCACGATGACGACTGCCGCAAGGCGATAGGAAGCCCGCTAACGGTGTGGGTCGGCTATCGGCCTTCCGAATTCACATTGCTCACCGGCACGCCCAAGACCTTTTCGAAAACCCCCGGCGTGCTCCGGTCCTTCTGTGCGGATTGCGGAACATCGATCGGCTATGTCGACCAGGGCCTGCCCGACGAACTCTATCTGTCGATCGGCTTTCTCGACCACCCCGAACGGTTTCCGCCGCAGGCCCACGCATATTGGGACATGAGGCTTCCCTGGGTCGACTTTCCAGACGAGCTGCCGCGGGTGGGAAGGTATTCGAGGCGGCGCGATCCCGCTTTCGGAAATCCGGCGGACCGCTAGCCTGCTGCCCGCTTGGAGGTGGAAAACGTACCGTTCGCAGTTTCGTACGAATACGACAATTGGCGCGCGGCCGAAAACGCGCAATTATAGGCCAATGGGCCGCCGTTTGGATGACAAGCTCGATTGCAAGGCGTGCGGGACGATCCTGATGGAAATTCCCGACAACCCGAAGGATTCGACGCCGATCTATTGCAGCAATTGCGGCGCCTATCTTGGCGAATGGGGCGATCTGCAGCAGGATTTCTTCAGGCAGGCGTTCGGTGCCCAGGCCTTCGATCTGAACAACGGAAACATCATCAAGAAATAATCCTGGATCCCGCCGGCCAAGCCACCGCCTGCGGGCCCGGCTATTCGCGGCAATTGCCGTTCGGACCGGGCCATCGGGAACCTTTCTCCCGAGCCGCTTGTTTGGGTGACGGAAGGAGACACGCCATGAGCACAAAACCTCCCCCTGTGCCGCCGAAGAACCTGAGCCCAAAGGGCACCGGTGACAAAAAACCGGTAGCAGCCGACCAGGCACCGCAATCAGCCGTTCCGGATCCCGACAAGCAGGGCCAGCAAGGCAATACGAAGGTCAACACCACCCATCAAGGCAACGTCCAGGATCGCTAGGTCATGTCCACGTCGAAGAAGACTCCTGCCAGCATCCGCCAGGGCGGTCCCGGCGCCGCGCACGAAAACGCCAAGAAGCCGCTGAGCGTCGAAAAGCCGCCGGCCGACTCCGACCGTCGCAGCCACAGCAAGGTTTCCGGCGGCGGCGGCGAACACGACAGCCACCATACCCACGACCCCGAAAAGAAAGGCGACACCCGGTCCGCGCATCAGGACAAGTGAAGTCGGCCGGCGACGCGACGATCGGTGAGGTTCGAGCGAAGTGTCAGCGGGGACGGCGCGCCGAGGCAATCGGCACGACGTTGTCGACCACCGGCAAGTCGAACAGCATCGGAAGCCCCCGCGTCGCGGCCATCTCCACGATCAGTTCTTCGATGGAGTGATCGGTCAGACGCGTCTCGACGCCCAGCCGGATCATCGCCGCCAGCTTGTGCACCGGCACCGGCACGGACTTCGCCCGGTCGTCGAGCAGCTTGCTGATTTCGATCACGACGTCGGCGTCGATATTCCTGGGCAAGTCTCGCATAAGCGCCTCCCCGCCAAACGAAACGAAAAGCCCGCCGCACCTTTCGATACGGCGGGCGATCCAGTAATGCGTACCGGCGAGGGATCGGGGTGGGCGTGCCGGCGCGCGCAGATCGCAAGTAATTTTAGTTAAATCCGTCAACTTCGATGTGTCACGGAAAAACGTCTGTACGTTTTTTACCGAACCGCGCGGATCGTTAGCTGTCCCCGCCGTGGCGCGGCGCGGCAGCACGGATGGCGCGATCCATTGCCCTCCGGACAGCGAACTCAAACAGTATACATTATAAACTTAAAACATCTTGCCAGGTGATCCAGCCTATGCTCCACTTGAGCCGGGAACATGGCTGATAGGTGGATTTCTGCCGACACGTGGCTGCATTTCAAACGGCACGACTGCGAGAACACAGCCTCAAACAATATACGAAATCTTCGCATGGGAAGGCGTGGATGACGGAAACGATAGAGCTCAAACGGGTTGGCGATGGCAATCTGCGTGCCCAGGTCTATCAACAAATCCGGCTGACGATACAGCATGGCGAATTGGCGCCTGGCCAGAAGCTCGTCGATGTCGATATTGCCGCCCAGCTCGGCATTTCCAGAATGCCTGTCCGTGACGCCTTGATGCAGTTGGTGCATGAGGGCTATCTCGTCGGCACGACACGCGGCTTCACCCTGCCCACGCTTACCGCGACGGATGTCGCCGACATCTTCGAGGTCCGCCGCCTGCTTGAGCCACGGGCCGCCGCGCACGCGGCACGGACACTTGACGCCGCTGGCCTCAAGACCCTGGCAGCCGCGCTTCGGGAGGCCGAGGCTGCGGCCGCCGCCGGCGATGCCGACCGCTTTTTCCAGGCCAATTCGGCATTCAGGAATTGTTGGCTCGGCGCCGTCGAGAACGAGCGCCTTTCCCAAACGATTGCAAGGTTCGCCGACCATGTGCTCGTCGTGCGCTTAAGGACGCTGTCGCACCAGCCGACGCAGGCCGTCATCGTTGCCGGCATGCGCGCAATCTATGAGGCATTCGTCAAGCGCGACGCCGTCGCCGCTTACGACCGCATGACCCACTTCATTCAGAACGCCGAGGAGCGTTTCATGAAGCTTAGCCCACCGTTTCAAAACTCCAACGGTGAAGGTGAGGGCATGTCGCGGCAGGGGAAAGCATGATCAGGAAGCAGCACCCGCTGAAAGGGCCGAACAGGTTCAAGCTCGGCGTATTTTCAATGAACGCCGATGGCGGCCTGGCAATGACTACCGTCCCCGAGCGCTGGCGTGCCCGCTGGGAGGACAACCTCAATTCCGCCTGCATCGCCGACCGCGCCGGCCTCGAGTTTCTGCTGCCGATCGCCCGCTGGCGCGGCTTCGGCGGTTTGACGCATGTGCGGGAATGGTCGTTCGAGACTTTCACCTGGGCGGCGGGCCTTGCTGTCGCCACGGAAAACATCGGCCTGTTCATGACGGTGCATGTGCCGCTGGTTCATCCGCTGCAGGCTGCAAAAGCGCTGGCGACGGTCGACCACATCTCCAATGGGCGGGCCGGCTTGAACATTGTCTGCGGCTGGAACCCCGACGAGTTCGCGATGTTCGGGCAGACGGTCGGCGATCGAACCTACGATCAAGCGGAGGAATGGATCAACATCATCGTGCGTGCCTATCAATCGAGGGAGCCGTTCGACTTCGGCGGCGAGTTCTATGATCTGAAGGGGGTCGTCAGCCGGCCGCCAAGCCTGCAGGCGCCGCGACCGGTGACCATGAACGCCGCCTTCGGCGCGCCGGGGCGCAACTACGCAGCGCGCCACTGCGATTATCTGTTTTCGACGTTTTCCGAAATTGCCGACGGCCGTGCGCATGTGGTCGACATCACCAACCGCGCGGCCGAAGTCCGGCGCGAAGTCGGCGTCTGTACAGTTTGTCACGTCGTCTGCCGGGAGACCCAGCAGGAAGCCGAGGATTACTACCGGCACTACGCGTTGGAATGCGCGGACGAGGGTGCGGTCGACGAGCACATGCGCAAGAAGAAGGAATTCGCGAACTCGCACGATGCGAAGGCTTTCACCGAATATCGGCAAAGGTTCGCCGGTGGTGCCGGGACGTTCCCGCTCATCGGCACGCCGGAAAAGATCGTCGACGACCTCACCGAGATCATGGAACAGGGTTATTCCGGCGCCGCCCTCACATTCGTCAACTACACCTACGAATTGCCCTTCTTCTGCGACCGCGTGCTGCCGCTGATGCGCCAGGCCGGGCTTCGAGTAAATTGATGCCGGCGGCCGCCATTCCGACGCCGTGGGTGGATGGGCACGACTCCATCAATCCGCGCGCGTTCAAGCAGGCTATGCGGGCCGTGGCGGGCTCGGTCGCCATCCTCGCGTCGGAACATGACGAGATCGGTTTTTGCGGCATCACGGCGACGGCTCTCTGCTCGTTCAGCGCCGAGCCGCCGTCGCTGCTGGCTTGTGTCAACCGCGGCAGCACCTTTGCCTCGGTCATTCACGAAGGTTTGCCGTTTTCGGTCAATCTTCCCGCCGGCGACCAGGAGAACGTTGTACGTGCCTTTGGCGGCATGACCAAAGCCAAGGGCGCCGCGCGGTTCTCGTCCGGATCATGGGTGCGTGGCGAAACCGGCGCGCCCTTGCTTGTCGGCGCACGGGCAATATTCGAATGCCGGGTGGCCGAAATCATCGTGCGGGCATCGCACATGATCGTCATCGGCATCGTGTCGGGCGTTGCGCTGGACCGCGCTCATCGATCGCCGGTCTTCTACGCGCATGGGCGGTTCCTGACAGTAGGAGATGATGCCAACTAACCGCCGTTCACGCGGCGGCGCGGCGATTGCAATTTTAGATCGAACCCGATCATGGACGAACTATCAAAGGGAGTATGGCAATGCGCATTTGGAAATCCCTTGTTCTGGCTGCACTCATGTCGGGTGTGGCGGGTAGCGCCGCGGCCGAAGAGGTCGTCCTCAACGCCGTGCATTTTACGCCGACGCAGAACGGCTACGCGCAGAGCTTCCTGAAGTTCGTTCAGAAGGTGAACGAAAAGGGCAAGGGCGTGGTCCAGATCAACGTCCGTGGCGGGCCGGAGGTCATTCCGCCGATCCAGCAGGGCGCGGCGCTCAGGAGCGGCCTGATCGATGTGATCGACACACCGGCAGGGCAGTTCCTCGAACTCGTGCCCGAAGGCGAGGTTTTCTCCGCATCGACGAAGACGCCGTGGGAGGTTCGCGACAATGGCGGCTGGGACTTCATCAGCGGGATTTTCGAGAAGAAGGCCAATGCCCATCTGCTGGCGCATGTCGACGCGGGCTCGGGCTTCAACGTCTTCACCGTCGACGAACCCAAGCTCAACAGCGAAGGCAGCATCGACTGGGGCAGTCTGAAGATCCGCTCGTCGCCGCTCTACCGCGATTTCCTTGAATCCTTGGGCGCAACGGTGATCGTGCAAGCGCCGGGGGATGTCTATACCTCGCTCGAGCGCGGCGTCGTCAATGCCAACGCGTATACCGTGTTTGGCTATGCGTCGTTCGGCTGGGACAAATTCACCAAATACCGTGTCGACCCGCAGTTCTTCAAAACCGACGTGCTGATCTCGATCAACAAGGCCAAATGGGACACGCTGTCGCCCGAAGCGCAGAAGCTGCTTGCCGACACGGCCGTCGAATACGAGCGCGCGAGCTATGACGCCAACCTTGCCCAGTCCGAAAAACAGGCACAGGCGATGATCGACGGCGGGCAGAAGGTGATCAGCTTGACCGGCGCCGGCCGCGACAAATTCCTGGCGGCTGCCACGCAGGCGAGCTGGGCGAGAATGGCCAAACGCGATCCCACCAACATCGATCAGTTGAAGAAATTCTTCCAGTAGCCCGAGCCGAGGGTGCCTTGCGTGCCCTCCATCAAAGCTGGGCCAAGAGGACGAAGGTGGACATGGGGGTCGTCGGGCATGGACAGATTGTTTGCAGCGATTGGGAAGCTGAGCCTTGCGTTGGCGGCGGCGGCAAAAGTGGTGCTTGGCCTCATCATCGTCGCGGTGGTTGCTGATGTGTGCGTCCGCAATCTGGGCCTGAGGCCGCTTGCCTGGGCGGTGTCGGCGACGGAATACGGCCTGCTCTACGCGGCATTCCTGCCGATGCCCTGGCTGGTCCACAGCAAGGGCCATGTCTTCGTCGAGTTCCTGCGCCAGGCGCTGCCGGTGCGGGCACGGGTGGTGCTTGAAAAGCTGGTCTATCTCGCCTGCATCGGCGTCAGCCTCTACCTCGGCAGCGTCGCTCTGTCTTCGCTGACAAGTGCCGTTGCGGGCGGCGAATACGAAACGCGCAGCTTCGATATGCCGAAATGGCTGGTCTTTCTGCCCATCATGCTCGCCTTCTATCTCTCGGCGCTGGAATGGCTCAGATATCTGCTCGGCCGTGACACGCTGTACACGCTCGATCCGCTGGAAATGGAAGGGCTCTGACCGGTGGCCTGGCTGTTTCCATTCGCCGTGCTCGTTGGCACCATCCTGGTGTTGATGGGCCTTGGGCTGCCGGTCGCCTTCGCGTTCTTCGTCACCAATGTGATCGGGCTGTATCTGTTCTTCGGCGGCTCGATCGGCGTGACGCAGATGGTCGCCAACTTCTCCGACGCTGTCTCGACCTACGCGCTTGCCCCGCTGCCGATGTTTCTCGTCATGGGCAGCCTGTTCTTCCGCTCCGGCCTCGGCGAGAAGGTCGTCTACGCGCTCGACCTGTGCATCGGCAATCTGCGCGGACGCCTCGCCTATGTCGTGCTGGCCGCCGGCACGATCTTTTCCGCGCTGTCGGGCTCGAGCCTCGCCAATACCGGCATGATGGGCTCGCTGATGGTGCCCGAGATGCTGAAGCGGGGCTACAAGCCGCACATGGCCTACGGCCCGGTGCTTGGCGCCGGAAGCCTTGCCGTCATCATCCCGCCATCCTCGCTGGCCGTCTTGCTCGGCTCGCTGGCCCAGATCGACGTCGGCGCGCTGCTCATAGCGGGGGCTCTGCCGGGACTGCTGCTCGTTCTCATGTACGCGGCGCTGATCTTCGCGCAGACAAAGATCGATCCGGACGCCGCTCCGCACTATCCGGTGCCCGCCGTCCCCGCGGCCGAGAAGGTGAGGGCGGTCGCCGTCAACATCATTCCGATGAGCGTCATCGTGTTCATGGTGGTCGGCACGATCATCCTTGGAATAGCGACCCCGACCGAGTCGGCAGGCCTCGGCTGTGCCGCTGTCTTCGCCTTGTTGTTTGTCTACCGGCGGTTCAGCTGGTCGGTTGTCTGGAAGTCGCTGGACGATGCGATGAAGGTCACCGGCATGACCTTCCTGATCATCTCGGCTTCGACGACGTTCTCGCAGATATTCGCCTTCTCCGGCGCCTCCAACGGCTTTATCCAGTTCATCGTCGGCTACGATCTTGGACCGTATCCCATGCTGCTCATGATGGTGCTCGTCATCCTGCTGCTCGGCATGTTCATGGATCAGGTCTCGATGATGCTGATCACGCTGCCGATCTTCCTGCCGATCGCCCAGCAATTCGGCTACGAGCCGGTATGGTTCGGGCTGATCCTGCTGCTCGCCTACGAGGTCGGCTTCACCACGCCGCCGTTTGGCCTGCTGCTGTTCATCATGATCGGCGTTGCGCCGAAAGGCACATCGCTCAAGACGGTTGCCATGGCTGCGGCGCCTTACATCGCGCTGACGCTTCTGCTGATCCTGCTGATTGTCCTCTTTCCGCAGATCGCTCTCTTTCTTCCGAATTTGATCTAGTCGAACTCGATCCAGCAGGTGTCCACATGCGCTTTGCCTATCTTGCTTTCTTCCATGATGACCGCGAGGCAAATTTGGCCATCGCCGGCGAAGATGTTGACGCCGTGCGGCGTGTGATTGCATCGACGCCGGGCCTTGCGCTTGCAAACATCTATCTGCCCGAAGTGGCGGACATGTTCAACAACGATGGTCCGCCGCCGGTCTTCGGCTTCCAGCTCTATTTCGACGAACTGGCGGACATGGAGGCGGCGCTGGCGCCGTCCGGCCATCTGCAGGCGCTTGCCGCACCTGGTATGCTGTCGAGCATCGCCGGTTCGAGGCCGACGCAACAGGCAATGTGCGTGCGTCCGTTTCCCGTCGACGACGCTGGCGTCAAGACGTCCGGGCTCCCCTGCAGCTATCTTGTCCACTATCCCGGGCCGGCCGAAGACATGAATGCCTGGCTCTACCACTATGTGACGCATCATCCGCAATTGATGCGGGGCTTCCCCGGCATTCGCCACATCGAGGTTCTGTCGCGACTGGATTGGTGCGGTTCGCTGCCCTGGCCGCGGATCGACCATATGCAGCGCAATCGCGTCATGTTCGACAGTCCCGCTGCATTGACGCACGCGCTGCAATCGCCGGCGCGGCTGGAGATGCGCGCCGACTACAAGACCTTCCCGCCGTTTTCAGGCGGCAGCCGGCATTTTCCGATGTCGACGGAAGCCGTGCATCCTTCGTCAAGGGCCACATAGGCAAACAGGTTTTTGCCGACGCCGAAAATTTCTGGAGATTTCATGTACGACTTTCGCAAGAAATGTATCTCTCTCGATCGCCTCATCGGCACCTTCTGCGCCATCCCGCACCCTGTGGCGGTCGAAGTGGCCGCCGCCAGCGGGGTCGATTTCCTGTGCATCGACTGGGAGCATTCGCAGATCGGCCGCGAACGGCTCGAGGATCTGATCCGCGCCGCCGATGTCCACAAGGTTCCCGCGATGGTGCGCGTTCCCGGCCACACGCCGGAGTGGATGGCCGCCGCGCTCGACGCCGGCGCGTCGGGTGTCCTGGTACCGCGCGTCTCCACGGCCGAGCAAGCGCGCATGGCGGTCATGGCCTGCCGTTACCCGCCGGTCGGCGCCCGCGGTGTCGGCCCGGGCCGCGCCGCCGGTTATGGCTACAGCATTCCGGACTACCTCAAATCGGCCAACGATGTCCTGACGGTCGCCATCCAGGTCGAGACGGCCGAAGGGCTCGCCAACATCGACGACATCGTCCAGGTCGACGGCGTCGACGTGATCTTCATCGGTCCCGGCGACCTGTCGGTTTCGATCGACGCCATGGGGCCGGCCGGCCAGGAAAAGCTCAATGCAGCGATTATGAGGATCGCGGCCGCGGCGCGCACGGCCCGCAAGGCCGTGGGCATCTTTCGCCCTTCGGCGGATGATGTCAGCAAATGGTCGCGGCACGGCATCAGCTTCTACATGCTGGCCAGCGACACGATGTTTCTCGGGGCCGGCCTTGCCGCGGGCGTCGCCTCGGCGCGCAGCGCCTCATAGCAAGAGTTTGCCATGAAGATCATCAAGACCGACGGTGTGCTGTCAGTCGAGGAGGAGCAGCTGCGCTACCTCGACGGCTTGAACGCCGAGTTTGTCGAAAAGACGCTGCTCACGGAAGATGCCCTGATCGAACACTGCCGCGACGCCGACGCATTGATGGTATTGCGAGAGCCGATCACGGCTCGCGTTTTGGCGGAACTGAAGGGGCTCAAGGTCATCGGACGGTTCGGCGTAGGGCTCGATTCGATCGACGTCGAGGCCGCCAGCCGTGCCGGTGTTCAGGTAACCTACGTGCCGGACGCCAATCTGGTTGAAGTCAGCACCCACGCCATGGCCCTGATCCTGGCCTTGACGCGCAGGCTGAAGCAGTTCGACAGCGCGGTGCGCGCCGGCCGCTGGGCTGCAATGACCGACGGCGCCGGCATCACACGGCCCGACAGGCAGATCCTCGGCCTGATCGGCTTCGGCCAGATCGGGCGGCTGACTGCCGAGCGGGCGCGGGTCTTCGGCTACCACATCATCGCCTACGATCCGCATATGCCGGCCGAGCGAATCGCGGCCGGTGATGCCGAACCGGTCGGCTTCGACGAGTTGCTGGCCAGGGCCGACATCGTCTCGCTGCACGTTCCAGCGACACCGGAGACCAGAAACATCATGTCGGCGCAAGCCCTGTCGCGGATGAAGGAAGGGGCGATACTCATCAACGTGGCCCGCGGCGGCCTGGTCGACGAGGTCGCATTGGCGGACGCGATCCGGCGCGGCCATCTGGCAGGCGCCGGCATCGACACGTTCGAGCGGGAGCCGCCTTCGCCCGATAATCCGCTGCTGGCGCTGGACACCGTCCTGGTCAGTCCACACGCGGCGCACTACTCGACCCAGTCTTACGCGGAGGTTCGCAACAAGGTGTTTGCCGATGTCGCATCGGTCCTGCGCGGCGGCAAGCCTGTATATCCGGTCAACCGGATATGACCAATTCCCGATGTCGGCACCACCTCTATCCGCCTGCTCCGCGGAACCCAAGTCCTGCAAGTCGGGGTTCGCAGGGCGATAAGGGGCAGCGCAACCTGTCGCGATTTATCCGGTTTGCCACATTTTGTTCTTGCTTTGTGCCGGCAGCTATGCTACTAATTTGCGTATGGTGATGATTCACCGAGGACCCGCCGCAAGGCGGTTTTTTTGTCTTTAGGTTTCAGCGTCATCTGTCGAGGCTCTGCTCGGCTTGTCGCGACGCTCGACGATGTAGATGTGATCGGCGACCAGCACCACGTCGCCATGCTGGTTGATCACCTCGCAGCGCTCGACGACCCGGCCTGAATCGGGTCGCTTCGGGTCGTCTTCCCTAGCCGAGATGGTGGTGCGGGTCCTGATCGTATCGCCGATGAACACCGGCTTGATGAAGCGCAGCCGGTCGTAGCCATAGGAGAAGGCAACCGGGTTGACGACGCTGGCCGTCAGCCCGACGCCGACCGAAAACACCAGCGTGCCGTGGGCGATGCGCTGCCCGAACGGCATCGTCTTCATGAACTCGGCGTCCATGTGGTGGGGAAAGAAATCACCGGTATGGCCGGCATGGACGACGAAGTCGGTCTCGGTGATGGTGCGCCCGCTGGTCATGCGCGACGACCCGATCCGGTAGTCCTCGAAATAGACTGTCTGCTCCATGTCAGGGCCTCGCCGCTATCGGTGTTGCCGGCGCCGCGCTCGATCGGTAGGCGGCTTCGACCAGCGCCATGGTGTTCCAGCCGTCCTCGACGGAACTGACAAGCTCGGCGTCCTCGCCCGACGCGTAGCGCTGGACATTGGCCATGCGGCCGGCAAAGGCGTCCGGAAACCATGCGCCGACGAGTGGAACCGCAATCCAGTCCGTGCCGCCTTTGGGGTAGATTTCGAGAATGTCCGGCTCGCCGCGCGGATAGTCGAGGTTGACGCCCAGTTTGAGGTAAGCGGCGCCTTCGGTGCCGCAGATGCGGAATTCGCAGGCCTGGTGTTTTCGACCGAATTTGTGATCGTGGTTGATCGACAGTGCACAGCGCACCGTGTCGCCATAGTCGAGAATCGCGCTGGTGCGCGTTTGCGCAACCTTGTGGCCGGGATGGCCGAGCGTCTTGGCGTGAACCCCCTTGGGGTCGCCGAGCAATTGCCGGATCAGGTCGAGATAATGGATGGAATGCATGGCGATCTCGACGCGCGGCGCCTGCAACAGGAATTCCCAGAGATGCCAGGGTGTCGCCAGCGCCAGCCATGCATCGAAATCGACCACTTCGCCCAGCCAGCCCTTGGCGATCGCATCCTTGAGCGCCAGCATCATCGGCGCGAAGCGCAGCTGGAAATTCACCGCCGCCTTCAGGTCTTTGGAGCGGCAGATTTCGAGGATCTCGGTCGCCTCGGCGAGATTGCTGCCCATCGGCTTCTGGATCAGCGCCACCGCACCATCGGACAGCGCCCTGAGCACCCCGGCGTGGTGAGCCGGCGGCGTCGCCAGATCGAAGACGGCGTCCTTGATTGACGCAGCTTCCTCGACCGACCGGTAAGCGGTGACGCCCCATTTCGAGGCGAGTTTTTCCGCCTTGGCCAGGTCGGGGTCGAACAGCCCGGCAACCGGGAAGCCGGCTTTCCCATAGGCCGGGAAATGCGCATCGCCGACGATCGAGCCGGCGCCGAAAATCACGATCGGCCGGGGCTTTGACGGCTGTGCCCAGGCCTGGGAAAGCGAGGCAGGATCGAAAATGTCATCAGTCATAATGGAAGACTTCGTCCATCGACGCCCACCACTCGCCCTCCTTGCGGGTCGGCAGCGGCTCCTGGCATGGCATGCAGAGCGCCCACCATTCCTGCGTCGTGGGATCGGCAGCCATCTTCGCCATGTCGGCGGCATAGTCGGTGCCGTGGTACTCCAAGGTGCTGAACAAAAGGTGCTCCGGCTCCCTCAGATAAATCGAATAATTCTTGATGTTGCAGGCGGAAATCATCTTGAGGACGTCCGGCCAGACGGCGGCGTGAAGCCGCACATACTCGGCGACTTTCTCCGGCTTGAGGCCGAGCACCATTCCCATTCGCTGCATGTCCGCCTCCTATTTTTTTATCGCCATGGTGAATTCCGCGATGCTCTTCGCCTTGATCGCATCCCAGTCCCAGTCGATGCCGATGCCGGGTTCGTCCGGTGCCAATGCGTGCCCGTCCTCGATACGCATTTTCTTGCCGGTCAGCTCGTCGAGCTGGGGAATATACTCGACATATCTGCCGTTCTGAACGGCGCATGTCAGGCTGACATGCAGTTCCATCAGGAAATGCGGGCAGACCGGTATGTCGAACGCCTCGGCTGCATGCGCCACCTTCAGCCACGGCGTGATGCCGCCGATGCGGCCGACATCGACCTGCACGATCGAGCACGCGCCCTTCTGCATATATTCGCGGAAATGCCGGATCGAGTAGAGCGACTCGCCGACGGCGACCGGCGTCGACGTCGCATTCGACAGGCGGATATGGCCGTCTATGTCGTCGGCCGGCAGCGGTTCCTCGATCCAGGCGAGGTCGAGTTCACGCAGGCGCTCGGCCCGGCGGATCGCCTCGTCGACAGAAAAGCCCTGGTTGCAGTCGGTCATGATTTCGTAGGAGTCTCCAACCGCCCGGCGGACCGCCGTCAGCCGGGCAAGATCCTCGGAGCCGTGCGGCTTGCCGATCTTGACCTTCGAGCCGCGAAACCCCTTGCCCTTGGCGGCCAGCGCATCCTCGACCAGTGCCTCGGTTTCGATATGCAGCCAACCGCCTTCGGTCGTGTAGAGCGGGCAGCGGTCCTTGGCGCCGCCGGCCAGCTTCCACAGCGGCAGCCTCTTTTTCTTGGCCCGCAGGTCCCAAAGGGCAGTGTCGATGGCCGCCAGCGCGATTGCCGTGATCGCGCCGATCGTCGTGGCATGGCTGGCGAACTCCAGCTCGTGCCAGATCGCCTCGATCATGTCGGCGTCGCGGCCGATCAGCCGCGGCGCAAGGTGGTCGGCCAGCAGCCGCATCACCGAGGAGCCGCCCGTGCCGATCGTATAGCTGTAGCCGGTGCCGACCGCGCCGTCGGCGTCGGTGATGGTGACGATCGGTGTTTCCTGGCTGACAAAACTCTGGATGGCATCGGTGCGCTTGACCTTCGGCACCAGGTCGACCATCCGCAGTTCGATTTTCTCGATCTTTGCCATGGTTTTAACCTCGCAATGTCTTGCCCGTTTCAGCAGAAAACAGATGGGCCTGCGACAGGTCCAGGCTCATCTTGACCCGGTCGCCGGCTTTCAGCGGCTTTGGATTGAGCATCCGCGATACCCAGTCGCTGCCGTTGAATTCGGCGAACACCAGCGTCTCGTTGCCGAGCGGCTCGGTGACGGTCACCGGCAACTCCAGCTGGTGGACGTCGACGTCTTCGCCGGAGCTGATGCCATGCCCGGTCGGATAAATGTCGTCGGGCCTGAGGCCGAACACGACTTTGTCGCCGGCCTCGATATTGGCCTTGAACTGGCTGGGCAAAGGCAGCCTCTCGCCGCGGGCGAACAGCAACTGTCCGTCGTCGACAACCGCCTCATGCAGATTCATCGGCGGCGAGCCGATGAAGCCCGCGACGAAGCGTGTCTGGGGCCGGCGGAAGACCTCGTCGGGTGTGCCGACCTGCTCGATGAAACCGTCACGCATGATGACGATACGGTCCGCCAATGTCATCGCTTCGACCTGGTCATGGGTGACGTAGATCACCGTCGACTTGACCTTGGCATGCAGTTTCTTGATCTCGGTGCGCATCTGCGTCCGAAGCTTGGCGTCGAGATTTGAAAGCGGCTCGTCGAACAGGAAGACGTCGGGATCGCGCACGATGGCGCGGCCCATGGCGACGCGCTGGCGCTGTCCGCCGGACAGCTGCGACGGCCGGCGGTCGAGCAATTGGTCGAGGCCGAGAATGCCGGACGCTTCGGCGACGCGACGGTCCATTTCTTCTTTCGCGGCGCCCGCTATCTTGAGCGAGAAGCCGAGGTTTTCGCGCACCGTCATATGCGGGTAGAGCGCGTAGGACTGGAACACCATCGAGATGTTGCGCGAGCGCGGCGGCAGGTCGTTGACCATGCGGCCGCCGATCTCGATGATCCCGTCGCTGATCGCCTCGAGGCCGGCGATCATGCGCAGGGTTGTCGACTTGCCGCAGCCGGACGGCCCGACCAGCGCGATGAATTCGCGGTCGGCGACCTCGAGATCGATGCCGTGCACCACCGCCACCGGGCCGTAGCTTTTGGTGAGGTTCTTGAGCGATACGGTTGCCATGTCAGCCTTTCACCGCGCCGGAAGTGAGGCCGCCGACGAGGTGTTTCTGGACGATGAAGGTAAGCGTGAGCGCCGGTATGACCATGACCACGGCGAGCGCGCACATGCCGCGCCAGTCGATGGTGAATTCGGCCGTATAGTCGAGCAGGCCGACCGGCAGGGTCTTGGAGTTGATCGAGCGCGTCAGCTGCGAGGCGAGCGCGAACTCGTTCCAGGAGGTGAGGAAGGCAAAGATGCCGGCCGAGGCGATGCCGGGCCCGGCCAACGGAAACTCGACCTGCCAGAAGGCCTGCCAGCGCGTGCAGCCGTCGATCTGCGCGGCTTCGGCGAGGTCTTTCGGTACCTGGCGGAAAAAGCCGTCGATCAGCCAGACGGTGAACGGCACGTTGAGCGCGACATAGACCAGGATCAGCCCGAAATGCGTGTCGATGATGCCGAGCCGCGCAAAGACGAAGAACAGCGGCAGCGACAGCGCGATGCCGGGCACCGTGCGCGTCAGCATCAGGCCGAGGAACATCGCCGACTTGGCGCGAAAGCGGTAGCGCGCAAAGGCGTAGCCGCCGGCCATGCCGATGACGATGGCGATCACCGTCGAGGTCACCGAGATGATCAGCGAATTGCGGAAGTAGTCGAGCACCGGAATGCCGCCCTGGCCGACGCCGCTGAACATGGCGATGTAGGCGTCGAGCGAGAGTTGCTGCGGGATCCACACCGGCGGCTTGGCCATGATTTCGACGGTCGGCCGCAGCGACGACAGCACGATCCAGATGCCGGGCAGGCAGATGACCAGCATGGCCAGGAACAGTCCGATGCCGTGAACGATGCCGAGCGCTTTGTTGCCGACGCGATGCAGGCTGTTCTGGTCCATCCTCACCACTCCGCCGCGATCTGCGTGCGCGCCGCGGCGAGCTTGCGGTAGAAATAGACGGTGAACAGGATCGACAGCAGGATCGAGAAATAGGCCATGGCATTGGCCAGGCCCATCCTGGCGTCGCCATAGGCGGTGCGGGCGACCAGTGTCCAGACCAGTTCAGTGCGGCCGGCGGGGCCGCCGTCGGTCATGATCTTGACGATGTCGTAGGCGCGCGCGACGTCGAGTGAGCGGATGGTCATGGCAATGAAAGCAAACGGCATGATGAACGGCCAGGTGACATAGCGGAATGTCTGCCACGGCGTGCAGCCGTCGACGCGGGCCGCCTCGACCGGTTCGCGCGGCATCGCCAGCAGCCCGGCCAGGATCAGGATCGCGAACACCGAAGTCGACGACCAGATCTCGGCGGTCAGGATGGCAATGAAGGCGAGATTGCCGTCGATCAGCCACGGGATGGCGCGGTCAGTCAGGCCGAGCCCCTGCAGGGCGTTGTTCACCAGGCCGATATTGTCGTTGAACATGAATTTGAACTGGAAGCCGACGAGGATCGGCGAAAACATCATCGGAAACATCATGATGGTGCGCAGGATCCGCTGGCCGCGCGATGCCTTCTCCACCAGCAGGGCCAGCCCGAGCCCGATCAGCATTTCCAGGTTGAGCGCCACCGTCAGCAGCACCACGGTGCGCGCAAAGGCGACCCAGAAAGCGCGGCTGGTCAGGATGGCGACGTAGTTGCGCGCGCCGATGAAGACCCAGAACGTCTCCGGCCTGGTCAGCCGGAACGGCGTGAAGCTGGAATAGAGCGAAAGCAGCAGCGGCACCACCACCACCGCCGCCAGAACGATCACCGCCGGCAGCAGGAGCAGCAATGGCGGCGAAGGTCTCCAGCCTTTCATGGCGATCCGGTTCTGGTTGGTGCCCGGACACCGAAGGCCGCCATCGGCCAGCCGGGATCAAGACAAAGCGTGTTGCGCATGGTTCGCAAAAAGTTCGGGGACGCCGCTCTTCGATGAGCGGCGCCCCCTTGGGAGAATGGTCAAAGCTTGCCGGCGTCCTCGAGGATTTGGGTGGCCTTGGCGGCAGCGTCGTCCAGCGCCTGCTTGGAGGTCTTGTCGCCCAGGATGGCGGCCTGCAATTCGGGATAGACGGCGTTGGAGATTTCGATCCATTCAGGTGTCTGCGGCACGGCAAAAGCGTGCTTTGCCTCTTCCTGGAAAGCCGCCAGCACTTCCTTCTTGTAAGGATCGCTGGCCGCCTGCTGGATGTCCCAGTCCCACACCGCCGTGCGGGTCGGCAGTGGGCCGCTTGCCGCCTCGAGCTTCTGGCTGTCCTCATTGGTCAGGAACCAGACCAGCGACGCCGCGGCTTCCTTGCTGGCGCAGTTTTCGGTGACCGAAAATCCGTGGTGCCCCGACCAGCCGGTGCGAATGCCGGCCGATCCCTTCGGCGCCACCTTCACGCCGACATTGCCGGCGACCTTCGATGACTTCGGATCGTTGAAGAAGCCTGCCCAGCCCGGCCAGTCGAGGTTGATGGCGACGGTGCCGGAGGCAAAGCCCTGGCCGAGATCGTCCCACAGATAGTTGGTGGTGCCGGCCGGCACCGCCTTGGCCTTGTAGAGATTGACGAACCAGTCGAGCGCGTGCACGCCGGCTTCCGAGTTGAAGGCCGGCTTGCCGTCCTTGTCGAGGTATTCGCCGCCGTCGGCGATGAGCATCTCGTAAAAGCGTCCGTTGATCGCCTCTTCCTTGCCGGCGAACTGGGTGCCGTAGAAATCGGGCGGGCTGGCGAAGAATTCCGCCTGCTGGGCGACCTCGTCCCAGGTGTCGGGCGGTGTCAGCTCCTTGCCGTATTTGGCCTTGTAGGCGGCCTTCTTGGCTTCGTCCTGGTAGAGACTCTTCTGGTAATAGAGCGCCGAGACGTCGAACTGCGCGCGAGGCAGCATCACCAGCTTGTCGTCGAGCGTCGAGGCCTTGATCGTCGACGGCACGAAGGCGTCGATCTCCTCCTTCGGCAGCAGCTTGTTGAGATCGGTGTAGATATCAGGATATTGCGGCGCGAAGGACGAGTGGTTCGACCCAACGCACCAGTTGATGCTGCCGGAGGCGATGTCCGACTTGATTTCCTTGTCGAGCTCGAAGTGGTTTTTCTTCGAGATCACGTTGACCTTGGCGCCGGTCAGTTTTTCCCATTCGCCGATGCGCGCGTACAGCCCTTCATATTGCTGGCCGCCGATCAGCTTGGCGTCGATGGTGACGCCGTCGAATTTGCCGGGCAGGTCGGCAGCAAGGGCACTCGCACCCAGTGCGAGCAGCGTTACGCCGGCCGACAGGCCGCAAAACAGTTTCGTCATCGGTATCCTCCCAAGAGTCCGCGTCGATCCATAGCGAGGGCGGATCGGCAGCTTCATTCATATACAAACAAAACATTTACAGGATCGTCAAGCCGAAAGTTCTTTCGGAAACAATACCGTTATGCGTATATGAAAAGTGCAATTCACTCGAGAAGCCCAATGGCAGAGGACGAGGAAGATGACCGCTATCGAGCCCCGGCGCTGGACAAGGGGCTCGACATCCTCGAGTTGCTGGCCGGTGTCGATGGCGGCCTGACGCAGGCGGAAATCGCCAAGAAGCTCGACCGCAGTCCGAACGAGTTCTACCGCATGCTGGACCGGCTGGTGCGGCGCGGCTACGTCACGCGGCCGGATGGCGACCGTTATTCGCTGACGCTCAAGCTGTTTGGCCTGGCGCAGCTGCACGCGCCGGTGCGCCGGCTGGTTTCCTACGCGACGCCGCTGATGCGCGAGCTGGCAGAAACCTCGCAGCAGGCAAACCAGCTCGTCGTTTTCGATCGCGGCTCCGCCGTGGTGATTGCCCAGCAGGAGGCGCCGGATTACTGGGGCATCTCGATCCGCGTCGGCTCGCATATCAGCCTGTTCGACACCGGCTCCGGCCATGTGCTGCTGGCGTTCCGCCAGCCGGAAGAGCGGCAGATCATGATCTCAGAACATCTGCGCAGCACCGACAAGCCACCGCAATCGCCGGAGTTCTTTGCCCGCCTCGACCAGATCCGGGAACGCGGCTACGAGATGATGGCATCGATGCAGACCGCCGGTGTCTTCAACCTGTCGACACCGGTTCTCGGCTCGGACGGCAGGGCGATCGCCGCGCTGTCGATCCCCTACATAACCCTGGTCAACGCACCCAAGGCGCCCGACATTACGAGGACGATTGAGCTGCTGCTGGCAGCGACCGAAAAGCTGTCGCAACTGGCGGGATCGACCGTCAAGCAATCGAGATGAATTCTTATTTGAATGAAGAATTTCTCCGTGAGATGATCTCGAAGTCGCCAAGGAGGAGCGCGCCACCATGATCTTCGACACCCATCTGCACCTGATCGACCAGTCCGCGCTGCGCTATCCCTGGCTGGCCGGCGTGCCGGCACTCAACCGCGATTTCTCCTACGACGAATATGCAGTCCAGGCCCGCCGCGCCGGCATCGAGGGCGCATTGCATATGGAGGTCGATGTCGATCCTGCCGACATCGAGGCTGAAACCAGCCGTGTCAAAGCGCTGTCGCGGGAAAAGGCCAGCTTGCTGCGGGGGGCAATTGCCTCCTGCCGCCCCGAGGAGCCTGGCTTTGCCGCCTATCTCGAGCGCCAGCGCGCCGATCCTTTCGTCAAAGGCTTTCGCCGCGTGCTGCACGTCATGCCGGACGAGCTTTCGGAGGGCGCGCTGTTTCGTGAAAACATCAGGCGGCTTGCCGGCAGCGGCCTGACCTTCGACCTTGTCGTTCTGCCGCACCAGATCCCCAAGGCGATTGCACTCGCCGACCTCGCGCCAGATGTGCAGTTCGTGCTCGACCATTGTGGCGTGCCCGACATCAAGGGTGGTGCCGAGCACCCCTGGCGCGAGCACATGGCGGAGATCGCGCGGCGCCCGAACGTCGTCGGCAAAATTTCCGGTGTGGTCGCCTATGCGGATGCCGGATCCTGGACTGTCGAAACGCTGCGTTCCTATGTCGAGCACACCATCGAATGCTTCGGCTGGGACCGCGTTGTGTGGGGCAGCGACTGGCCGGTCTGCACGCTTGGCGGCGGGCTTGCGACCTGGGTGGCGGCAACGCACGCGCTGCTCGCCGGTGCAAGCATCGATGAGCGGCAAAAGCTGCTCTCCGGCAACGCCAAGCGGCTGTGGCGTTTGTAGAGCATTTTGCAGCCAAGTGACGGATCACTTGGCGTCGCACAAATGCGGCTCAAACGAATAGGTGGCCTCAGATCGTCGCCGACACGTGCCGCTCGCGACCGTAGAGCGAAACCAGGAGCACGATGACCAGGCCAAGTGCCGCCTGCACGGTCGAGGGCCGGAAGCCGAGGCCGATCAACAGCGTGTTGATCTCCGTCAGCACCAGCACGCCGGCAATGGTGCCGAAATAGCTGCCGCGGCCGCCGACAAGGGCGGCGCCGCCGACCACCACTGCCGCGATCGTCTGGAACAGATAGGGCTGGCCGACATCGCCATAGGCCGAGCCGGTGAAGCCGAGCAGCAGCACGCCGGCTGCGGCGGCGAAGAAGGCGCTCGCGGCATAGGTCACGGTCCACATGCGGACCGGATCGATCAGCGCCAGCGGCGCAGCACCTGGATTGCTGCCTAGGGCGTAGAGACGGCGGCCGTATGGCGTGCGCGCCAGCACCAGCGCCACCAGCAAGGTCAACACCGCGACGCATGGCACCAGCCCCGGCACCGGCAGCGGTCCGACCGAACCGCCGATCGAAACGAAGGCGGAAACCGCTTGCGGCGCCGATCCGGATGGAAAACCACCGGTCCACAACAGGACGGCGCCTTGCACAATCATGCCGATGCCGAGCGTGACGATCAGCGGGTGGATGTCGAGCCCGCGCGAGATCAGGCCGTTCAGCGCCCCGATCAGTAAGGCGAGCGCGCTGACGACCGCGCAGACAAGAGCAAAATTCCAGCCGACGCCGTAGAGCTGTGCGGCAACGACATTGGCAAAGCCGATGATGAAGGGGATCGACAGATCGATACCGCCCAGGATGACGACGAGGGTCTGGCCGATCGATGCCACCGCCAGCAGCGAGGCGATCACCAGCAGCGCCCGGATGGCGAACGGCTGGGAGTAGCCCGGGATGAGCAAGGTGCCAAGGAGATGCAAGGCGACAGCGACGGCAAAGGCACCGGCGACGCGGGCATTGGTGGACTGGAACCAGTTCCGGCTCATGCTTCTCAGCCTTTCCGTCCCGAGAGCCGCTCCTGCAGCGCCGTCATGATGACCGCCACAACCAGGATCGCGCCATAGGCGATCTGCAGCACATAGGTGGAGACGTTGAAGGCGGTCAGCACGCTCTGCAGCAGGAAGATGTCGACAGCGCCGATGGCGGCGCCGGCGAGCCCGCCGCGCCCGCCGGCAAGGCTGACGCCGCCGAGCGCCACCGCGGCAATCGCGATCAGCGTGTAGGTCGGCCCGATATTAGGGTCGGCCGAACCGATCAGGGCGGTCAGCATGAGGCCGGCACAGGCGGCAAGTATGCCGGTCATGACATAGGCGATGAAACGTACTTTCGTCACCGGAATGCCGGCCGTGTAGGCGGCGCGGTCGTCGCTGCCCACCGCCATCAGCTGGTCGTAATAAGGCGTCTGCCGCACCAGCCACCAGAACAGGAAGATCAGCGCCAGCGGCAGTGCCGACCAGGGTCCGGCCATTGCCTTCAGCCAGCCCGGCGCCGGACCGATCGGCGCCGGCAGGATGGTCAGCGTCATGCCGGTGAGGATCAGATAGGTGCCGAGCGTCGCAACGATCGGCTGGATGCGAACGATGGTCGCCAAGAAGCCGTTGGCAGCGCCGACGATCGCGCCGATCAGAAGCGCCGCCGGCACGATGACCAGCGGCGAAGATATGCCAAGCCTGAGAAACAGCAGCTGGATCACCATCGCATTGACGAAGCCCATCAATGGCCCGACGGAAATGTCGATGCCGCCGCGCCCAGCGAGGATCACCGGAGCCGAGGCGACCGCTGCGCCGATCAGCGGCGCGGCGAGCCCGATCAGCGCCCCCCAGGCGGCAGGATGGAAGCGCGCCGGATTGAGCAGCAGATTGACCGCGATCAGGATGGCCAGCAGCACTGCCGCAAAGCCAGCGCCGCGCCATCGCGCCGCCATGCGCCGCAACCCGCTCATGCCGCGCGCCCGAACATGGCGGCGATCACCGTATCGCTTTTCATCGCATCTCCGGTGATTTCAGCCGCCACCTGCTGTTCGCGGAACACCAGCACGCGATGGCAAAGCAGGAGGATCTCCTCGATCTCGCTCGACAGGATGACCAGAGCCATGCCGTCCGCCGCCAGTCCACGAAACACATCGTAGAGGACATGGCGCGTCGCCACGTCGACACCGCGCGTCGGATCATTGAGGAGCAGGATCGCCGGTTCCAGCGCCAATGCGCGGGCCAGCAGCACCTTCTGCTGATTGCCGCCGGAAAGCGTGGTGATCGGGGCGTCCGGCCGTGGCGCGATGATCGACAGTCTGTCCCGATAGCGTTCATAGCGCTGCCGCCGCGCAGCGAAGCTGAGCAGACCGAAACGCATATCGCGCGACAGCGTCGAGACGGCAAAATTGTCGAGCACCGATTGGGTCGGAAAAATGCCGGTGGTGCGCCGGTCGCGCGGCAAATAGGCGATGCCGCCGGCGACCGCCTTGCGGAAATTGGTGATCGCGCGTGCTCCGGTTGGCGCCTCGACGGTCACCTCGCCACCGGCCGGGCGTTCCAGGCCGGCCAGCACTTTCAGGAACCGCTCCTGTCCGTGGCCGTCGAGGCCGGCAAGGCCGACGATCTCGCCAGGCGCGATGGTTTGCGTCATGGGGCTTGCGCCCGGCGCGATCACCAGGCCACGCACCGAAAGGCTGGCGCGATCAGCCATGCGCCAGCTCCGCCGCCGTGCGTGGCGCCATCGCTCTGAGAAGTTCGGATGCGGAGGACGTGCCGCGTTCCTCAGTCGTCACCACGCTGCCGCCGCGCAGCACGGAAATCCGGTCCGAAAGCGACATCACCTCGTCCATGCGATGGGTGATGAACAGGATCAGGCAGCCTTCGGAGGCAAGCTTGCGCATCATGGCGAAGACCGCCTCGCGATCGGCAAAGTCGAGCGCCGCCGTAACCTCGTCAAGGATGAGAATGCGCGGGCTGCGCACCACGGCGCGGGCGAGCACTACCAATTGCTGAACCGCAAGCGGCAATTGCCCGGCCAACTGGTCGAGCGGGATCTCGGTCACCGCGAAGCGCTTCAGCACCGCTTGCGCGCGTTGCCGCCGCTCGGCACGCGGCACGGTGCGCGTCAGCAAGCCGTCGAGGCCGAGCAGGATGTTGTCCGTCACCGAACGGTCAGGCGCGATCAGCACTTCCTGGAACACGGTGGCGAACCCGGCGCCCTGGAACGCCGCCGGCGAGAGGCCGGTAAAGGGCGCTCCGTCGAGCAGGATCGCGCCGCTGTCCGGCTGGACGATCCCCGACAGCAGCTTGACCAGCGTGCTCTTGCCCGAACCATTCTCGCCCAGGATGGTGTGGATCGTGCCGGCGCGGAATGCGATTGAGGCATTGGCCAGCGCAATCGTTTCGCCGTAGCGTTTCGAGATGGCCTGGACTTCCAGCATGAGCAATCCTGATGGAGAAAGCCGGCACCGCCCGTGCGGAGCCGGCCTTCGTATCCTACTTGGCGCAGGCGTCCGGCACCTTCGAATAATCCCAGCCCTTGGTGGGTGCCGGATTGGCGAAGTAGGCATCGAGCCATTCCTCCGGCATCGGATCCTTCGGCGGGACCGGGAAGATCGAGACGGCGTCCGGCGTCATGCAGTCCTTGTACCAGGCGCCGAGGTCGGCATTGTGCACCGGCGGAATCGGGATCAGCAGCGTGTTGAGCTTCGCCTTCTGTCCGTCGAGCATGCGCACGCCGACACGAAACAGCGTCTCGGCCGTCCAGTGCGGCAGAACCGCATGGCCTTCGAAGCGGTATTTGTCGGGATTGGCCTTCCAGTAGCCGAGCGCATCGCCGGTGATCGAGCCGGTGATCAGCGGGGCAGGGCGGCCGGCCTCGGCAAAGGCCTCGGCGACGACGCGGCTTTCGCTGCCCGTCGTCCACACCGCATCGATCGGCGCCGGATTGGTGGCGATCGCCTGCAGCACCGCCGTCTTGGTGACGTTTGCAGTCCAGTTGCCGTTGACGCTGCGCGAGACCTTGAGCTTTGAATTTTCGGCCAGCGCCTTGTCGGCGCCCTGGCGCTCCTGCACGACGATCGGGTGACCGGCAATGCCTTCGACCAGAAGCACGCTGCCGCCGTCCGGCATTGCTTTGCCGATCGCGGTCATCATGTCGTAGCCCCAGCGCGCATAGTTGGAATCGACATTGATCGCATTCGGGCTGGTCACCGACCCAGCTGCCGTGATGAAGGGGATGCCGGCTTTGGCTGCGGCATCGATGGCATCGTCCAGCGCCGTCGCCGAGCCGGGGATCGAGGTGATGATCGAGCATTTCTTGTCGATGAAGGCGCGGATCTGGTTGATCTGCTGACTGGCGTCGTTGTTGGAATCCGACACCTCGAAGCTCGCCACGGTGCCGTCGGCGATCAGGCCGTCGACCAGCCGCTTCAACTCCTTGGTCACGGTGACGCGCCACGGATTGCCCTGGTAGGACTCGGAGTGGCACCATTTCCACGGCTTTGACGGCGGCGTGAAATTATCCCAGGCCGACGGCAGCACCTTTTGCGGCGCGCCGTCATATTGTGCCTTCAGTTCGGTCGGCAATCCAGCAATCACGCCCGAAACGTCTTGAGCGCAAGCTATGGTCGTGACCGATGCAAGTGCGGTTGCGGCCATAAGGCCGCGGATCAGGCTGTTCATGTTCTCCTCCGTTCGGTTGTTTCAGGCTCCTCCGCCGGCAACGCCGGACACCTGCGTCGAAAGGCTCTCCCGAAACAGGCGATTGAGATCGGCAACGACGCGAGCGGCATTGTGCCTTTCGCTCAGGCCGAGATTGATGCGATCGGACGCCGCCTGCTGGAACGCCATGTAGCCGTCGTGCCGCGGCCTCACCCAGGCACCTTCGAGCGTAGTCCGCGTGTCCTTGTAGAAATTGCCGGCGGCGGCGTTGACGGCGGCATCCGCCCAGGCTGCCGCATGGCCGGGCTGGCCGCCGGCCGAGGCGTAAGGGCCGCGCTGCACGTCACCGCTGGCGATCCAGTAGGCGAAGTCGATTGCTGCCTGTCCGGCCCTCGAGAAGGCCGACACGGCGATGCCGGTCCCGCCGAGCGCCGAGCCTTTGGGGCCGGCATTGCCAGCGGCCGGGATATCCGCGAAAGCCAGGCGGGTGGGTCGAAACCCGGCGATGGCATAGGAGACATAGCCATAGATCAGCGGCGCGCAGGCGATCCGCGAGCCGGATCCGGCCATTTGCTCCAGAACCGCGATCGGATCCATGCCAAGACAGGCCGGGTCGACGAGGGCTGCGATCTCGCGCATCATCTCGAAGACCTGCTTGCCCGCTGCCGGATCCACGTGGTCGCCAGGGCCTTCACCGGCGGGCCGGCCGAGATTGCCGGCAAGCGTGTAGAACACCATCAGCGAATGCGGCGGCCTCAGCGGCAACATCACGTGGCCTTGCCGGGCCAGATCGAGGGCATCGGCCCAGCTCGCCGGCGCAGCCGAAAGCATGTCGGGCCGCCATGCCTGCACCTGGCTGGCCGCGTCGATCGGAAACGCCCACTGCCGGCCTTGCCAGTTGTAGCTCGGAAAGGACCGGCCGACACTGCCCGCCGCAAGTGCCGCGCGTTCGGCTTCCCGGCCGGCGACATCGAGCGGCGCCAGGCAATTCTCGGCGGTGATCTGGCCGACATGCGGATGGTCGACGACGATCAGGTCGTAGGCACGGGCCAGTTCCTCGACCGGGAAGGATTCGAAATCCTGCAGCGAGCGCTTGTCCCATTCAACGGCGATGCCAGTTTGTTGCTTCCACAGTCTCGAACAGGCGACCATCGGGTCATAGCCGCGCGGATGGCTCCAGGTCATGCCTTTGAGCGTGGCGTCGCTCACAGCCCGAACTCCGCGCGGATTTTTGCGCTGTGCTCGCCGATGCGCGGCGCGGCCCGCTCGACCTTGGCGCGGATGCCGTCGACCCTGAGCGGCGAGCGCGTGGTGAGGATCGAAACGTCATCCTCGCGCGTCACCGTCTGCAGCATGTCGAGGACCTGGAAGCCTTCGCTGGCCATCATTTCCGGCCAGGTCAAAACCTTGGCGCACCAGATGTCGGCAGGCTCGAGGATGGCAAGCCATTCGTCGACCGTCTTCGTTGCGATCTTTTGCGCGATGATCGCCTTGATCTCGTCGCGGGCAGTGAACCAGGTCGACGGCTGATCGCGGTAGGGCGCAAGTTCCTCGAGCCCGAGGAGATCGGCGAGTTTCGAGATCGGCGTCATGGCGATCGCCAGATAGCCGTCCTTGGCCGGATAGACGCCGTAGGGCGCCGAGAGATAGGCGTGCGCGCTGCGGAAGCTCGACCGCCGCGGCAGCCGGCGCCCGTCATTGAGGTGCGTGGTCAGCACCTCGAATTGGAAGTCGACCAGCGCTTCGAGCAGGCTGGTCTCGACATGGCTGCCCTTGCCGGTCACGCCGCGCCGCACCAGTGCGGCGAGGATGCCTTGCGCGGCGGCGGAACCCGCCAGCATGTCGGCGATCGCCAGGCCGAAGGGCACCGGCCCTTGGTCCTCGTCGCCGTTCAGCCACATCACGCCGGAGCGCGCCTGCGCCAGCAGATCCTGCCCCGGCCGCTTGACCCACGGGCCTTCCTCGCCATAGCCACTGATCGAGGCATAGACCAGGCGCGGATTGATCTTGCGCACCGCCTCGTAATCGAAGCCCAGGCGTTCGATGACGCCGGGCCTGAAATTCTGGATCAGCACGTCGGCCTTGGCCAGCAGGCCGCGCAGCGCCGCAAGGTCGGCCTCGTCCTTCAAGTCGATGGCAAGGCTTTCCTTGGCGCGGTTGATCGCATGGAAAATGGTGGAATCGCCGCCGATCTCGGTGTCGCTGAGATAGAGCCGGCGCGACAGGTCGCCGCCGTCAGGCCGTTCGATCTTGATGACCCGAGCGCCGAGGTCGAGCAGCCGCAGCGAGCAGTAAGGCCCGGACAAGAACTGGCTCATATCGACAACGATGAGCCCGGTCAGCGGCAGTTCGGCAATGGCAGCCATTGCCTATTTCTCCGTCTTACCGGCGAAATCGGCCGGATTGCGGTACTTCACCGTCTGCAGGTGCTCGCAATAAAGCACGAGCTCGCCTTCACCCTTGAAGACTTCATAGCTGGCGCGGATCAGCCCCATTTCCTTGTATTTTGGCTTCTTGTCGAGGTTGGAGCGGATTGAATAGATCGTGTCGCCTATGAACACCGGCTTGATGAAGCGCAATTTGTCGTAGCCATACGAAAAGGCGTTGACGCAATTGGTGGCGACGAGACCGAGCCCGGCCGAGAACACGAAGGCCCCTGCCACCAGCCGCTTGCCGAAAATGCCTTGCGTCTCGGCGAACATCTGGTCCTGCACGTATGGATGGATGTCGAGCACCAGCGTGTTGAACAGATGGCTGTCGCCCTCGGCAATGGTCCGGCGCAGCGAGCGGATCTTCTGGCCGACCGGCCAGTCTTCGTAGAACCAGTTCTCCGCGTTCCAGACGGGAAGGTCGGCGTGATCCCTAGGCATGTTGGCGGGGTGTGTCGATGCCACGCCCACGGTTGGCGCGAAACTGCTCATGACAACTTCCTCTGGGAGCGGGAATCGTCCATCAGGGCGCGCCGCAGACCAGCGAAATGCATGATCGATCCTCCCGTCAATCTTCTTTTGTGAATAGTATTTTCACATATGGGGTTGCGTTGCAAGCGAGTCTCGGCGAAATTTTGCCTGCTCCGTTGGGGCCAATGCCGGCGGAACAAGGGAGGAAGTGATGCAGAATGCCTGTCTGATTTTCGTCGGCAGCCTCAATCGCGACGCCCCGTATTTTCAGGGCGCGCGCGGCATCGGGCTGGGTGTCTACAGTTTCGACGAAGGGACGCTGCAGACGAAGAAACTGGCCGAGACGGGAGACATCGACAATCCCACCTTCCTGTCGGTGACGCCGGACGGCTCCCACGTCTATGCCAACTCAGAAGTGTTCACCTGGCGCGAAGGGGTGGTCTCGGCCTACCGTTTCGACAGGCAGACCGCCACGCTGTCCTACATCAACAAGCAGCCGACGCTGGGCAGCATCACGGCGCACAACACCATCACGCGCGACCGGACCAAGCTGCTGGTCGCCAATTACGGCATGGGCGAGGGCGGCCCCGATCGCTCGGTCGTGGTCTATGGGTTGGGTGAGAATGGCGGCCTGACAGCGCCGTTGTCGAGCGTTGCCCATAGCGGGACCGGACCAGATCCTGCCCGCCAGGAGCGGCCGCATGCCCATAGCGTAACCGAGACGGTTGCCGGCGGCATGGCGATCGTCGCTGACCTCGGCATCGACCGGCTGGTGTCCTATCGCATCGGGCGCGACGGCAGCCTGACGAAACTCGCCGAGTCGGCGCTTGCGCCAGGCGCGGGTCCGCGCCATCTCGCACTGCATCCGGGCGGTCGCTTCGTGTTCGTCATGAACGAGCTGGATTCGACGGTTGTCTCGCTGGCGCTGGACGAAGCATCAGGCAAGCTTACGGTGATCGACAGCAAGCCGGCCGTGCCGCCCGAGGCGCGCGACGGCAATCACTGTGCCGACGTCCAGATCTCGCCTGACGGCCGCTTTCTCTACGGCTCCAACCGCGGTCATGACAGCATCGTCGTGTTTTCGGTCGACCAGCAAACCGGCAGGATTGCTCTTGTCGACTATACGCCTTGCGGCGGTGCCACGCCGCGCAATCTGGCACTGACGCCCTCGGGCGGCCATCTGTTCTCGGCCAACCAGAATGCCGACCGCATCTCGATTTTCGCCCGTGATGCCGCAACCGGCCGGCTGACCGACACCGGCCGATCCATCGATATTGGCACGCCGATGTGCGTGAGGATCGTGCGTTGAGCGCTGGCGGGTGAAAATTCCGCCAGTACCATGGCCATAAGAACGTGTCGTTTCAATACGAGGATCGGGACGCCCGTCGCGCGAGATAGGGAGCCACCAGCGCGCGTATGTCTGCGGCCGCTACGTCACCGGCAGCACGCAATGCGCGCTCGCAGCGCCCATATTCGTCAACTGCGCCTTCGAAATCATTGCGGCACAGTTGCTCCTTTATCAGCGCTTTGCAGATCGGTCCGGCATCTGGATAGAAGTCCAATACCGCTAGATATATCGCCCGTGCTTTGTCGGCTTGGTCGGCCGCCTCCAGCCGCTGGCCGAGCCGCAGCCCAAGATCGATCAGTTCGCGACGCACGCGCTCGCAAGCCGGGAGCGACCAGGAAGCGGTTCGCTCGTGCAACAACAACGGACCCGGGAATGCATGGAAGAGCGCCTCCGCGTCTGGCCGCAATCCCTCCGCATTGACCTTTGCGACAGTCTTGAGCCGTGCTTCCCAGTCGGCGAGGTCGACCCAGACCTTGTCCGATGCAAGGCGAAGCTTGCCTTCGCGCTGGACGATGAGGTCGGTCCGTCCCAACAGCTTGCGCAGCCGATGAAGCGCCTGGTCGCACGCCGCCCGCGCCTGGTCGCCGTCGAGGTTGGGCCACAGCCAGTCCTGAATGGTCTCCTGCGAGCGGGTATTTTCCTTTGAGATCGCCAGCACTCGCAGGATGTCGAGGGCCTTCGTCGGCGGCTTCGCGCCGAGCGCGAGAGGGTTTGCATCGAGTTCGAGCCGAAAGCCTCCGAGGACGTGGACCCTGAGCGGCCAGGGCCAGGCGGCGGGCCGCCGGGGCGGCGGCTCGAGCCGGCGTTCGCGGATCAACGACCGGCAGAACTCGGGCTCGATGCCGCGCTCAAGCGCATCGCCAAGCAGTTCGGCGAGCAATTCCGGGACATTGAGCAGCACCATTGGCCAGCTGATGTCGCGCAGCGCTTCCAGGAAGGCCTGCAGCCGGTCGCCATAGTGCGGATCGTCGCTCCACAGGTTCTCCAATGCGGCCGCTGCCAGAATGCATATCTCGGTTCGCTTGTGGGCGCCGCCGTCCAGCCGCGGCAGCAGATCGCTGAGAAGCACGGCGGCTTCGCGCGGCTTCCTGTCCGCCAGCAGCACCTGGAACTGCGTGATGTAGTGCGGCCAGCGCTCGATCATCGGCTCGTTGGCCGCCTCGATGGCAGTCATGAAGCGCTCGCAATCCTGGTAAGCGGCCGTGAAATCGCCTTGCCTGGCATGGAGCGCGGCGTGGCAATCGGCGACGACGGCGACCTGCGTGGTGAAACGGCTGTCGGCGATCTCGGCCAAACGCTCGACCACTTGGTGGAACTCGGCAAAATCGTTGCGGACCTTCATCTGCATTTGCAAATGATAGAGCCCCCCGAACTCCACGCCCCTCAGCGATTCGCGCTCGCCAATTGCGATCGCCGCCCGCAACGCCGCTTCGGCCGACGGATAGGGAAAATCCCTTCTCTTATAGGGAAAATAACGTCCACTTTCCGCACCAAAGGCGACCAGCCACATGCCGAGAATCCAAGGCAGCACGCTCTTGTCACTCAAATCGTCAACGACGCTGTCGACGGCCTTGGCGAACAGATCGGCGCGCATGGTCGATACCGAAAGATCGATCAGCGTTTCGCTGGCAAGCAGCCGCAATCCGCTCGGATCGTGCTCGGGATTCCGGGTCAACCGCTCCAGGAGTTCGGTTTCGAGTGCTTGTCCGGCGGGGCTGCTGCGATAGCAGTCGTCGCCGAAGTTCAGCGCCCGCATCATGCCAATGCGTACCAGCATCGCTTCCTCGGAAGGTAGTTCCGGAAGCCCGCGTTCGATCAGCTCGAACGCCCGTCGCGTCCACATGGACAGACCTTCGTACGTGCGCCAGCTGGCAGTCTTGACCAACACCGCCCGCGACACAGTGAGGCACAGGCCGCGCAGATCGTCGGCCTCGCCAAAGGCTTGCCACGCCTTGGACAGCCAACGCTCCGCCGCAGCGTCGTCGGGCATGTGGGCCACGCCCAGCCAATAGAAATGCCAGCCATTCATGATGGTTTCCGGCAATCGGCCGCACCACTCGATGAAGGTCGCGCGGCTCCCTTGCGCCAGCAAGTCCTCTGCGCGGCTCAGCAGCAGGTCGCTCGCTTGGTCCCAGTCGTCGGCCTGTAAGGCGAGGCGTATGGCTTCGTCATGACGGCCCGCCCCCGCAAGGACCTTCGCCGCCTTTCGCCGGAGCGATTGCTGCTCTTCCCTGGCAATTTGCTGTGCGAAACGACGCTCGAGGAAGTCGCGCAAGAGGTCATGAAGGTGAAAGATATCGCGGTTGTTTTCCGAGCGCGTGACCAGAAACTGTCGCCTGTAAAGCCTGTCGAGCAGCTTTCCTGCTTCGCCCGACCCGATCATCTCGTCAGCCAACCCGGCGCTGATTTCGGGCAGCAGATTGAGTTTCAGCAGCATGTCCTGGTCGACGGAGGGAAGGGAAAGGAAGAAATGACGACCGAGAACGTCGGGCAGCACGTTCTGCCCGCCGGGGACCGTCTCCGTTGTGCCGTCCAGTCCGGCTTTGGTGCCTTGGTCCGCGAGCAGGACGAGCCCGACCGCCCAACCGCGCGCCGCCTCGACATCGACCCGAGCGGCGTCCCTCGAACGCAGGTGGACGAGATCGCGCGCTTCCGCGGTCGAGAATTCGAGCGCGTGGCGGTCGATGACAGCCATTTTGCCCTTGAGAATGAGGTCGCCCAATTCCTCCTGGGGCAGCGTGCGTGAGACACAGATGCAGCGGACGGTGTCAGGAAGTTCACGGAACATCTCGGAAAGCACCGCCCGAAATTCTGCGGTATCGGCGTCGTGCAAATCATCGAGCACCAGAATTGTGCCGGGCTTTAGCCGAGCGAAATAGGCTCTGGAAAAGCGCCTGGCGAACTCCTTCGGCTGCTCGGCATACTCGACGCCGAAGACCGGCATGTCTCCAGCCGAGACTGAGTCCAGCGACTGCGCCAGATATTGAAAGAACCGCGCTATATCCTGGTCGCCCTCATCGACACGGTACCATATGTGCGGCGCCTCGACGCTTTCGAGATAATCGATGACCGCGGTCGTCTTGCCGTAGCCGGCCGGTGCCGCCACCCAGCATACGCTCGACCGCGACACCCGATCGATTGCTTCGAGAACGCGGTTCCGCCTCAATATCCTGGCGCTGCGCGGGGCCGCCAGCTTGGCGATCCGGCCTGTGCCCGAGAGCGGTTGCGTCGCATCGGCTTCAAAGGCATCTAAGGCGGCCATGGGGGCTCCCGCTCGACCAATCATCGAGCGACGGTCGTGCTGCCATGACCGTCCCGCCGATCCGATTGACGTTAGCCTGGCGCAGTCATGCGACAATTCGTGGGGGCTTCGTAGATGAAGCGGCACTGGCTGATCCCGGGAGGGCGGATCTCGATGGTTGCGCAACCTGAAACTGGGCAATGGACGGCGGGCGAACCTCGCACTCGGTCTTCGACCGTCGGCTCCAAATCCGGTAGAAGACCTGATCATGGCTATTCCCTCCGATTGGCAAGCTCATGGGCTGCCTGGCAGTCCTTTCCAAACGCACGAGCTCATCCTGTGCGCAGTGGCATCCGCGCACATCGGTACGGTCACCTAGTTTCCCGGCGATTGATCTCCCAGTTTTCGCAAGCGTGCCTAGTTTTCAAGGCTTGTTGGGCGCCCGGGTCTTCGGTGCCTTACGCAACCGGAAATCGGGAAGCGGACGGGACCGGATTGTGCGAGGGGATGGGCGACCGGTGGATCCCGCACTCTGTTTTCGACAATCCGCTCCAGCGGCCCGCGCGCGGATTGTCCGCACTGCCGCACGCGACGGTGCAGGGCGCACAACCGATCGAGAAATAGCCTTTTTCGATGAGCGGATGCCGGGGGAGGCGATGATGGTCGAGATAGACCTCGATCTGCTGCCGGGTGAAGCGGGCGAGTGGCTCGATCTTCAGGCGTCCGTCAGTTTCTTCCAGCGTCGCAACATCCGTGCGAACTCCGCCATGATAGCGCTTGCGGCCGGAAATCCAGGCCTTGAAACCGCTCAGGGCCTTCTCGAGCGGCAGCACCTTGCGGATGTGGCAGCACCGGTCCGGATCGCTGCGGTGCAGCGATCCAGAGCCGTCGAGCACCCGCAGGACGTTTGCCCGGGGCGTGACGATGCGCACGTCGGTGAGGCCGAGCAAGGCCGTCAATTGCGTACGATAGGCGACCGTTTCCGCAAACAGCTTTCCGGTATCGAGCGTGGCGATGGGGAGCGACCTGTCGATCGATGCGGCCATGTGCAGCAACACCGCAGATTCCGCGCCAAATGAGGAGACGAGCGCTACCTTTCCGCGGAACAAGTCGGTGACGAGTGGCGCCAGCAGCTCGGGTCCGTCGAGATGGTTCAGCTCCGCGATGATGCCTTCATGGATGGCGATTCGGTCCGGTTTTGGCGTGACGCGGCCGGTTCATAGTCTGCTCACGAAATCGAGGACCGCCTGGCGGTCGGCCTCGTCCAGGCCGAAGAAGCGGTCGCGGACGATCTGCGCCGTGCCGCCATGCGCGAACACTGCATCGCGCAGTGTGGTCGCGCGGCCGTCATGCAGGAAGCGCTGGCGCAGGCGGATGCCGACCAGCGGCGTTGTCCGCCATTCGGCGCCGATGGCGTTGCCCTGGATGATCTTGTCGTCGAGCGCCGATCCCATGTCGTGCAGTAAAAGGTCCGAGTAGAGCCTGACTTCGCCTTTTGTGCCCGCCAGCGCCGGCACATGGCATTTGGCGCAGCCGACCGAAGCGAAGAGCCTTCCGCCATCGCTGGCCAGCATTGCGCTTTCGCTCGAGACCGACGGCGAGGCCAGGAAGCCGGCCGAGAACGGGATCAGTGCGCCAGAGGCCAGGGTTGCCGACAAAAGCACTCCGCTGGAGCCGAGGCCGATCAGGCGCCACGCACCGCCGGCTTCGCCGAGACGGCCGATGCGTGTGGTGATCCCGAGCGCGACCATCACCATCAGGAACAGGAACTGGTCGACGTCGAGAATGCCGCGGCGCAATTGCGGATCGAGCGTGATTTGCGAATTGAGCATCACCACGCCGATGAAGGCGACGATGAACCACGGGAACGGGATCGGCGTTGCTCCGGGCGCGCTCTTGCGGCCGCGAAAGAACGTGCCGATGGCCAGCAGAAGCGGGATGAGCATCAGCACCTTGCTGAGCTTGACGAGGGTAGCGGTGTTCAGCGCCCCGTCCGAGACTGCGAAGGAGGCGCCGTAGACCTGCGCCAGTTCGAAGATGCTCGCGCCGACGAACACGCCGTAGAGCCGGTCGTCGAGATGCGGCAGCCAGCCGCCCAGGAACATCACGGGATAGACGAGCAGCGCCGCGGTGCCGCTGAGCGTGATCAGGGCGATCGCAACCCCCGCGCTCTGGTCGCGTGCGCGCATCAGCGCAGCCACTGAGAGAATGGCGGCTGCGCCGCAGACGGCGCTTCCGACCGCGACCAGCAACGCGATCTCGGCCTCCAGCCTGAACAGCCTACGTGCGATGGCGTAGAGCAAAGCCGCGACCAGGATCAGTTCGATGGCCGCCACCGCGAGCGGCATCAGCCCGAGATCGAGGAACAGTCGCGTCGTGATGCGGAAGCCGACAAGGACGACCGCCAGGCGCAACAGGTAGCGCTTGGTGAAGTCGAGCCCCGGGCGCAGGACGTCGGGGCAGGCAAAGCTGTTGCCGATCAGCAGCCCGAAGAGCATGGCGACGAGGACCGGATTGCGCGACAGCGGCTCGCCCAATCCGCCGGCAATCCAGCCGCCCGCAAGGGCGAGCGCGGCCGCCACGGCTATACCGGGCAAGATCGAGTGCGCTTGTTCCGGCGCATGCGAAAACGTCAGGGCGATGCTCATCGCCTGGCCTCCTCGGCCGGGGTGAGCGTTCGCAGATAGGCAGCCACCGCCTCGATCTCTCCGGACCCTTGTTCGACGGGTTGCGTGTCCGTCCCGCTGTGGCCGGAGACGACGCTGGTGATGCCGAGCTCCCTGGTGAAAGCGTCGGCGACCATCTCTTCGAGGACCGCAATGTCGGCCTTCCAGCCATAGCGGCCGACGCGCGTCGCGCCGTTGGCATCGAGGACATAGTGCGGGCGGCCCTTGATCCCGTCGCCTTTGCTGACTGCCTGCGCCTCGATGACGCTGTCGGGTATGTCGTCTATGCCAGCGACGCCGTAGAGGCTGGGCGGCATGCGCAGCGAGATGACATTGGCCTGCTGCGGCAGTGCAGCCGGTTCAGCCGCGATGCCGGCACCATCGCGCAGCATGTAGCGCCGGGCGACCGGGCTGTTGGGATGATCGATCGGGACCGTGCGCCCGGATCCCGGATCCATATGGGCTATCCTGCGCGCGAAACGGTTCTCATCCGCGCTCGCACCGCCGGGGCCGGGATGACAGGACAGGCAGGACGTCGCATTGAACAATGGTCCAAGACCGGTCCGCGGCGTGAAATCGGTGTGAAACAGCTCCCTTCCGCGAGCGGCGAGATCGGGGTTGGCGGCAGCATTTTGCGTCTGCTGGGCCGTCGCCGACACGCCGTGCTCGTCAAAAGCAGGAACCTCGAGCAGCGCTCCGTCGCGGCCGGGAAATCCGGGAAGCTCGCCGCCTATCGTTATCCAGATCCGCTGCGCGTCCGCCGACATTGCGATGGCTCGCAGGCGATCGCCGCCGAGAGGCCCAAGGCCAGGGATGTCGATCGTCGCTCGGGCGAGAAGCCGGCCGTCCTGGCTTATGCGCAGCAGCGAGCCGTCGCCGCGATTGGCGACGAACAGGTCCGACCCCCCGGCAAGCGTCGTATGGCTCGAAAAGTGCGGATTGGCGATCTCGGGGACAGCGGCGGCAATGTCGACTGGACGATCGAATTCCGGCAGCGAGACCATGCCAGCCCCGGCGACCGTGAAATGCCGCCGGTCGTCTTGCAGTTTCAGCAGCACCAGCCGGTCGCGGCCGGGGTCGGCGATGTAGAGAACACGGTCCGGGTTCCACTTGAAGGCAATGCCGATGACGCCGGGATCGTCGCCGCTGTTGCGGCCCATGCTCACCGTGCCAGGGCCGGCTAGGCCGTCGACACCGTCCTGGACATGGATCTGGACCACGCTGCCGTCCGCAGTGACCGCGCCGAACACGGCAAATCCGCTGCCGTCCGGTGACGGGCCGAGAAACGCCGTTCCGAGCGCACCGGTCTGCAGCCCGCCGGGCGTCAGTTGGCCGCTTGCCCGGTAGTTCAGCCGCTTCGCCAGCCATCCGTTGGCCAGCCAGCCGCTCGCCAGCCATCCAGTGGGTTGAGCGATCTGCGCTTGTTCGCGATCGGTAGACCGGCCGGCGAACACGCCGCCGGCCTCGCGGCTTGGCGCATTGTCGAGCGGGGCTCCGTCGGGGTCGACGACGGTGACGCTGCCTTCGCCGGCCAATCCGTTCGGCGCGTTGGCGATCCAGGGCCTTCCAAAGGCGTTGTTGATCGAGATGTAGCGCGGTCCGGATGCCGCCGCCAGCCGCGCCGTTCGAGCCTGGCCATTGTAGCGCCGGTTGAGGAATGGCTCGCTCTGCGCCGTGTAGAGCTGGACTGGGCTCGCTCCGCCATAGTCGGCTAGATCTTGGTCGGTGAGATCCTGCGGAACCAGGATCGTGCCCGATTTGTCGCCGCGCGGATCGATTGACAGGATCGCGCCAGGTTTGAATACGAGATCGCCG
>NZ_JAMYVL010000020.1:0-116806 GCF_040323955.1 Mesorhizobium sp. M0018 | reverse complement strand
GGCTCATGCTGTGCTGCTAACTTCGCTCGTAAGGGCGACCTTAAGAGCGCAGCCTCGCTACCGTGCCGTCCTCTCGCAAGGCGGCCTTCGCCGGAGGGTATCAGCGAAACTGCAAAGTCGGGCCTCCTGATGGTCTTCTGCAGAAAGACTTGTAACACCCTCATCCGATCGGCCCGCGTCAGTGGCCGACGGTTGAACGAGCGCTGAAGGAGCTTATTCCATGCGTAAACCCGGAAGGGGTAAAAGCTCGATAAGGCAAAAAAGAACCAGAACGGGCCGCCATATGTGAGAGTGTGGCCGCGGTAGTAGTGCCGAAATGAGGTGTTGAACTTCCTCAATTCGGAGTTGAGCAGACTCCGCGGTTCGCCATCAGCGTGGTTGGTTTCAAACCAAAGCCCACCAACCCCGCCATAGTCGGCGTCCTGAACAATGTAGCGGCGCTTCCCTTCGGCATCGCGAAGATAGATGAAAAAATAGTTGGGATCAGGGGGATCATCGTCGAACATCGACTGCTTGACCGGCGGCTTGCGTCGCAGCGCCCAGCGGATTGCGGCCCGTGCAAGGAAAGGTCTCGGCATGATATATCCCCCGGAGCCATCGTAAGACAAAGGCGAGACATGCGCGAGCGGTCCTAATCCAAGTTACGCTCTGGCCGCATGTATTTGTCGAACAGCCGCGTATGACGGTCCGGATGCGGTGGCGGCATTCGCGCCCGCTTCCAAATCGATCGCTGCCAGCCCGGCCGATGTCGGCCGGCGAGGGGCGCACAAAAACGCAGGCGTTGCCGAGGCAAGTTGTACGGAAGTTGTGCGGAAGGAAATCCGATGATCGGCAAGTACTTGAAAAGATGGTGGGCGATGCAGGGATTGAACCTGCGACCCCACCCGTGTGAAGGGTGTGCTCTCCCGCTGAGCTAATCGCCCGCTCGTTGCCCGAAGGCCACGCGCGCCGCGATATAAGGGAGGCCGGCCTGCTAAGTCAACCACTTGTCGGTCGGCATTTGGCGGTCCTCCCGATGACCGGCTTTCAGCCCTCTGCCGCGGCCATCAGTCTTTGTGCCAGATCGAGCGTCAGCGAATCGAAATGCGAGATCACGGCCGACGGCTCGAACTCTCGCACATGGCGGTCTGTGTAGCCGAAATCGACTGCCACCACCGGAATCCCGGCGGCTTTCGCCGTGTCGATGTCGGTCTGCGAATCACCGACCATCAGTGCACGGTGCGGGTCGCCACCGGCGCGCGCGATGGTCTGCGTGAGATGGCGCGGGTCGGGCTTGCGGAACGGAAAACTATCCTGACCGCAGATCGCCGCGAAATGCCTGGTCATACCGAGCGCCTCGATCAGCGCCACCGAATTGGCCTCGTATTTATTGGTGCAGATGGCCAGCAGGTAACCGGCTGCCTCGAACCGTGCGATCGCCTCGGGGACGCCGGGGTAGGGGCGCGATTTGCCGGGGATGTTAACGGTGTAATGGTCCAGAAACAGCTTGAGCAGGCGGTCGTGCTCCTCCACTGCCAGCGACCTGTGCTGCGCTGCGTGGGCGCGCTCGATCATCACCCGGCCGCCATGGCCGACGAAGCGCCTGAAGCCGGCTTCGTCGACGGCCGCGAGTTGGCTGGCGGCAAGGCTGTGATTGAGACTGTCGAGCAGGTCCGGCGCCGTGTCGATCAGCGTCCCGTCGAGGTCGAACACGATGATCGGTCGGGTCATGGCCTGTCCTGTGACGATTTGATTGCCGGCAGGCGATAACCGCTGCGGCCCGTTCAGGCAAGACGGCTTATCCACCGCGGGCAAGGTCCTTTGACCAGCCCGGCAAAAATGCTACGAGCGCCGAAACAAATCTCGGGACCCGGCATGGATGCGAGGCAATTGAAGGTTGAGGCCGCGCGGGCAGCGCTTGCCCATGTCACGGATGGCATGCGGCTCGGCATCGGCACCGGCACGACGGCGGACGAGTTCGTGCGGCTGCTCGCAGACAAGGTCGCCACCGGCCTGACTGTCATCGGCGTGCCGACCTCTGAGCGCACCGCCGTCCTTTGCACCGAGCTTGGTGTGCCGCTGTCCACCCTCGAGCAAACCCCCGAGCTCGACCTCACCATCGACGGCGCCGACGAGATCGATCCGGCGCTGACGTTGGTCAAGGGCGGCGGCGGTGCGCTGCTGCGCGAAAAGATCGTCGCGGCGGCCTCCGCCCGCATGATCGTCATCGCCGACAGCTCCAAGATGGTCGAGATGATCGGCCGTTTTCCGCTGCCCATCGAAGTCAACCGGTTTGGCCTGCGCGCCACCGAAATTGCGGTCGGCGCGGCGGCTGCAAACCTTGGCCTTTCCGGCCCTGTTACATTGAGGATGACGGGGAGCCAGCCATTTGTTACAGACGGCGGCCATTTTATCCTCGATGCATCTTTTGGCCGCATTCCGGATACAAGAGCGCTTTCGAATGCTCTCCACGCCATTCCGGGCGTGGTCGAGCATGGTCTTTTCATCGGGCTGGCATCAACGGCCATCATAGCCGGCGGCGACGGCATTCAAACCGTCCATGCCGCCCGAAAATCAGGGAGTTTTACCGATCATGATGTTGCATAACCGGGTTGGCCGCTTTTTTGCCATTCTGGCGGCCTCGGCCGTTTTCGCGTTTTCGTCGCCTGCGTTTTCGCAGGACGTCACCGATGCGCATTTGAAGGCGGCGCGCGCCGCCGTCGCGGCGATCCATGCGACGGATACGTTCGACAGCATCCTGCCGCAAGCAGCCGCGGCACTGGAGCAGCAGATGATCCAGAAGAACCCGGACATGCAGGAACTGATCGCCAAGACGATCAACGAGAAGGCGATGGCCTTGGCATCGCGCCGCGCCGACCTGGAAAAGGAAGCGGCGCTCGCCTATGCAAAGGTGTTCTCGGAAAAGGAACTCAATGAAATTGCCGCCTTCTACAATTCCGATTCCGGCAAGAAGCTGCTCGACAACGGCCCGATCGTGACGCGCGAACTGGTGAAGGCTGCCGAGATCTGGCAGAACGGCCTGGCTCGCGATCTCGCCCAGCAGGTCGGCGAGACCCTGGGTGCGGCGGCGAATGCCAAGGCGCCGGCTGCACCTGCCGACGGTACCGCTCCGGCCGATGGCGCAGCTCCCGCGGACGCTACACCGAATTAATTGCGGACTTCCGGGCCGCCTGACCGCCACTGGACCAAAAGCCCGGCAAATCCGGGCTTTTCTTTTGATAGTCGGCAGCCTACCTGTCTCGGGGTTTGAGGGGCAAGGAGTTCAGCCATGGCCGGTTACGACTACGATCTTTTCGTCATCGGCGGCGGCTCCGGCGGGGTGAGGGCGGCGCGCGTCGCGGCCGCACTCGGCAAGCGTGTCGGCATTGCCGAGGAATACCGCTATGGCGGCACATGCGTGATCCGTGGCTGCGTGCCGAAGAAGCTCTATGTCTACGCCTCGCAATTCCCCGAGCATTTCGCCGACGCCGCCGGTTATGGCTGGACGGTGCCTGAGGCGCGTTTCGACTGGCAGACGCTGGTCGCCAACAAGGACCGCGAAATCAGCAGGCTGGAGGCCATCTACAAGAAGAACGTGCAGGGCGCCGGCGGCGAGGTCTTTCATTCGCGCGCCATCCTGGTAGATCGGCATGTGGTGCATCTTCTTGGTGAGGATCGCACCGTTACCGCCGACCAGATCCTGATCGCTACCGGCGGGCGACCGGCGCCGCATCCGGCATTGCCCGGCCATGAGCACTGCATCTTTTCCAACGAGGCCTTCGACCTCAAGGAACTGCCGAAGGCAATCATGATCGAGGGCGGCGGCTATATCGCCGTCGAATTCGCCAACATCTTTCACGGCCTCGGCGTCGACACGACGCTGGTCTACCGCGGCAAGGAGATCCTCAGCCGTTTCGACATGGACCTCAGACGTGTGCTGCACGAAACGATGGAAAAGAAGGGGATAAAAATCCTCTGCCACGCCGTGTCCGAGTGGGTCAGGAAGCGGCCTGACGGCCGGCTCGACGCGCTTGTCACCGGCGGCACGGTGCTGACGGTCGACCAGGTCATGCTCGCCATCGGCCGCATTCCCAATACCGAGAACATGGGCCTGGAAGGCGTCGGCATCGAGATGACCAAAACCGGGGCAATCCACGTCGACGAATACTCCCGCACCAACATCGACAACATCTGGGCAATCGGTGACGTCACCCATCGCGTGCAATTGACGCCGGTGGCAATCCACGAGGCGATGTGCTTTGTCGAGACCGCCTTCAAGGACAAGCCGACGGCGCCCGACCATGACACGATCGCTACCGCCGTCTTTTCGCAGCCCGAGATCGGTACGGTCGGCCTGTCGGAGGATGAGGCGGCAAAGCGCTTTTCGGATGTTGAAATCTACCGCGCCACCTTCCGGCCGATGCGGCACACACTTTCCGGCCGCGACGAAAAGATGCTGATGAAGCTGGTCGTCGATGGCGCCTCGAAAAGGGTCCTCGGCGCCCACATTCTCGGGCCGGATGCCGGCGAAATGGCGCAGCTTCTCGGCATACCGCTGAAGGCCGGCCTGACCAAGGATGATTTCGATCGCACCATGGCGGTGCATCCGACCGCAGCGGAAGAACTCGTCACCATGTACAAGCCGACTTACCGGGTGAGAGATGGTGAGCGCGTCTGACGCGACGACAACCCATCGCGGCAACGAAATTGCCGCGATGGCAGTGCGTGCGTTTTCTTACAGCAACGTTCCGCGCAGGATCACCAGCGCCACAGAAAAATAGATCACCAGCCCGGTGACGTCGACCAGCGTGGCGACGAACGGGGCCGATGCGCTGGCCGGGTCGAAGCCCATGCGCTTCAGGGCGAACGGCAGCATCGATCCAGACAGCGAGCCGAAGGTGACGATGCCAACCAGCGTGGCGCCGATCGTCATTGCGATCAGCGGCCAGTGCGGGCCGTAGTCGTAGAAGCCGAGATACTGCCAGAGCGCGATGCGGCAGACGCCGACCACGCCAAGGATCGAGCCAAGCACCAGGCCGGTGGGCAGCTCGCGCAGGGCCACCCGCCACCAGTCGCCAAGGCCGATCTCGCGCAGTGCCAGCGCCCGGATGACGAGCGAGGTCGCCTGCGAGCCGGAATTGCCGCCGGAGCTCATGATCAATGGAATAAATAGCGTCAGCACGATCGCCTTTTCCAGCTCGCCCTCGTAACTTTGCATCGCGTTGGCGGTCAGCATCTCGCTGATAAACAGCGCGCACAGCCAGCCGGCGCGTTTCTGGATCATCGCCAGAAAGCCCATCTTCATATAGGGCTCGTCGAGAGCCTCCATGCCGCCGAAACGATGCACATCCTCCGTCGTTTCCTCGATCATCGTGTCGATAATATCGTCGATGGTAACGATGCCGAGCAGTTTGCCGTTGTCCACGACCGGAACGGCGAGCAGATCATATTTCGAGATCAGCTGAGCAACCTTTTCACTGTCGGTCAGCGGTGAAACGGTGACAGGCGCACGATCCGGCGCGATTGCCATGATCAGCTCGTCGGGCCCGCCAGCGATCAGTCGACGCAGGCTGGTCGAGCGCAACAGGACATGCGTTTGCGGATCAACGATGTAGATCGCGTAGACGGTTTCGCGCGTCCGCTCCACCTTGCGGATATAATCCAGCGTGCGGGCTACGCTCCAGTCCGGCGGCACGCTGACATATTCGGTCGTCATGAGCGAGGCGGCGCTGCCCTCGGGGTAGCCGAGAATAGCAAGCAGCGTCGCGCGCAGCGGTGGCGCCAGGCCACCAAGCAGTTCGGAACGAGCCGGCTCGTTCAGATCGCGCAGTATGTCGGCGGCGCGGTCGACCGACATGGCGGCAAGCAGTCTGCCTGCCTTGATGCGGGGCAGCGCCTCGACCAGTTCGAATGCGCCGTCGAGTTCAGGCTGGTCGAAGATCTCGACCAACCGCTCGAACGGCACTTCGCAAAGCAGCCCCGATGCCGTCTCGCGGGGCTCCTGGTTCAAGGCCTCGACGATGTCGGCGACGTGTTCGTTGGCAAGTACGCGAGCGATGGCGATGGCATCGCCGCCCGCGACAGGGGAAAACTCGTTCATGGCTCACTCCTTGCCGTCCGGCAGGACGTGAGCCTGTCAGGTCACGTCAAGCGGACGGCGGTTGCGTTCGACTGTGACTGTCGCCAGGCATGGCGCGGTGACCTTTCTGCTCGCGGGTTCGAGTTGAGATTCTGCAAGCCGGCGCAACATAGGAGCGCGCCTTGCCGAGTCAATCGCGAGAGCGGGTTAAAACGGCGGCAAACCGGCGGATCGCGAGACTGTGATCGGGCGACGTGGCAGGCTGGCTGGATGCCGGCAAGTGGTGCCCGCGGCTATCTCTGCTTCAGCCGGCGGGGAAAGCGCAGCCATTTGTCCTCGGCCGGCCGCGTCGGCTGCGTGAGGATGGTGGTGAGCTCTACCGGCAAGCTCGGAACCAGCGGCTTCTTGGTGGCGACGCCGTCGGCGATCGCAACCACGCTGTGGTAGAATTCGGTGCCCGCGAGCGATCTCGGCGGCGTCGCCTCATGCATGATCGAGATCACAGTTGCATCAGGGCAATTGTCCTTGATCGCCTGGTGGAAGGCGATCCGTCCATCGGGGTCGAGCGCGCCGGTGGCTTCATCGAGGAACAGCAATCCCGGCTGCTGCAGCACGATACGGGCGACAACCAGCTTCTGTTTCTGCCCACCCGAGAGAACCTGATCCCAGATCTTTCCTTCACGGCTCTCATCGGCCAGATGCTCGATGAAGTCGCCGAGACCGGCCTTGTGCAGGGCGGAGGCGACCTGGATGTCGACGTAATCATGCTCGGAACCTGGCAGGCAGACCAGTTGCTTCAGCGAGACCTGCTGCAGCTTCACCTCCTGGGCGGCGTAGAAACTCTTGACCCCTTCCGGGAAGACGATGGTGCCGCGGCCATAAGGCCACAGGCCGTTGATCGCCTTGACCAGCGAGGTCTTGCCACAGCCGGATTCGCCCTTGAGGAACGTCCACTCGCCACGCCGGAAGCGCAAGTTCGCGGCACTCAGGAAGGGCGTTGCATCCTCACCCTGATGCGCCAGTTCAAGCTTCTGGATGGTCAGGCCGAAGACCGGGTTTTGGCGGTCGTAGCGGAAGTCGGAGCGGCCGGTCTGCTGATAGAATTCCTGCGGGTGCTGGACGTTTTCGATCGCCTGCGCCAATTCAATGACGCGCAAGCTGTTGGCGCGCAAGGTGGCAAGACTTGGCATGACATGGATGAACCACGAACATTTGCTGATCAGCGCGTTGACCTGTTCGGAACCTGTTATGTAACCCTTGAGGTCGAGGCCGTTATGGATAAACGGCACAAGGCCAGGCCCGAAGGCGACAATTTTGGCACCGACAAAGTTATAGACCGATTCGAATCCCGAATAGATGGTGTTGACGATGTTGAACTTCGACCAAGTCCTATCGATGTCGAGATAGAGCCGGCTATGTATCGTCTTCTGCACGACTTCGCCTTGCGAGGCCGCCACATGAAAGCTGCGGCGCAATAACGTGATCAGTTCGCCCCGATAGCTGCCTTCAGCCTTCTGCATCCTGATGTTGAGCCACTCCAGCATTCCGCCGATTTTGACTGCGATCCAGGTGTTGAACGGCACGTAGAGAGCGACCGCCAGCAGAGCAAGCACGACACTCCCGTAGCTGCCGAGGAACTCGAGTCCTTTTACCTCCACAGAATTTGCCAACAAAGCTCCACCGACAAAGTAGAGCGAGGTAAAGACACTGAATACGCCCATGGCAAGCCCAATAGCGCCGCCTGTCATGTCCTTGATCGATTCCTGCACGCGCTGGTCGATGTTGTCGGGCGCTGCCGTGCCGGACGAGCCATGCTGGGCGTGGTAGTGTGAATGGTTGGGGTCGAGTAGCGCCGCATTGAAGCGGCTATCTAGCCAGCCGCGCCATTTGCGATGCAATGTCGCCGATACAAACTTGCATGTACTGGTAATGCCCATGTCCTTGAGCACAACCAGCAGCACGAGCAGGCCGGCATTGGTCAGCAGCGTTTTGAGCGGCGTGGTATTCGCGGCGTCGTGAAAAAAAGCGATTGAGGTATATAGTTCAGCCGCCGCCACGGTAAACCAGACGTCGGCTTTGCTGGAGAGCCCTGTCAGCAAGCCTATTACCAAGGTGAGCGTCCAGGCTTCCACCCACCGGTCCGAGAACCAGTAGGCCCGCATCAGTCCCCAGAAGCTGCGCATCGACGATACGGGCGTCAGGGGCGACGGCCTTGCGGCACCGCGGAGCCATTTTTCCGATATTGAATGTCGCGTTGGTCTATCGACCCGAATCACTATCCCGCCCAAACGATTTTTCTTTTGTTACGGACAGTAACACCAATTGATCATTTTCCATTAGCTTTTCACCAGTCGCAGGTGGCTTAGCTTGCCGGCCGTTGCAGTGGAGCAACAGAATGAATGATCACGGCGCTGTGCCGTCACGTTTCGAGGGGCGGAATACCAACGCAATTTCAAATAGTTACTTGCCTGCGCCCGAGCAAGTAGAGATCTTCCCCAAGGGAAGGTCTTCACACAGCTTTGTGAACATAGAAGCGCCTTCCAGCGGCCGATCTTCACAGCCTGAACCGCCTTCACGGCCAGTCCGGCCTCGTCGGCGGCCAGGACGTGACCGTATGATTCGTGTTTGAAGCCGCCTTGTCAGGAACCCGTAATCGGCCAAGCAATGACTTTGCCGACACAGTCCAGGATGCGGATCAATATCAATTGGCCCGTGCTTTTTTAAAAGCGCGCCCAAACCTCGTTTGACAAAGATGCGCTTCGGATCGAACCTGCCGGACGCATCCAGGTTTGAACCGGGGGGAAGTTCTTCATGCTTGCACGGACATTGTTTGCGGCGATGCTCGCAACGTTCGCCTGGCTGCCGCAAACATATGCCGGCAGCCAGGCCGTTCCCGCAAACGCCGAGGGACAGATCGAGTTCAACACGCCGTCCGGCAATATTGGCTGCATCTACACACCGAAGGGCGGCACCAGCACCTACGAGCCGCAGGATGGCGGACCGGAACTGAGTTGTTCGCGCGTCGAGCCCAGCTACGTCACGATCATCCTCGGCCCGAAAGGCCCGGCGACGCTGATCAAGAATCCGGGCGAGCAAGGCTGCTGCGGCGGCGTCACCAGGCTGGCCTACGGCAACAGGTGGAGCAAGGGGCCATTTTCCTGCCAGTCATCCACCAAGGGATTGACCTGCACCGGCAAGCATGGCCATGGCTTTTTCGTCAGCAAGGCCAAGGTGACCGTGAAATAGTCCGACTCAGTTCGCTGTTTCCAGTTCGCCGCGTGCCTTGGCCGCGGCGACCTGGCGGAGTGCATCGGCGAGCGTATCGGCGTCCTGGGCACCCATCACCGCATATTTGCCTTCAAGCAGAAAGCACGGCACACCCGATATGCCCATGCGCGAAGCGGTGGCGATTTCGGTGCGCACGGCCTCTACATCGGCGTCGGTCGGCAGAAGCGTTTCGACCACGGACGCATCCATGCCGGCCTCGCGGGCGGCTTCGATCAGCACGGCATGATCGCCGAGATTGGCGCCTTCCTCGAAATTCAGCTGGAACAGCCGGCGCACCAGCCGGTTCTGAATGGCCTCGCCGGCCGTGCCGGCCCAGCGAATGAGACGGTGCGCATCCAGCGTATTGGGCGCGACCTTGATGGCGTCGAAGGCGAAGGAGATGCCTTCAGCCTCGCCCAGCTGCTCGATCCGGGCATGGATTTCGCGGATGCGTTGCTCGCTGCCGAATTTCGCCACCATATAGTCGCGGCGGTTCTTGCCCTCGGGCGGGATTGTTGGGTCGAGTTGGAAGGGCCGCCAGCGTATGTGAACGTCGATATCGACGGCGGCAATCGCCTTGTCGAGCCGTTTCTGGCCGATAAAGCACCAGGGGCACACGACGTCGGAGACCACATCGACAGTAATCGAGTTCTCGTCGTTCATCTTGATCTCCTGTTGTGAAGAGGTCACTTCGGTTTGCGCCACCAGGTCGGCAGCTGATAACCGTATATGGGCGTCTTTTGCGGATGTTCCAGATAGTTCCAATAGGCGAGCCATTGCTGGTTGTTGTGCTGCGTCGGCACCATGTAATTGCCGGAGATCAGCAGCCGGTCGAGAACGCGGACGGCCGCTACATAGTCCTCCTTCGAACGAGCTCTCAGCATCGCCTCGATCGCCGCATCCACTGCGGGGTCGGCGACACCCGCTAGGTTGAACGAGCCTTCCTTTTTTGCTGTCGACGACCCCCATCGCGCGCGTTGCTCGATACCGGGAGACAGTGAGCTGGCGCTAGAACCGATCAGCACGTCGAAATCGAGGCGCTGCTTGCGCGACTGGATCTGGTCGCCTTCGAGACTGCGGATGCTGACGCCAATTCCGAGCTTCGCCAGGGCGCGCTGGTAAATGGCGGCAAGACGCTCCTCGTCCTGTGAGGCGGTCAATATTTCGAAACCGAACGGCTTACCCTCGGGATCGAGCATCACACCGTCCTGCACGGTATAGCCTGCACCTTTCAATATCTCGAACCCCGCCTTCAGCACCTTGCGGTCCTGGCCGGAGCCGTCGGTGACGGGCGGCCTGTAGGTGCCGTCCATGACATCTGCGGGCACGCGATCGGGGTAGGGCGCCAGCAGGGCTTTTTCCTGTTCGCTGGCCGGGTGGCCGAGCGCGGACAGCTCGGAATTCTGCCAAAAGCTCACGGTGCGCGTGTATTTGCCGCCGAACAGGTTCTTGTTGGCCCATTCGAAATCGTAGAGCATGCCGAGTGCACGCCGCACGACCGGATTGGAAAATTTCGGCAGCCGCGTGTTGAACAGGAAGCCGTTGACCACCGGCGGGATGCCGGTGTCGAAAGTTTCAGCGATGACCTCGCCCCTGTGGAAGGCCGGAAAATCGAGATCGCGCTCGCGTTTGACCGGGTCGCTGTCGTCGTCGATGGCGCAGATGCCTTTCTTGAACGCTTCCTGCTTGGCGTTGGCGTTGAGGAAATACTCGATGGTGATCTGGTCGTAATTGTCGAAGCCGCGCTTGGATGGCACGTCCTTGCCCCAATAATCCGGATTGCGCTTGAACACGATGCGCTGGCCGGGCACCACCTGCGCCACCGTGTAAGGGCCACTGCCGATCAAAGGCTTCAGCGTCGTCTTGTCGAAGGTCTCCTTGTTGAAGGCGTGCTTCGGCAGGATCGGCGTCAGCGCGATGATCAATGGAGTCTCGCGGTTGGCATCGTCGTTGAAGATGAACCGCACGCTACGGTCGCCGGTCTTTTCGAGTTTGGCGATCATACCCATACGGTCGCTGTAAGGCGGCCGGCCCTTCTCGGTGAAGACGTCATAGGTAAACATCACGTCTTCCGGCGTCACCGGCTCGCCGTCCGACCATTTGGCCCTGGGATCGAGGTGGAATTCGATGCTCTTGCGCTCGGGGTCCATGTCGGCGGAATCGGCGAGCAGGCCGTAGAGACTGAAGGCCTCGTCGTAGTTGCGCTGCATCAGGGGCTCAAAGACGAGATTGCCATAGGCTTGATCCATCATGCCACGCGCGGTAGTGCGCAGGCTTCTCAGGATGAACGGATTGAGATTATCGAAGCTGCCGACGACGCAATAGGTAATGCTGCCGCCTTTCGGCGCGTCGGGATTGACGTAGTTGAAATGATCATAGTCGGCCGGCAGCGCCGGCTCGCCCTGCATGGCTAGCGCGTGCTTCGGTTCCGACAGAGCCGGCTGCAGGGAAAGGCCGACAAACAAGATTGCGGCGATCAGCCAAACGACAACGCGGCCCATGACCGTCTCCTTCCCGATTCGATGCGCAGCATACATGAGCCGGTCGTGCACCGGCCAACCCCTTGAGCCTATCCCTTGGCCAAGATTCGCGAGACCCGGGCTGGATTCGGCACCGCTTGCAGTGTAACACGCCGTCCGAAGTCATTCTGTTGCCTCATTTCGGCAACAGGTAGCTGGACCACACGGCATGAAAAAAGCCGGTTCCGGGATCATTTGAGAGGAATGCACGACATGACGAGCCTGAACAGCAACGCGTACCGCCTGTCGGTCATGGCCGCTGGCGTGGTCGGCATTCTGGGCGCCGGGATTCCCGCTGCTTCCGCGCAGCAGCAACAGCAGATTCCGCAAGGCTGGTTCAAGGCCTGCACCAAGCAGGAAGACGTCGACATCTGCAATGTCCAGAACATTACCACCGCCGGCAACGGCCAGCTCATCACCGGCGTCAGCCTGATCGAATTGAAGGGCAAGGTGAACCGCAAGGTGTTCCAGGTGACGGTTCCGACCGGCCGTCTCGTTCCTCCCGGCATCGGCCTCCAGATCGACGGCGGCAAGGCGCAGAAGCTCGACTATGTGATTTGTTTTCCGGATCGCTGCGTGGCGGAAGTGCCGCTGAGCGATCAGCTTGTCGCATCCTTCAAGAAGGGATCGGCGCTGACGCTCACCTCGGTCAATTTCCAGAACCAGCCGAACCCGATCAAGATTGCGCTGACCGGCTTCAGCGGCGCCTTCGACGGCCCGCCGCTGCAGCAGTCGGACATCGAGGACCGGCAGAAGAAGCTCCAGGAGTTCGTCGCCAAGAACAATCAGGACTTTGCCAAGAAGCTCAAGGAAGAGCAGGAAAAGGCGAAGGCCGCCAACTGATCGACGGGTTTTCGAACCAACAAAAAAGCGGGGGCTCATACCCCGCTTTTTTCGTTTGGACCGGCCGTTTGTCGCGTTCAGCCAAGTCTCAAACCAGTCCCAGCCCAGCCAGATCCCGGCTAAGTCAATGTCTCAATTGGTGCTTCGGCTCGTAGCGCCCGTCCGGCTTCTTGTCGAACATTTCACCAATCTGCGGATGCCGGACCGGTTCGCCCGACCGGTCCTCGAGTAAATTCTGCTCGGACACATAGGCGATGTATTCCGTTTCGGAATTCTCGGCGAGCAGATGATAGAAAGGCTGGTCCTTGCGCGGCCGCACGTCAGCGGGGATCGCCTCGTACCATTCGTCAGTATTGGCGAATTGCGGATCGACGTCGAAAATGACGCCGCGGAACGGAAACAGCCGGTGCCGAACCACCTGTCCGATCGAGAATTTGGCTGTCTTCATCGCACTCACCACTTGAACTTCTTGAACGCCACGCATCTCGGAACACGCAAGGAACGCTCCAGGACTTTAGATTCTTACGCACCGGTCCGGCAAAGATTGGCCCAGACCTTAAGGTCGACATCGTCATTATTTGGCGCAGACGCGGCGTCAATTCAATCCCGATCCCCTTGATGCCGGGTTGAGCATCGCGAGATGCGGATCAAGGGCGGTGGCCAAGATCGCTATCGCTCAGCCGGTTTTCGAAATCCGCCAAAAAACGCCGCAAAACCGCTGCCGGGTCGAAGACCCTCGCGCATGAAAAACGCCCGTAACGGCGCAAACCCCTCAAGCGCGCCCAGGCCAGCGCTGCGCACCAGCTGGGCCGGCAGCATGTCGGAAAGCAGCGACATGTTGAGCAGGTTGACCGCGCTGCTGCGCGCCAGAATGTCCGGCCGCCGCTTGAAATCATAGGCTGCAAGCGCCTTGGGGGCGCCCGGGTCCGAGCGGTTTCTGCTTGCGGCACCAATCAGGTCGTCGATGTCCCGGATGCCGAGATTGAGGCCTTGCGCGCCAATTGGGGGAAACACGTGGGCGGCTTCACCGACAAGTGCCACGCGGCGCTGCGCAAACCGCCACGGGCTCACCGCTGAAAGTGGGTAGACCTGCCGGCCGGGCTCAACCGACACGCGGCCCAACATCGATTGCATCCGCTGTTCGACCCGCGTCGAAAGCTCGGCGTCGTCGAGTGCTGCAAGGTCCTTGGCGATATCGGGTTCGAGCACCCAGACAAGGCTGGACCGGTTGCCGGGCAGGGGAACCTGTGTGAACGGACCGGTCTCGGTGTGGAATTCGGTCGAGGTGAAGGCATGGTCGCTGCGGTGACCGAAATTGAGCACCAACGCCGCCTGCGGATAGGATCGGATCGAGGTGCGGATGCCGGCTGCCTCGCGGGCCGGCGACTGACGGCCATCGGCGGCAACTGCCAACGATGCCTCAACCTCGCTGCCGTCGGCGAGAACGGCATGGGCATGGTCGGGATCGAGGCGCCATGCCTCCACCATCGACTTTCGCCATTCGATGCCCGAGTGCGCGACAGCCTCCGCTAGCATGCGGTTGAGAACGCTGTTGGGCAAGTTCAGCCCGAATTGCTCTTCGTTGATCTCGCTGGCGCGAAAGGTCACTGTCGGGCTGCGGATCAGCCGGTTGGTTGCGTCAACGATACGCATCACCTTGAGCGGCGCTGCGTGCGGCCTGATTCCGTCGAAGATCCCTAGCCGTTCGAACATCTTCAGGGCAGGGTTCATCAAGGCTGTCGTCCGGCCGTCGGGGCCGGCTGCATCGGGTCCGACGAGCGTCACGGGAAAGCCCGCCTCGGCAAAGCCAAGCGCCGCGATCAGCCCCGCAGGGCCGCTGCCGGCGACCAGTATCCGTGCTGTTTCCCGATGGTTCAAATTCGGCTTCCGGATTGCGAGGTGAGGCCCGTCCGACCTGCTGGTCCATATAGGTCAGGTGATGCGGCTTGATCAACGCGGCGATTCGGCCCATTCGGTTGCCATGACCGGCCAACAAGACGATTTCAGCCACCTCGACGGCACCGGCCGCGCGATGGCGAGCGTTGCATGCAGCCCTCGACTGACGGTGGGCGTCGTTGCCGGCATGGGCATCGCCGTTGCCTGGCTCCTTCTCGGCGCAATGGCAGTTCGGGGGGCGGTGAGCCGGCTCCCGGGCGCCGATGTACCCGGCGACGCCGTGCTGGAATACCTGCCGCAACTGCCGCTGCCGGATTTCCTTGCGCGTTTCTTCGCCCTTTGCCTTGCGCCGGCGCCGCTTCGCGCAAGCGTAGGCGCGCAAGGCGGGGCACTCACCGCGATGTGGCTGTTGATGGCCATCGCGACCATGCTGCCCTCCGCGGCGCCGATGATCCGCACCTATTGCGAGATCGCAGATACCGCCCGGATCAAGGGGGAACCCGTTGCCCATCCGCTGATCCTGGTCGCTGGATATTTGAGCGTCTGGCTTGCCGCCTCGGCAATATTCGCTGCCCTGACGCTCGCAGTCCATGCATTCGTGTCATCCGGGCAGATGCTCGATCCGCTGCTTGGAATTGCCGGAGCAGCCGCGCTGTCGATCGCTGGTCTCTATCAGTTCAGCTGGCTGAAGGAAGCCTGTCTGGAGAAGTGCAGAAATCCGTTCTCGGTCCTGTTCGCCAACTGGAGCGCCAGGCCCATTCGCATTTTCCGGCTCGGTATGGAGCAGGGCCTGTGGTGCCTTGGATGCTGCTGGGCGCTGATGCTGGTAATGTTTGCCGTCGGTGTGATGAACGTGTTCTGGATGGCGCTGGTCGGCTTGTTTAGCCTGGTCGAAAAACAGACGGCAGGCAATCTGCCGACGCGGTTGGGCGGTGCGATACTGCTTGTCTGGGCAGCTGCGCTACTAGTAGTCTCGGCATGAGGGGGGAGAATTCGATGACAGATCAAAACTGGGCAATGAAGGGAGAGCTCATCCTTTCCTGCAATTGCACGGTTTTTTGCCCTTGCGTTCTGTCGCTCGGCAATCATCCGCCTACGGAAGGCTATTGCCAAACCTGGGCGGGGTTCCGGATCGATGCCGGCCATTTCGGCGAGGTCGACCTGTCCGGCCTCAATCTTGGGCTGGTCATGGAAATCCCCGGTTATATGAGCCGCGGCAACTGGACGGCGGGCCTGTTCATCGACAAGCGCGCCTCGGTTTACGCTATGAAGGGACTGACGAAGATATTCACCGGCAAGGCCGGTGGAACCACATCGCTGCTCTCCATCCTTGTCGGACAGTTCCTCGGTGCCGAGCAGGTGCCGATCACCTACGAGACGCGTGAGAAAACACGCATCTTTCAGATACCGAAGATCATCGATGGTGCGGTGACGCCAATCACCGGCAAGGATCGCGACAAGGATACGGTCATCAGCAATTCGGAATACTGGATTGCGCCGGAAATCATCGTCGCCAAATCCGACAAGAGCAAAATGCGGGCCTTTGGCCGCAACTGGAACTTTGCTGGCCGTTCGGCCGAAATCTGCAAGCTGGACTGGCGGGGCCCGTGAGCAAGAAGACGACGGCCAGGAAAATCGCCGACCGGATTCCGCGGCCGAAGAAGAAAGTCACATGGCCTCAGGCGCGGGCGTTCTCGGTCCATCTCTTGACCGCGTCGGGCTCATTCCTGGCGTTTCTGTCGCTGGTGGCAGCAAGCGAGCAGCGCTGGACGGCGATGTTCTGGTGGCTGGGGCTGGCGCTTTTCGTCGACGGCATCGACGGGCCGATCGCCAGGAAGCTCGATGTCAAGGAAATCCTGCCGACTTGGTCGGGCGAACTGCTCGACAACATCATCGACTACGTGACCTACGTGTTGATTCCGGCCTTCGCGCTCTATCAGCGCGGCTTCATGGGCGAGCGCCTGTCGTTCCTGTCGGCGGCGATCATCGTGGTGTCGAGCGCAATCTACTATGCCGATACCGGCATGAAGACGAAGGAGAATTTCTTCAAGGGCTTTCCGGTCGTCTGGAACATGGTGGTGTTCACGCTGTTCGTCATCGAGCCCGGACAATGGGTTTCTTTCGCCGTGGTCGTGGTGGCCGGCATTCTCACCTTCGTGCCGATCAATTTCATCCATCCGGTGCGGGTGAAGCGGCTGCGGCCAATCAATCTCGGTATGACGCTGCTTTGGTGCGCTTTCGGCGCGCTGGCGCTGGCGCAGGCCGCACTTGCCTCCTTCTACGACCAGATCGGCGTGCTGGGCGAGCAGGTCAGCGATTTCATCAAGATCGGGATTACGGTCACCGGGCTTTACCTCGCTTGCATCGGCGCTATCATGCAGTTCTTCCCAAATCTCGGCGCCAAGCCGGATAAGAAAGCCTGATCCCAAGAGAGCCAGAAAATGTCCAAAGCGATCCGCATCCATGCCCATGGCGGCCCGGAGGTCCTGACCTATGAGGATGCCGATCCCGGGCAGCCGGGCTCGGGACAGATCCTGGTCAAGCATACCGCGATCGGTCTCAATTTCATCGACGTCTATTATCGCTCTGGCCTTTATCCGCCGCAGGGCGGATTTCCGCTGATCCCTGGCGGCGAGGCGGCCGGCGTGGTCTTGGATGTCGGCTCGGATGTCGACTGGCTCAAACCCGGCGATCGCATCGCCTACGCCGTGACGACCGGCGCCTATGCCGGGCAGCGCGTGATCGCCGCCGACCGCGTGGTGAAGGTGCCGGACGGCATCAGCGACGAACAGGCCGCAGCCATGATGCTAAAGGGCATGACCGCCGAATATCTGTTGCGCCGTACATTCAAGGTGAAAGCCGGCGACACGATCCTGTTTCATGCGGCGGCCGGCGGTGTCGGGCTGATCCTCGGCCAATGGGCCAAGCATCTCGGCGCGACAGTGATCGGCACGGCGAGTTCCACCGACAAGATCGAGCTCGCCAAGGCGCATGGCTTCGACCACGTGATCAACTATCGCGAACAGGATTTCGTGGCCGGCGTTGCCGCTATCACCGGTGGCGAGAAATGCGACGTTGTCTACGATTCAGTCGGCAACGACACATTTCCAGCCTCGCTCGATTGCCTGCGGCCGCTCGGCACTTTCGTCAGCTTCGGTCAATCGTCTGGGCCGATCCCGCCCTTCAGCATCTCGTTGCTGGCGCAGAAGGGCTCGCTGTTCGCAACGCGGCCGACACTGTTCGTCTATAATGCCAGGCGCGAAGACCTCGAGGCTTCCGCCGCCGCCTTGTTCGGTGTGGTGCTCAGCGGCGCCGTCAAGATCAAGATCAACCAGCGTTACGCGCTCAGCGAGGCCGGCAAAGCGCATTCCGATCTCGAAGGGCGCCGGACCACCGGGACAACAATACTTATCCCTTAGGCGCCCGCAGTTTCGGGCCGCCGACGCCGCCGTTCTTGCGAACTGCTTTTTACCGCTTGAGTTTCCGCTGAAATTCTTGAAGCTCTTTCAAGTCGTGAGGCGCTTACCGTAGAGAGCAGCCCGCGCATACGATGCTTGCGGGAACACAGAACATGTCTGGCAAACCAGATGGAGGCACCGTGAGTGCAGATCAGGACGGCGCAAACCTGCTTGAGGTTCGCGGCCTCACAAAGATATTCGGCACGTTGACGGCGTGCGACCATGTCGATCTCAACATCGCCAAGGGCGAGATCCATGCGTTGCTTGGCGAGAACGGCGCCGGCAAGTCGACCCTGGTGAAAATGCTGTTTGGATCGCTGGAACCGAATTCCGGCGAGATTTTCTGGAATGGCCAGGCGGTCAGGATCACCAGCCCCGGCACCGCAAAAAAGCTCGGCATCGGCATGGTTTTCCAGCATTTTTCCCTGTTCGAAGCGCTGACGGCGGCGGAGAACATCGCGCTGTCGCTGGATGACGGCTCGCCGATCAGCACGATCGCGGCCAAGGCGAGGGCGCTCTCCTACAGTTACGGCCTGCCTCTCGATCCGCTATCGCTGGTCGGTGATCTGTCGGTCGGCGAGCGTCAGCGCATCGAAATCATCCGCTGCCTGCTGCAGACGCCGCAACTTATCATCCTCGACGAACCAACTTCGGTGCTGACGCCGCAGGAGGCCGATAAGTTGTTCGAGACGCTCGAACGGCTGCGTTCGGAAGGAAAGTCCATCCTCTACATTTCGCACCGGCTGGAAGAGGTCAAACGGATCTGCGACCGCGCCACCGTGCTGCGTCACGGCAAGGTGGTCGGCCATTGCAATCCGCGCCAGGAAACCGCGTCTTCGTTGGCGCGGATGATGGTCGGCAACGAGGTGCTGGCCGTGGTGCGGGCGCCGGCCGAGGGTATCGAGACCGCGCCGGTGCTGCTTCAAATCCGCGAACTCACCCGCAAGCCGGCGACCCCGTTCTCGATCCCGCTCAGGAACATCAATCTCGAGGTCCGCGCCGGCGAGGTGATCGGCATTGCCGGTGTGGCCGGCAACGGCCAGGGCGAATTCTTCGAATCCGTTTCCGGCGAGGTGCTGCAGCAGGATGCCGGCTCGGTCCGCATCCGCGGCAAGGATGCCGGCGGCCTCACCATCACCGGCAGGCGTCTGATGGGCGCTGCCTTCGTCCCGGAAGAGCGGCTCGGCCATGGCGCAGCACCGCGCATGAAGCTTTCGGAGAACCTGCTTCTGTCGCGCCACGCCACCGATGGCAAGATGTTTGTCGGCGCCGGTGGAATGGTCAAGGGCGATGCGATCCATACCGCTGCCCAGCGCATCATAAAGGCAATGGACGTGCGCAAGAGCGCGCCGGATCCGGAGGCTGCGGCTCTTTCGGGCGGCAATCTGCAGAAATTCATCGTTGGCCGCGAACTCGACCGCCGGCCGAGCGTCTTGGTGGTCAATCAGCCGACCTGGGGGGTCGACGCGGGTGCGGCGGCCCACATCCGCCAGGCGCTGATCGAACTGGCGCGCAGCGGCTCGGCGGTGCTGGTGATCAGCCAGGACCTCGACGAGCTGTTCGAGATTTCCGATGCGATCACGGTCATGCACAATGGCGAATTGTCGAAGCCGCTACCGATAGCTGAAGCGACATTCGAGAAAATCGGGCTGCTGATGGGCGGCGCCGAACCCGGTCATGCCGAACATACGCTGGAGACGGCCTGATGCGCCTCGAACTTGTAAAACGCCCGCAGCGCTCGATGCTGTTTTCGGCACTCTCGCCTTTCATCGCTTTCGTTTTGACGATCATTGCCGGTGCCATCATGTTCGCGCTGCTCGGCGTCAACCCGTTGACCGCGTTCCGCATCTACTTCATCGAACCGATCAGCCAGGTCTGGCAGTTGCATGAGCTGGCGATCAAGGCCGCCCCCCTGATCCTGATCGCGGTCGGACTGTCGGTCTGCTACAAGGCCAACATCTGGAACATCGGCGCCGAAGGCCAGTTCATCCTGGGCGGCATTGTCGGCTCGATCATCCCCGTGCTGTTTCCGCAGTTCGAAGGCCCATTGGTGCTGCCGCTGATGCTTCTGCTCGGCATGGTCGGTGGGGCCGCCTATGCTGCAATCCCGGCACTGCTGAAGACGCGCTTCAACACCAACGAGATCCTGACCAGCCTGATGCTGGTCTATGTCGCCCAGCTCTTCCTCGATTGGCTCGTACGCGGGCCGTGGCGCGATCCGCAGGGCCATGGTTTCCCGCAGACCATCCAGTTCAACGACTCGGCGATACTGCCGGAACTCCTCCCGGAATCCGGCCGGGCAAACTGGGGATTTGTCTTCGCGCTGATCGCGGCGATACTGATCTGGATCCTGATGAGCCGTATGCTGAAAGGCTTCGAGGTCCGCGTGCTCGGCTCAAGCCCGAGGGCAGGGCGCTTCGCCGGGTTTGGCCTTAACCGCATGGTCTTCTTTGCCTTCCTGCTGTCGGGCGCACTGGCCGGACTTGCAGGGATTTCGGAGGTCTCGGGAGCCATCGGACAATTGCAGCCGGTGATCTCGCCCGGCTACGGATTTACCGCTATCATCGTGGCATTTCTCGGCCGGCTCAATCCGCTCGGCATCGTCGCCGCAGGCCTTGTGCTGGCGCTGACCTATCTGGGCGGCGAGGCAGTGCAAAGCGCGCTCGGCATCTCCGACAAGGTGGCGCGCGTGTTCCAGGGCATGCTTTTGTTCTTCGTGCTCGGCTGCGACACGCTCATCCATTACCGCATTCGCCTGACCGGCTTTTCCGCGCCGAAGCTCGAGGCAGGGCCGAAGCTGGAGGAAGCCCGCTGATGGACATCACCGTCAACATCCTCTTGACCATCGCTACGGCGGCGACGCCGCTGCTGATCGCGGCGATCGGCGAACTAGTGGTCGAACGTTCGGGTGTGCTCAATCTCGGCGTCGAAGGAATGATGATCATGGGTGCCGTCGGCGGTTTCGGCGCCGGCTATCTCACCGGCTCGCCTTGGATAGGGCTGTTGGCGGCAATCACCATGGGGGCAGTGTTCTCGCTGCTGTTCGCCGTCATGACGCTGTCGCTGGCCACCAATCAGGTGGCCACCGGCCTGTCGCTGACACTGCTCGGCCTCGGCCTTTCCGGCATGATGGGAACGAATTTTGTCGGCCAGCCCGGCGAAAGGCTGCCAAACCTCGATATTCCCGGCCTGACCGCAATCCCGGTCGTTGGCAGGCTGCTGTTCGGCCAGGATCCAATCTTCTACATCTCGATCGCGCTGACCGCCGCCGTCATGTGGTTCCTGTTCAAGACCCGCACCGGGCTCACGCTGCGCTCGATCGGCGACAGCCATGCATCCGCCCATGCGCTTGGCATCCATGTCATCCGCTACCGCTATCTCTCAGTGATTTTCGGCGGCGCTTGTGCCGGCCTCGCCGGCGGTCACCTATCGCTGGTCTACACACCGCAATGGGTGGAGAACATGACCGCCGGCCGCGGCTGGATCGCGCTGGCTCTGGTCGTCTTCGCCTCCTGGCGGCCCTGGCGGGTGCTGGCCGGCGCCTATATTTTCGGCGCGATCTGGGTTGGCCAGCTTCACGTCCAAGCCATAAATCTGCAGGACTTCGTCGACGCGCCCTGGTTGCTCTACAAGTTAATTGCGTTCTTAAAATCGTTTCCCTCGCAACTGCTTTCTTCGCTGCCCTATCTGGCAACCGTCGTGGTTCTCGTTCTAATCTCGCGCAACAAGCGTTTGACGATGATGAACACGCCGGCCTCCTTGGGCCAGCCATTCGTTCCGGATCGTTGACAACAAAAAGACGGAAGCTCCAAGGCTTAACTCAGAGAGGTAACACAATGAAAAAACTGCTTATTGCCCTGATGGCGGCGACGGCCGCATTGTCGCTGGCGGCATCAGCCGAGGCGGCGGACAAGCTGAAGGCGTGCTGGGTCTACACCGGCCCGATCGGCGATTTCGGCTACTCCTACCAGCACGACCAAGGCCGCCTCGAGGTGGAAAAGGCACTCGGCGACAAGGTCGAGACCGCCTATCTCGAAAACGTCTCCGAAGGCCCCGATGCCGACCGCGCCTTCGAGCGCCTGGCGCGCGAGGGATGCAAGATCATTTTCGGCACGTCCTTCGGCTTCATGGACCCGGAAGTGAAGATCGCCAAGAAATTCCCCAAGGTGATGTTCGAGCACGCCACCGGCTACAAGACCGCCGAAAATCTCGGCATCTACAATGCGCGTTTCTACGAAGGCCGTTACGTGCTTGGCCAGATCGCCGCCAAGCAATCGAAGTCGGGCGTCGCCGGCTACATCGTTTCCTTCCCGATCCCGGAAGTGGTGATGGGCATAAATTCCTTTATGCTCGGCGCACAGTCGATCAACCCGAACTTCAAGGCGAAGATCGTGTGGGTGAACTCCTGGTTCGATCCGGGCAAGGAGGCCGATGCTGCCAAGGCATTGTTCGACCAGGGCGCCGATATCGTCGTCCAGCACACCGACTCGACCGCTGCCTTGCAGGTGGCGGAGGAGCGCAAGCTGCACGGCTTCGGGCAGTCCTCCGACATGATCAAGTTCGCGCCGCACGCGCAGCTGACCGCGCTGACCGACGAGTGGGGTCCCTACTACATCAGCCGGGTCCAGGCGGCGCTCGACGGCACCTGGAAGCCAGACAATGTCTGGCTCGGCATTAAGGACGGCGCCGTCAAGCTGGCGCCGTTCACCAACATGCCCGACGACGTCAAGGCGATGGCCGAAGCCACCACCAAGAAGATCGCCGACGGCTGGAACCCCTTCACCGGGCCGATCGCCAAGCAGGACGGCACACCTTGGCTGAAGGAGGGCGAGGTCGCCGACGACGCCACGTTGCTCGGCATGAATTTCTACGTGAAGGGCGTCGACGACAAGCTGCCGCAGTAGGCGGTCGGAAACATATCGAACGAAAGGGCGCCACGTGGCGCCCTTTTTCATTTTGGACGGAATATCAGACTGCTGAGCCGTAAAGGTCGTAAGCGTCGGCGCGCTCGATCTTGACCGTGACGATGTCGCCGGCGCGCAGTGGCCGCCGCGACTGGATATGGACCGAGCCGTCGATTTCGGGCGCGTCGTATTTGGTCCGGCCCTTGGCCGAATTGCCATGCGCCTCGTCGATCAGGACCGGCAGGCGCTTGCCAATTTTCTTGGTTAGCTGCGTTGCCGAAATCTTCTGTTGGCGCTGCATGAAGCGGTGCCAGCGGGCTTCCTTGATCTCCTGCGGCACTTGCTCGAGGCCGAGCTCGTTGGAGCGGGCGCCTCTGACCGGCTCGTATTTGAAACAGCCGGCGCGGTCGATCTTGGCCTCGTCCAGCCAGTCGAGCAGCATCTCGAAATCGTCGTCCGTCTCGCCGGGGAAGCCGACGATGAAGGTGGAGCGGATGGCAAGGTCCGGGCAGACGTCGCGCCAGCCGCGAATGCGCTCGAGCGTCTTTTCGCCATGAGCGGGCCGGCGCATGTTCTTCAGCACCTGCGGCGAGGCGTGCTGGAATGGGATATCGAGATAGGGAAGAATCTTGCCCTCGGCCATCAGTGGAATGACGTCCGCGACATGCGGGTAGGGATAGACATAGTGCATGCGCACCCAGACACCGAGCTTACCCAGTTCTTCCGATAGATCGAGGAATTTCGCCCGCACTTCGCGATCGCCGAACATGCTGGTCTGGTATTTGATGTCGATGCCGTAGGCGCTGGTATCCTGCGAGATGACGAGGATCTCCTTGACCCCGGCCTTGGCCAGCTTCTCGGCTTCGCGCAACACGTCGGCGGCCGGCCGCGATACCAGGTCGCCACGCAGCGCCGGGATGATGCAGAAGGTGCAGCGGTTGTTGCAGCCTTCCGAAATCTTGAGATACGCATAGTGGCGCGGCGTGAGCTTGACCCCTTGCGGCGGCAAAAGGTCGATGTGGGGATCATGGCTCGGGGGGGCAGCCTCATGCACCGCCGCCATCACGCTTTCATAAGCTTGTGGTCCGGTGATGGCGAGGACGTTCGGATGTCTTTCACGGATGACGTCCGGCTCGGCGCCGAGGCAGCCGGTGACGATAACTTTGCCATTCTCCGAAAGTGCGGAGCCGATGGCGTTGAGCGATTCGTCGCGAGCCGAATCGAGGAAGCCACAGGTGTTGACGACGACCAGGTCGGCGCCGTCGTGCTTGCGGGCGATCTCGTAGCCTTCGGCGCGCAGGCGGGTGATAATGCGCTCGGAATCCACAAGGGCTTTCGGGCATCCAAGGCTGACGAAACTGACGCGAGGGGCGGACATCTAAGCTTTTCCGGATTTTCAGGATTGGCGGCGCAGTATCACACTTGTCGCGGCATTGGTATGGGCAGCGGCTGCGGCGAAACGCAACCGCCAGCGTCGCCGAAGGCTCGCCGAAGCTGAAAGGCCGGCCGATGAGAATTCGAGTCGGCGTGTCAGCTCACCGCACTGCTGACATGCGGCAAGACTTCCACCGCGCCCCGGTAGATCATATCGAGTGCGACATAAAAGATGATCAAAAGGCCGATATAGGCGATCCAGCGATGGCGGTGCAGCAGCTTGGCGATGAAGCTCGCGGCAAGGCCCATCAGCGCGATCGACAGGACGAGGCCTATCACCAGCACCTGGAAGTGATCGCGCGCCGCGCCGGCGACCGCCAGTACGTTGTCGAGCGACATCGACACGTCGGCGATGACGATCTGCAATGCCGCCTGACCCAAGGTCTTCTTGCGCGCCTTGCCGGCCACCATATCATCGCTGTTGATATCGGAATTGGACAGCGCTTCGGTCGCCTCCACCTCGTCGGCATACGACGTGCGCAGCTCGCGATACATTTTCCAGCACACCCACAGCAGCAAGATGCCGCCGGCCAGCAGCAGGCCGACAATCTGTAACAGGGTGACGGTGATCGCAGCAAAACCGATACGCAGCACCGTCGCCGCCACCACGCCGATGAGAATCGCTCTCTTGCGCTGCTCGACCGGCAAGCCCGCCGCGGCCAAGCCGATGACGATGGCGTTATCGCCTGCAAGCACGAGGTCGATGGCGATGACCTGGAGCAGGGCAGAGAAGCCCGCGGCAGTGAAAATTTCCATCGACTGGAAGTCCCTTGCTGGTTGGCCGACCGTTCGCGTCGAATGCCTGGAGGGCCTAACGTGTATGGTTCCTGCGCGTCAAGGGACTGGTTGGAACAAGGTCGGCAAACCGCCCGTTATTGCGGCAATATACAGAGTTTGCGACGATCGGCCCGAACACCGGCAAAATGCGGCCACAGGTCGCGAATGCCTAGTTATAGAGATTGTATTTGGGCCAGTCGCTTTCCGGAATTTCATCACCGATCCGATAGCGGAGCTGCAGGACTTCCATATGGTCCGGCGCTGTTTCGCATTTGAATTTCAGCCGGTACCACTGTCCCTTGCTGCGAAACGCAGCACCCGGGCTCTTGATCGCATCGGCGCCCATTTCGGGCGTCGCAAAAGCGTAGGCGACGACACGATCGGCTTTGTATTTGTGGTCGTCGCGGGTAATCCGGTCGAGAATTTCGGCGTCGCATCGCTGCTCCAGCCGGGTTTGCGGATCGAGTTTCAGCAGGCCGGCGCGCAATGCGCTGTCCATTGCGCTGGCCGGCCAAGCCACTATCGTCCATGCGAGGACCGCAGAAAATAGTTTATTCATGGGCGGGAGAAGCATCATATTCGGGCGGAGAAATCAACCCGACGAAGCGCGGCTGCGCGGCGGGTGACAGTCTTCGCTTTGTGGCAGGTTGTTGATTACGCAATAGTATCACCGGTACTTTGGTATCGTTGCCACGATCAGCACCTGTTGCATTTCAGCGACGCGAGAGGTGGTGCGCTGCATGGGGCAAAGCGGCGGTCGCCCCGAAGCGGACCGGCCTGTTAAACCCAGGCAGTCGAGAATCCGACGAGCGGAAAACTCGACGTCATGCCTGCAGGATTGAAGACGGATATGGCGGAGGGAGTGGGATTCGAACCCACGGTGGGCTTGCACCCACGCCGGTTTTCAAGACCGGTGCCTTAAACCGCTCGGCCATCCCTCCAAGGTGATTTTTCAATCACTTAGGATATCGCGAGAGGAGCGGGTTCGAGTTGTCGGTACCGGATTGGCACCAGGACGTTCCCCGACCGGTTCGCGCTCCATTCCTGTAAAGCCGCATTCAGCGCCAAGTCAACCGTGGCGGCCGCACCTTTCGGCGCGATCCAGGGCGGTGAGCAGCGTCATGGCGAGCTGTGTTTGTGCTGAGTGTGGAAAATCGTTTTTAAAACCCGCACGGACTATTAATCGTTGAGCGCTGATATGTTGGGCGCGTTAGGCACATGTAAGTAAATCGTATTCTGGAGTTGATTTTGGCCGTACTTGGCGCTCTCCCGCCCGGTCTTCGCTGTAGACCAGTCCGCGAAACCGACTGGGAGGGAGTGGTTGATTGCCTGTGCAGGGGCTTTCCGGCGCGTAATCGGAGTTACTGGATACACGCTCTGACCCGCTTGTCGCAGCGGCCTGTGGTTGCCGAGTTCCCACAATATGGCTTTGCTTTGGAGCATGCCGGTCGGATCGTCGGCGTCGTGCTCACCCTTTATGCTCGCTATCACGGGTCGGAGAGCGAGGAAATTCGCTGCAATCTTTCAAGCTGGTCAGTCGATGCAGATTTCCGTCCCTATGGCGCCATGTTGGTTGCGGCGGTTCTCAAGCGGAAGGACGTGACCTACACGAACATTTCGCCTGCACAAGCGACATTGAAAGCCAACCGGGCGCTCGGCTTTCGGCTCTTCTCCAGCGGACAATTTACCTTCTTGCCGGCTTTAAGTTCGGCGCAGCGGTCATGTCGCGTGGTCGAAGTGCGTCCCGATCTCCCGGAATTGGCGATGCTGCCCGAGAGTGAGAGATACATACTCTCGGAACACGCCGCGCTGGGCTGCCTGTCGTTGATCTGCATTTGCGACGGAGTAGCGTTCCCCCTGGTGTTGATGCCGCGCCGAATGTTGCACGGTGTTATCCGATGCCATCAGGTCATCTATTGCCGCTCGCTTGCGGATTTGGGCCGCTGCGCCGGCGCGATGGGGCGCTTTCTCTTGCGAAGCGGAATCCTGGTTTGCTTTGTCGACGCCAAGGAGCCGATTCCAGGCTTGGTGGGATGGTACCGCCCCAACAAGGGGCTGAAATACTTCAAAGGTCCCAGACCACCCGCACCTGGAGATCTGACGTTCACCGAACTTGTGATCTTCGGTCCCTGAATCTGCGCTCGCAGCCACGCCAAGCCAGGGGCAAAGTGCGCCACCAACGAGCGTTTCTGATCGATAAGCGATGATTTTCATGCCGATCAGCGAAGCGGTCCGTGCCACAATCTCGCCCGGTTCCGACCACAATCGGTTAATACGGTGATAAACAATTCCTGCGCACAAAAAGGATTGGGGTAGGGCGTCGCCGGCGTTTCTGGAGTGGCTGCTTTGGCATCGCTGACGTTCATGCTGCGGTGCCTTCGTCGATGCTATAGGGGACAATCAAAATATGCAGACCACGGCGCGCCCGCGTCTTCGTCGCGCTTCCGCTTTCGCGCTGTTGGCCTTGTCGGCAGCCTTTCTTGCAGCATGTGCCGGGCCGCAGCAAAAGGCGATGGTCAACAAGAAACCTCGCTCCAAGGAATATTTTTCCGAAGCCGAATACGGCGTGAAAGCCAGCCCGCGCGTCATGTTCAAGACGTCTCGCGGACGCGACCAGCTCGGCAAGCCCTATCAGGTGCGCGGCAAGTGGTATTATCCGAAGGAAGACAAACGTTACGCCAAGGTTGGCCTCGCATCCTGGTACGGTGAGGCCTTCCACGGCCGGTTGACGGCCAACGGCGAAGTCTACGACATGGCAGATCTGACGGCGGCGCATCCGACCATGCCGCTGCCGAGCTATGCGCGGGTCACCAACATGAAGACCGGCAGCTCGGTGATCGTGCGCGTCAACGACCGCGGGCCCTATCATGATGGACGCATCATCGATGTGTCGAAGCGCGCTGCTGAAATGCTCGATTATGCCAATGTCGGTACGGCCGAGGTGAAGGTTGAATATGTCGGCCGTGCGCCGCTCGAAGGCAATGACGGGCAGTATCTGGTGGCTTCGTATCGTCCAGGCAACAGGGCGCCGGATCCGTCGGACGCTCTGCCCAGCGGCGTCATGGTCGCGATGAATGGGCCGTCGCCAAGCCTGCCGGTGAGCGCTGCTGCCTTGCCGTTCCCCGGTCAGCTGACGAATTCCGGGCAGGGATCCGATGCACGGCCTGTCATGGCGGTGCAAGCATCTGCTTCGGGAGACATTGTACTGCCCGATTTCGGCCCGATCGTGCCGGAGCGTCCGGAGATCAACCTGCCGGCGCAATCGCCGTTCACCATGGCGTCGCTGTCTTACGCCGACGAGCGCGTGCAGCGCGCCTCTAACGCGTTTGCCGGGCTGGATCGCACCGGCATGTCGTCCGCCGAGCTTCTTCAACCGTGGAAGCGGCAAGCCCCTCCAGCCGGGTCGCCCACCGCCTATGTCGCGGCGGGTTCATTCGAGAATGCCGCCGAAGCGGAGCGTGTGGCGGCCCAGCTTTCCAGCTTCGGCAAGACCGAAATCCAGCGCTCGGAACTTGAAGGCAAGGACTGGTACTCGGTCAACCTCTTTGCCGACGGTCGTGGCAGCCTGGACGAGATGCTGCAGGCAGCGTGGTCGCATGGTGCGCCGGATGCGCTTGCTGTACGCAACTGAGCTTGGGGCTGCCTGGTTTTTTCGCGCGCGATTGATCCGCCAGGCAAAAGCCTGATAGCTTCTGCCAACTTGCAAAAGCGCCGGCTCATTGGTCGAACCTGATGAAATCTTTTCACCCTTTCACCGGGCTTGTGGCGCTCGGCCTGCTGCTGCTCTCGCTTGCGCAGGCCTCAGCTCAGCTTTTCGAGACCAAGGCCGCCCAGGCCTTCATGATCGATGCCGAAACCGGAACCGTGCTGTTTTCCAAGGACGCCGACAGGTTGATCCCTCCGGCCTCGCTGGCCAAGCTGATGACGATGGAAGTGGCTTTCGACGCCATCAAATCAGGGCGCATGACGCTCGATGACACCTTCGTGGTGAGCGAGAACGCCTGGCGCAAAGGCGGCGCTCCTTCGGGGACATCGACCATGTTCGCCAAGCTCAAGTCGACGATCCGGCTGGAAGACCTGATCCAGGGCGTGACCGTGCAGGCGGCCAATGACGGCTGTATCGTCATCGCTGAAGGGATGGCCGGGTCCGAAGCAAATTTCGCGGCGCAGATGACCGGGCGTGCCCGCCAGATCGGCTTGCAGAAATCGACTTTCGTCAATTCCACCGGTCTGCCGGCCGATGGGCAGCAAACGAGCGTTCGCGAACTCGCGCTTCTGGCGCTGCATATCTGGCGCAACTACCCGGATCTCTACCGCTATTACGGCCAGAAGGATTTTACCTGGAACAAGATTTCCCAGAGGAACCGCAATCCGCTACTGGCCATGGACATAGGCGCCGACGGGCTCGCGGTCGGTGCCAGCGAGCAATCCGGGTTCGGCATTGTCGGCTCGGTCAGCCACAACGGCACAAGGGTGATCGCGGCGATGAGCGGTCTGGCAAACGACCGTGAGCGGGCTGAGGAAGCGCGAAAGCTGCTCGACTGGGGCGTTCGCTCCTTCGAGAAGACTGAAGTATTCGCCAAGGACGAAGTGGTTGGCGAAGCCCAGGTCTTTGGCGGTGCCAAGTCCGGTGTCGCGTTAAAGGCAAAAGGACCGGTGCAGATCTTCCTGCCGATCACCAACCGCGACAAGCTCACCGCCAGGATCGTCTATGACGGACCGGTGGCAGCGCCGGTGGAGGAGGGGCAGCCGGTGGGTACGCTGCGCGTCTGGATCGGCGATACGCTGAGCCAGGAGACGCCGCTGTTTGCCGCCGAGTCGATCGGTGTCGGTTCGCTTCCGCAGCGCGCGCTCGACGCCGCCAAGGAACTGGCCGTCGGCTGGCTGCGTTAGCACCGTCGCGGTGGACCTTTTTTTCCGCCGGGACTATACGGTCCCCGAAGTATGGACAAAGGCTTTGGCGCGCGGATTTTTCATCACTTTTGAAGGCGGCGAAGGAGCAGGCAAGTCGACGCAGATCGAGCGGCTGGCAAAGAAGATGCGCGCCAAGAAATACGATGTGCTGGTGACACGTGAGCCGGGTGGCTCGCCGGGCGCGGAGGCGGTCAGGCATGTCCTGCTTTCAGGCGCAGCCGAGCCGTTCGGCCCCAAGATGGAAGCTCTGCTTTTCGCCGCTGCGCGTTCCGACCATGTCGAACAGGTCATCCGGCCGGCAGTCGAGCGCGGTTCGGTCGTACTTTGCGATCGTTTCATGGATTCCTCGCGCGTCTACCAGGGCGTCACCGGCGGCCTCGACCCGGCATTCATGGACGCATTGGAGAAGGTCGCCATCAACGGCATGGTGCCGGACATGACACTGATCTTCGACATCGACCCCGCCGAGGGCCTAAGGCGCGCTACCGCCCGGCGGGGCAGCAGTGACGGACCGGACCGCTTCGAGAAAGAAACATTGGCCATCCACCAACGCCGGCGCGAGGCGTTTCTCGCGATCGCCTCAGCTGAACCCGAACGCTGCGTTGTCGTCGATGCCTCAGCCGACCTAGATGCGGTGGAGGATGTTGTTACCGCCGCGGTCTTCGCGGCTCTCGAGAGGATGATGCCGGCGCAAAGAAAGCAGGCGGCGCCAGCATGATTTTCGAACGCATCGCGCCCGAACAGCACGACACGCTGGACGGGGTGCCCGAGCCATCCGAGACGCCGCGTCTTGTCGGTCACCTGCAGGCGGCCAACATGCTCGCCACCGCTTACCGCTCGGGAAAGCTGCCGCACGCACTGATCTTTGCCGGACCGGTTGGCATCGGCAAGGCGACGCTGGCCTTTCACCTGGCGCATCATCTGTTGAAGCACCCGGCCTTCGAGCAGGCGCCGGAAAGCCTTGCCGTTCCAGATCCGGCTTCGTCGCTGTTTCGACAGATCGCCACCGGCGCGCATCCTTCGGTGCTGCATCTTACACGCCCGGCGAACGACAAGACCAAGAGCTTCAAGACAGTGGTCACGGTCGACGAAATCCGCAAGGTCAGCCGTTTTCTGTCGCTGACCTCGCACGACGGCAGCTACCGGGTGGTTATCGTCGATCCCGCCGACGACATGAACACCAATGCTGCCAATGCCTTGCTGAAGAATCTTGAAGAGCCACCCGCGCGCACCTTATTCATCCTCATCGTCCATGCGCCGGGCAGTCTGCTGCCGACGATCAGGTCGCGCTGCCAGATGGTGCGGTTGGCGCCGCTCGATGCCGAGAGCTTGATGACGGTTCTGGAGGGCATCGAGCCGCCTCCACCGGAGGATCCTGCGGCGCGCGCGGCGCTGGCGGAGCGGTCAGGGGGCAGCGCGCGCAATGCGATCCTGTTGACGCAGTATGGCGGGCTCGAAATCGCCGCCACCCTCGACGCTCTGGTGATGTCCAAGAAGTTAGATGTCGCGGCGGCCTACCGTCTTGCCGAGGCGGTCGCCGGCCGCGACCAGGCGATCCCGTTCGAGATATTCAATCGCCGTGCGCTTGATCTGCTGTCGGCCGGCGCCAGCCAGGCCGCGCTCGTCGGCGATCTCGCGCGAGCCAAAACGCTGTCGGATACTTGGCACGCGGCTTTGAACGCTATATCTGAAACCGAGACCTACAACCTCGACAAAAAGCAGCACGCCCTGACCATGATCGACCGCCTGAATTCTGCAATGCGAATGTGACGGCCGCTGGCGTGGCTTTTGAAGCCCCTGAGTATTGATTCCCAATCAATCGCAGGAACTTCGAAGCCACCACATTGGCGTCGGATGGCAATTGCCGTTTCGATGCGATATCTCACCGCGACATCTTTCATTCAGACATTCATGACGGCTCATCCATGGCACGCGAAAAATACTACGTCACGACGCCGATTTTCTATCCGAACGGCAAGCCGCATATCGGCCATGCCTACAATGTCATCGCCAGCGACACGCTGGCCCGCTTCCAGCGGCTCGATGGCAAGGACGTCTTCTTCGTCTCGGGAACCGACGAGCACGGTTTGAAGATGCAGCAGACGGCGGACGCCGAAGGCCTGACGCCGAAAGCGCTTGCCGATCGCAACTCGGCGATCTTCCGCTCGATGCTCGAAGCGACCGGTTGCTCGAACGACGTTTTCATCCGCACCACCGAAGAGCGTCATTACAAGGCCTGCCAGGCGATCTGGACGCGCATGGCTGAGAATGGCGACATCTACCTCGACCGCTACAGTGGCTGGTATTCGGTGCGGCAGGAAGCCTATTTCGACGAGGCCGAAACCAAGGTCGGTGACGACGGCGTGCGCCGCGAACCGCTCGGCTCGCCTGTCGAATGGACCGAGGAAGAGAGCTATTTCTTCCGCCTTTCCGCCTATCAGGACAGACTGCTCGCGCTCTATGAGAACAGCCCCGAGTTCGTCGGACCGGCGGAGCGGCGCAATGAAATCATCAGCTTTGTCAAATCCGGCCTGAAGGATCTGTCGATCTCGCGCACCACATTCAAATGGGGCGTGCCGGTGCCCGGCGATGAGAAGCATGTGATGTATGTCTGGGTCGATGCCCTAACCAATTACATCACCGCCGCCGGTTATCCGGATCCGACCAATGAGAGATGGTCTTTCTGGCCGGCGAACGTCCACGTCATCGGCAAGGATATCATCCGCTTCCACGCGGTCTACTGGCCGGCATTCCTGATGTCGGCCGGCATCGAATTGCCGAAGCGCGTGTTTGCGCATGGTTTTCTGTTCAACCGTGGCGAGAAGATGTCGAAGTCGGTCGGCAATGTCGTCGACCCGTTCGCGATGATCGAGCACTACGGCCTCGACCAAGTGCGCTATTTCTTCATGCGCGAAGTGCCGTTCGGCCAGGACGGCAGCTACAGCCATGATGCAATCGTCAACCGCACCAATGCCGACCTCGCCAACGATCTCGGCAATCTGGCGCAGCGCTCGCTGTCCATGATCGCCAAGAACTGCGGCGGCGTGGTGCCTAAGCGCGGCGAATTGAGCAATGCCGACAAAGCGATCCTCGATCAGGCAGATACCGCCCTTGTCACGGCGCGCAGGACGATGGCCGACCAGGGCATCCACTTTGCTCTGGCGGCGATCTTTGGCGTGGTGGCCGAAGCCAACCGCTATTTCGCCGGGCAGGAGCCATGGGCACTGAAGAAGACCGATCCGGCGCGCATGGAAACGGTACTGTGGACGACCGCTGAGGTGATCCGGCGTGTCGGGTTGCTGTGCCAGCCCTTCATTCCGCAGTCGGCGGCAAAGCTGCTAGACCTTTTGGCGGTGCCGGCCGGCAGCCGTAATTTCGAGCATGTCGCGGAAGGCCATTCGCTGGTATCCGGTACGCCGCTGCCGGCGCCGGAACCGGTATTTCCACGCTATGTCGAGCAAACGGGTACAAGCGCCTGATGCTGGTCGACAGTCACTGCCATCTCGACTTTCCGGATTTCGCCGAAGAGCGGGCGGCCATCGTCGCCCGCGCCCTAGCGGCCGGCATCGGCCGAATGGTGACGATCTCGACGAGGGTGAAGCGATTTAACCAAGTGCTTGAGATTGCAGAGACTTTCGATGAGGTCTATTGCTCGGTCGGCACCCATCCGCATAATGCGGCCGAAGAGCTTGACGTCAGTGTCGATGATCTGGTGCGGCTCTCTGCTCATCGCAAAGTGGTGGCGATCGGCGAGGCCGGACTCGACTATTTCTACGATCATGCGCCGCGCGACGCACAGGCGCAGGGCTTTCGCACCCACATCGCCGCGGCGCGCGTGACCGGTCTGCCGCTGGTCATCCATTCGCGCGACGCCGACGACGACATGGCTAATATCCTCGAAGAAGAAACAGGGAAGGGCGCCTTCCCCTTCATCCTGCACTGTTTTTCGTCGGGACGCCGGCTGGCCGAGATCGGCGTGGCGCTCGGCGGGTACGTCTCGTTTTCCGGAATCCTGACCTTCAAGAACTCCGCCGAGCTGCGCGCCGTCGCCGCCGATGTGCCGCGCGACCGTCTGCTGGTCGAAACCGACGCGCCATACCTGGCGCCGATCCCGTTTCGCGGCAAGCGCAATGAGCCCGCCTATGTCGCGCATACAGCCAAGGTGCTGGCCGAGACGATCGGCGTCAGCGATGCCGAGATCGCTGACATCACCACGGATAACTTCATCCGGCTGTTCAGGAAAATGCCGCGCCCGAGCGCGACGGGCGCCTGACGCATGAGCGACCGGTTACGTCTTACCGTCCTCGGCTGCGGCTCATCGCCGGGCACGCCACGCATCACCGGCGACTGGGGCAATTGCGATCCCGCAAATCCCCGGAACCGGCGCACGCGCACCGCAGCGCTTGTCGAGCGGATCGCGGCGAATGGCGCCCGGACCACGGTCGTCATCGACACCGGCCCGGATTTCCGCGAGCAGATGCTGCTGGCATCCGTCAAGCGCATCGATGCGGTGGTCTATACACATCCGCATGCCGACCATATCCACGGCATCGACGATCTGCGCGGCTTCGTGCTCGAGCAGCGCCACCGGATCGACATCCATGCGGATCAGGCTACCATGCTGCGCCTACGCGAGGCGTTCCGCTACTGTTTCGAAACACCGCAAGGCAGTTCGTATCCGCCGATCGTCAACGCCCATATCATCGACCACCACAGGCCGGTGGTGATCGCAGGCGAGGGCGGCGCCCTCACCCTCGAACCGCTGCTGCAGCTCCATGGCGACATCACCTCGCTGGGTTTCCGCATCGGCGGGCTGGCCTATTGCCCTGACGTCAGCGACTTTCCGGAGGCGACCGCCAAGCGTTTGCGCGGGCTGGACATGCTGGTCATCGACGCGCTGCAATACACCGTCCATCCGAGCCATCTGTCGCTTGGCCAGGCGCTTGGCTGGATCGAAGGACTGGCGCCGAAGAACGCGGTGCTGACGCATATGCATGTTCCGCTCGACTACGCCACGGTAATGGCCGAGACGCCGGCCAACGTCGAGCCTGCTTATGACGGCATGACGATCGAAATCCCTTACGAATCAGCGTGAAGGGCGAGGTTTTTAGGGCTGGGTTCGCGGGTTTGGATCTCGCGGAGTGCTATCTTCACGCCACATCCAATCGGCTACGCCAGTTCCATAATCTATCTTATGCGACTACGCCTATAGCATCCGATGGCGGCGAGATCAGGCCGGTCACTCGTAGACGTTCGCAACAGCGCTGTGGGGCAACGGGCATGCTAGGATTGCGAATCATGAAGACGCTTCCGCTGCTTGCAGGTCTTGCCCTCACCCTCGCCTGCGCGCTCACCGATGCGCGAGCTCAGGATGTCAGTCGTACGCCAGGCGAGAACGACCTGGCTTTCGCCAAACGTGTTGTTGGGTTCGCCGACAATGCTGATCCGCACACCACAGCCGTGAGCTGGAACGGCCTCCAGACACTCTTCGTCGATTACCAGACCGCCGAGGAATATCCGGAACGCCCGCTCGTCGCGCTGCAACGGCTAGCTGACAACAGATATCGCGCAATCCAGGTCACGCTCGGTGAACAAGAGGGCGACACACCGGACATCGCGCTCGGCCTCGCCAACGCCGACCACGACCCGGCAAAGGAACTGATCGTGATACTTTCCTGGGCTCAGATGCACTACGATGTCGAAGGGACGCTCTACGAAGTTCGCATCTTCGATGGCCCCAAGCCAGGCCAGAAGGCGCTGACTCAATTGAAAGCGAGCCGGAAGTTCGACGCCACATGCGACTGCCATTGGCGCGACGGCACAACGAAGCACTTCCGCTTCAAGACGATCGCAGCGGTCAAGGCTGAACTGAAGCGCCTGGGTTATTAGCCGCCGGCGAGGGCTCGCTTCCCGGATGTTGCCCTCGCCATCTCGCCTATGCTTACCCGCAATCGTCCCCAGCGCCGGTACAGGCACAGTCTGGGTCGCTCATCAGAACTCCATATCACCGAAGTCACCGCCATTGTCGGAGCTGGCATCGCCTGCCTGATCGGCTTCGTCCGGCTGCGGCGTCGGCTGTTCAGCTGCCTTCGCTTCGCTGCCGCCAAACACGCCGGCGATCGCGTTGCCGAGCAGCACGCCGCCCGCCACGCCCATCGCGGTCTGCGCGGCGCCGGCAAGAAAACCGCCGCCTGCCCGCTGTGGCGTGTCCTGCGGCCCTTCAGTTGCAACGGAGGCGGTGCGCCCTACCCGCGGAACCGAGCCTGAGCGCCTGCCGCCGCTGCGGCCGAAGAAGCCGCTGAGCGGTCCACCGCCGGCCGGCTGCCGCGCCTGCTCCTCCAGTTCTTCTATGCGCGCCTGAGCTGCGTTCAGGGCCTGCTCCTGCACCACGATCGTCTGGGCCATGTAATATGGCGCCCCAGGTTGCTGGGTGATCTGGTCCTGGATGAAGCGCTCTGCTTCGGCATCGCGCGGGGGCGCCTGGCGCTCGGCGCTTGCCAACTTCTCGAAGAGCTGTCCGATCGCTTGCTGATCGTTTCTGTCCATGATGTCCAACTCCGGTCTTGGTTCAACGCCGGCTATTCGCGCTCGCCGGTGAAGTTCAACAGCAGTTGGAAGATGTTGATGAAGTTCAGATAGAGCGAGAATGCACCGAAGACAGCGAGTTTCTGCTGTGATTCCGCGCCGAAGTTTTCCGCATACTGCTCTTTGATCGTCTGGGTATCCCAGGCGGTGAGGCCTATGAAGACGGCGATGCCGATCACAGAGATCGCGAATTGGAGCGCGGTCGAGCCCAGGAAGATATTGACGATGCTGGCGATCACCACGCCGATCAGGCCCATGATCAGGAACGACGAAAACTGCGTCAGGTCGCGTTTGGTCGTGTACCCGTAAAGGCTGGTCGCGCCGAACATGGTGGCGGCGATGAAGAAGGTGCGTGCGATGCTGGTGCCGGTAAAGACCAGGAACACGGAAGCCAGCGACAGGCCCATGACCGCGCAGAATGCCCAGAACATCGCCTGGGCGCCGGCTGCCGACATCGCCTGCATCCGAAACGAGAACAAGAGCACAAAGGCCAGCGGGGCCAGCATCACCACCCATTTCAGCGGTGTGGAGAAGATCGGCACGTAAAGAGCGGGCGTGGAAGCCACCACGAACGCGATCACGCCCGTAACGACGAGGCCAAGGCCCATATAGTTATAGACGCGCAGCATGTGCCGGCGCAGGCCTTCATCGTAGACGGCTCCGGCTCGGGCTCCGGCCCCGATATATCCGAGATTGTTCATGTGGTTCTCCTTCTTGCAGGTCGATCAGTAAAGCGTTTTGGCGAGCGCTTCGGCCGTGCGATCGAGACCGCCGACATCGCTGCGTCCGACGACCGCGTAGGCGACCTCGCCGATCTGGAAATAAGCCGAGGAAACTTCGCCCGAGGGAACGACGGTCGGCTTGACGACGTCGAATGTTCCGGGCCTGATCGCGAACAACGAGACCAGCCCCATCTCTTTCGTCTCGACAGCCATCTCGACGCTCGGTCCGAATTGCGATGGATAGATCTGCACGTCACGGACCGTCCAGTCCGCCGGCAGCGATGGCATCACGATCGCCGTCGCGGCGCGGATTTCGTCGGCATTGTAGCCGGGTGCTTCGGGTTGCGACGACATCGCCTCGCGCACGAGCGTCGTGCGGTGCGCCCGGACCGCGTCCTCCACATAGGCCGGCGGATGGGTCGAAGCGACGACTTCCGTCACCGATATCGGTCCGATGAGCCCGTTCGCAAGCCAGCCGGCAGCGACGAAGACAGCAACTGCCGCAGCTCGCTGCAAAGCACCAAGGACGCGGCCGCGCGCCAATCCCCGCTCCAGCCGCCGTGCAGCATCGGCCGTCGCGGGCCGCGCCATGCCTTTCGATCCGGCAAGCGCCACGCGCAATTCGTCACGCATCCGTAAGTCGGACATCACCCGCGCGGCCGCGTCCGGGCGGGCCGAAAGGAACGCCTCGACCTCGATGCGACGAGCCACGTCCAGCTGATCGTCGACATAGGCGTCGAGATCAGTGTCGGTGACGGGATCGCGCAGTTGGTTCATGATCCACCTCCGACGATCTTCAGATGGCCTTTCGCGCGTGCCGGCACCGCGTCTTCCATCTCGCGCAGGGCCGCACGCGCCCTGCCGATGCGCGACATCAGCGTGCCAAGCGGCACGCCACTCACCTCAGCGGCCTGGCTGTAGCTAAGCCCCTCGATGGCGACGAGATGCAACGCCGAACGCTGCTCCTCCGGCAATTCGAAAAACGCTTCGCGCACCTGCGCCAGACGGACCGAATGTTCCTGCGGCGCCGGGACATTCGCCTCGGCGAGATAGCCGGCCTGTTCGATGCGCATTGCTTCGGATTTGCGGGACCGCAGACCGTCGATGAATGCATTATGGACGATCGACAGCAGCCATACGCGAAGATTTCCGCCGGAGCGGAAGCTGCCGCGTCGCTCATAGGCACGCACCAGCGCATCATGCACCAGATCCTCTGCATCGGCGCTGTCGCGCGTCAGCGAGCGTGCATAGCGGCGCAGCGAACCGAGCTGTCCCAGAATATCGAAGCGTGGCATCGGCCGTTTCATGTCCTGTTTACGGAGCAGGTCGGGATGTTAATCCCGCTCTCCCCGAAATTTTCTTACGGCTCGCCGCGTTCTCGTCCTGGGAGATATCGGGCCCGCTCTCGCCCGCCAGATAGTATCGGCCGCCTTCGAGGCAAACCGGCGCCGAGTTGGCGCATATGAAACTGCTGGCAAAGCACGGCCGGTTTGCGTATCACTCCGCCGCCAACGGAACCTTATCGATGTTCGAAAATCTCCAGCCCGCGCCTGCCGACAAGATCCTGGCCTTGATCGGCCTCTATCGCGCCGACCCGCGTCCCGACAAGGTCGATCTTGGGGTCGGCGTCTATACGGATCGCGACGGCAAGACGCCGGTGATGCGCGCGGTGCGCGAAGCCGAAAAGCGGCTGTTGCAGGGCCAGGATACCAAGACCTATCTCGGCCTTGCCGGCGATACCGCCTTCAACGCGGCGATGGCCAGGTTGGTGTTCGGCCCAGCCGCCGACATGACGCGCATTCGTGCGGCGCAGGCGCCAGGCGGCTCCGGCGCGCTGCGGCTGGTAGCAGAGCTGCTGAAAAGGACCCGCACCGACGCGATGGTCTGGCTGTCGGATCCGACCTGGCCGAACCACATGCCGGTGATGCGCGCCGCTGGCCTGCAGACACGCGAATATCCCTATTTCGACGCTGCTTCTGGTGCGGTTCGCTTCGACGACATGCTGAATGCATTGAGAACCGCGAATCCTGGCGACGTCGTATTGTTGCATGGCTGCTGCCATAACCCGACAGGCGCCAATCTAGACATCTCGCAATGGGCTGCCATTGCCGATCTTGTCGTTGAGCGCGGCCTGCTGCCCTTTGTCGACATCGCCTATCAGGGCTTTGGCGAGGGACTTGATGCGGATGCCGCCGGCTTGCGTCTTCTGGCGGCAAAAGTTCCGGAAATGGTCGTTGCCTCCAGCTGCTCGAAGAACTTTGCCGTCTATCGCGACCGAGTCGGTGCAGCGCTGATCATGGCGAAAGGTGGCGCGCAGGCGGATTTGGCGATGGGCCAGATGCTGTCGGCGGCGCGCGCCATGTATTCGATGCCGCCGGACCACGGCGCGGCGGCGGTGCGCATCGTGCTTGAAGACCCCGCATTGCGTTCCGACTGGGAGGCAGAGCTTGAAGAGATGCGGCTGCGCATGCTGCGGCTGCGCGTCCAGTTCGCCGAGGCGCTGCGGCGGCAGTCCAACTCCGACCGTTTCGATTTCGTCGCCAGCCATCGCGGCATGTTTTCCCGGCTTGGCCTGTCGGAAGCGCAAGTCGAGCGGCTGCGCGCCGAGCATGCCATCTATATGGTCGGCGACAGCCGCATCAACGTTGCCGGCCTGCCCGAGGACGGCATGGATGCGCTCGCCAAGGCGATAGTCTCCGTGCTCGACTGATGCTTTTGCTAACTAGGATCTTCCGGAAACCGGCTTCCACTTTCGTATCATGGTCTGGCGGCCCGTCTGTGGACAAGGCGCCCTCACCGGCTGAAGCCGTTGGCCGCACAGCCGTGTACAGGATAGCGTTTCCCAGATGAAACCCTCGAAAGACATTTCCCGACTGATCGAGATCATGGCAGCGCTGCGGGCGCCGGAAACCGGCTGCCCGTGGGATATCGAGCAGGACTTTTCGACAATCGCGCCGTACACGATCGAGGAAGCCTACGAAGTGGCGGACGCCATTGCGCGTGGCGATCTGGACGATCTGCGGGATGAACTCGGCGATCTCCTGCTGCAAGTGGTCTACCACGCGCAAATGGCCGAGGAGGCCGGCGAATTTTCATTCGGCGATGTGGTCCTGGCCATCACCACAAAAATGATCCGCCGCCACCCCCATGTCTTCGGCGACGACAAGGCGCGCAGCGCCGGCATGGCCAAGGGCATGTGGGAAAAGATCAAGGCAGAGGAAAAGGCGGAGAAGCGCAGTGCGCGCCTCGCCCGTGGGCTCGACCCGGAAGACCATGGCAAGGGCTTTCTCGACAGCGTGCCGGTCGCCCTGCCCGCGCTGACCCGGGCGCTCAAGCTGCAGGAAAAGGCCGCCCGCGTCGGCTTCGACTGGAGCGAGGCGGCGCCGATCCTCGACAAGATCGAGGAGGAGATCGGCGAACTACGCGAGGCGCTGGCCAAAGGCGACACTGCGCCGATCAAGGACGAGTTCGGCGACATGCTGTTTGCGGTCGTCAATCTCGGCCGGCACCTCAAAATTGATTCCGAAGCGGCACTCAGCGGCACCAACGAAAAATTCCGGTCGCGCTTCCACTATGTCGAGCGGACGCTGCAAGCGTCGGGAAACAGCCTGGAAGAGGCGACGCTGGACGAGATGGAAGCGCTCTGGCGGCAGGCAAAAAGCGCGAAGTAAACGCCTCTACCCGTTGTTTTGACGGCGCAATCGGCTTTCGATCTCCTGCCGGGCGCTGTGTGTAGCTTTAAGCGCGACGGTTACGCTGCCATCCTCATTGTCGTCGCGCGAGATGATGTCGCCGTTGCGGTAAAGCCAGTCGACGACGCCGAGTTGGTCGGGCTTGAGTGTGACGGTGAAGGTCTCCAGTTCGCCCGACATCATCGTCTCGATGATCACCTTCAGCGCATCGATGCCCTCGCCGGTTACCGCCGATATGGCGATCGGCGGTGCCTTCTTGCCGTCAGCACCATCGGCAAGCAGCCGCGCCCGGTTGCCCTCGTCGAGCCGGTCGATCTTGTTCCATACTTCGATGACGCGCTTGCTATCGCGGGCATCGACGCCGAGATCGGCAAGGATGCGCTCGACATCTTCGGCCTGCGCGGCCGTATCGGGATCGGAGATGTCGCGCAGATGAATGACGAGGTCTGCCTCGACCACTTCCTCCAGCGTCGCCCTGAAGGCCGCGACCAGATGCGTTGGCAGGTCGGAAATGAAGCCGACCGTATCGGAAAGGATGATCGGCGTGCCGTGCGGCAGACGCACGCGGCGCAGCGTCGGGTCGAGCGTGGCAAACAGCATGTCTTCGGCCAGCACCCCTGCTCCGGTCAGCCGGTTGAACAGAGTCGACTTGCCGGCATTGGTGTAGCCGACGATCGCCACTACCGGAAATGGCACCTTCTTGCGCTTGGCGCGGTGCAGGTCGCGGGTGCGGCGCACAGTTTCGAGCTCGTGCTTCAGCTTGGTGATCTTGTCCTGCAGCACACGCCGATCCGACTCGATCTGGGTCTCGCCAGGGCCGCCGAGAAAGCCGGCGCCGCCACGCTGGCGCTCGAGGTGGGTCCAGCTCCGCACAAGGCGGCCTTTCTGGTAGTTGAGATGGGCAAGATCGACCTGCAGCGTGCCTTCCTTGGTGCGGGCGCGCTCGCCGAAAATCTCCAGGATCAGCCCGGTGCGGTCGAGCACCTTGGCGTTCAACTCTTTTTCGAGGTTGCGCTGCTGTACCGGGGTCAGCGGATGATCGACAATGACCACTTCCGCGTGGCCCTCTTTGACGATCTCAGCGAACTCCGCCACCTTGCCGCTGCCGAGCAAGGTCGCCGGGCGTGGATCGTTGACGGTCACCACCGCCGTGTGGACCAGGTCGAGGTCGATGGCGCTGGCGAGGCCGACGGCCTCGTCGCGACGAGCCTCGGCGGAACGGGTCAGGCGGGGGCGGTTGGTGTCGTCGTCGCCACGCGGCTGCCGGGTAAGCACCGGCACGATTACCACCGCCCGGGTCGGGCCGTTGGCCTCTGTCCCGGTCTGATGTGCTGGTTTTCCGCGAACGCGGCGGTCCGCGTCTTTCTCACGTGCCAATCAGGCGCCCTGGCTTTCCTCACCATCGAACATCTGAACCGGCTGGCTCGGCATGATCGTGGAAATAGCGTGCTTGTAGACAAGCTGGGAATGGCCGTCGCGACGCAGCAGAACGCAGAAATTGTCGAACGAAGTGACCACGCCGGTCAGCTTCACGCCGTTGATGAGAAAGATGGTGAGTGGATTTTTGCTCTTGCGAACTGAATTCAGGAACAGGTCCTGAAGATTTTGCGATCGTTCCGCCATTGTTCTTGTCTTTCGCCGATCCCCTTCGGTTTGCAGGCCAATGCGCCAAATTAGCCGGCACATGTCAAGCACGCAAACACCATCTTGCCGTCAGTAACGACAAGCAGAACGAGATATATTGATGTTCATTCCATCTGTGCGGTTATCAGGCTGGACTTTTTTCCGCAACGTCAAAAAAGGCCTGCCGTAATGAAACTGTTATCGAGCCCGGGTGGCCGTTGGCGACGGGAGCGCCATCGATCGCCACCACCGGCATGGCAATCGTGGTCGCGGAGCTGATGAAAACCTCGCGCGCGGCCTTGGCTTCGGCCACCGAAAAACCGCGCTCCTCGATCTTCAGGCCGAGCTTGGCGGCCACGTCGAACAGCGTCGTACGGGTGATGCCGCGCAGGATGCCGTGCTCGGCCGGCCGCGTCACCAGCACGCCATCCCCGGTGATGATCCAGGCGTTCGACGATCCACCTTCCTTGACGGTGCCGTCGACATCGACGAACCAGGCCTCCTGAGCGCCGGCTTCCTTGGCTTTCTGCTTGGCCAGCACGTTCGGCAACAGGCCGACCGACTTGATATCGACCCGATCCCACCGGTTCTCCGGCACCGTGATGATCCGGATCCCGCTCTCGGCCCGCTTCGCGGCAGCTGCAGGATCGGCTTTTCTGGCGGTCACCACCAGCGACGGCTTCGTGCCCGCTGGCGGGAAGAAAAACTCGCGGCTGGCGACACCGCGTGTCACCTGGACATAGACCAGGCCGTCAACGACACGGTTGCGGCGCACCACCTCGCGCATGACGAGCGGCAGCACGCTGCGCGTGACCGGCCAATCGATCGAGAGTTCGGTGAGCGAGCGGTTCAATCGGGCGAGATGGCGCGGCATGTCGACGATGAAGCCTCGTGCCACCTCGCAGACCTCGTAGACGCCGTCGGCGAATTGATAACCACGGTCCTCGATATGCACGGAAGCTTCGGCGTGAGCGACGTAGCGCCCGTTCACATACGCAATGCGCGGCATGGCTAATCCCTGAGAGAAGTCCAGCCTTCTTATGCGATTCCAAGACCGCCGTAACCGATAATTGCGTGGGCCACGACTGGTTTGGCTGTCAGACGCCCAGCGACTTCAGCTTGCGGTGCAATGCAGAGCGTTCCATGCCGATAAACTCTGCCGTCTTCGAGATGTTGCCGCCAAAACGGTTGATCTGGGCGATCAGATAATCCTTTTCGAATTGTTCGCGCGCTTCCCGCAGCGGCAGCGCCATTATGTGCTGATCGGACTTGTTTGGAGTGCGAGGCATGACGTCGCCGATCTCGGCAGGCAAGAGGTCGGCGGTGATCGGCGCATCGACATCGTCGCCGCGCGCCAGGATCATCAACCGCTCGACATTGTTGCGCAACTGGCGAACGTTGCCCGGCCAGTTGTGCGCCTGCAGCACAGCCAGCGCGTCGTCGCCGATGCGGCGCGGCTTGATGCCGGCCTGGCGAGCGATCTGCTTCATGAAATTGTCGACCAGATAAGGAATGTCCTCGCGACGCTCGGCCAGTCCCGGCACCATGACCGGAACCACGGCCAGGCGATGATAAAGGTCCTCACGGAAACGGCCGTCGGCGATCATGGCTTCCAGGTTCTGCGAGGTCGACGAGACGATGCGCACGTCGACCTTGACCCGCTTGGTGCCCCCTACCCGCTCGAACTGCTGTTCGACCAGCACGCGTAGGATCTTGTTTTGCGTCTCGCGCGGCATGTCGGCCACTTCATCGATGTAGAGAATGCCGCGATGGGCCTCCTCCAGCGCACCGACCTTGCGTTCGACGCCGTTCGATTCGGTGCCGAACAGCTCGATCTCCATACGCTCTGGGGTGATGTTGGCGGCGCTCAGCGTCACAAACGGTGCACTCTTGCGCGCTGAGAGCGCGTGGATGGCGCGCGCCGCCAGTTCTTTGCCCGAGCCGGAGGGGCCAATGATCATGACGCGGCTGTTGGTCGGCGCGACGCGCTCGATGGTCTGGCGCAATTGGCTCATTGCCGACGACATGCCGATAAGGTCGAAAGTCTCGCCGCTGCGCAGCTTGAGATCCGAAACCTCGCGTCTCAATTTGGACGTTTCAAGCGCCCGTTCGGCAATAAGGATCAGCCTGTCGGCCTTGAACGGCTTTTCGATAAAATCATAGGCGCCGCGGCGGATGGCCGAGACCGCCGTTTCGATATTGCCGTGGCCCGAGATCATCACGACCGGCAGGTTCGGGTGCATCGTCTTGATCTCGTCCAGCAAAGCCAGGCCATCGAGCCGCGAGCCCTGCAGCCAGATGTCGAGGAAGATCAGCCTGGGTGCCCGGTCGGCGACCGCCGCCAGCGCGCTGTCGGCATCAAACGCCGTGCGTGTTTCGTGACCTTCGTCGCTCAGGATACCGGCGACGAGTTCGCGGATGTCTTCCTCGTCATCGACGATGAGAATATCAGACGCCATTACCGACCTTTTCAGTTTCTTTTTCGTGTTCCGTCTTGCCCTCGCCGCGTACCGGAACGGTGGCGGCAACCGGCAGGATGATGCTGATCATTGCACCCCGCCCATCGTGGAAGTCCGCTGGTGCATCGTGCAATTCGAGTCGCCCGCCATGGTCCTCCACGATCTTCTTGACGATAGCGAGGCCAAGCCCGGTGCCTTTCTCGCGTGTCGTCATGTAAGGCTCGAGCAAGCGCTGCCGGTTCTCGCGCGGCAAGCCCCTGCCGTTGTCGATGACGTCGATTCGAATCGCGCCATTCTGACGCCCGGCTTGAATCCGGATTATGCCGTGCGGACGATCCTCTGCATCAAGTCCGTCGATGGCTTCGGCAGCATTCTTGATGACGTTGCCGAAAGCCTGCGCCATCAGCCGGCTGTCGAACGTGCCTTTGAGCGGCTCATTGCCGAAGACGCGCTCGAAGGTGATGTCGGCCCGGCTCACTTCGACCAGGAACGAGGCCTCGCGCAACGAATCGCGCAGATCGATTGCCTTCATTTCCGGTTTCGGCATGCGGGCGAACGCCGAGAACTCGTCGACCATGCGGCCGATGTCCTCCACTTGCCGGATGATGGTGTCGGTGCATTGATCGAAAACCTCACGGTCCTCGGTGATGACCTTGCCGTAACGGCGCTTGATGCGCTCGGCCGAAAGCTGGATCGGCGTCAACGGGTTCTTGATCTCGTGGGCGATGCGCCGCGCCACGTCGGCCCATGCGGAGGAACGCTGTGCCTGGACCAGATCGGTAATGTCATCGACTGTAACGACGTAGGATTTATCCTCCGAACCGTCGTCGCCGGCTTCGATCGTGATCTGTACGTTGAAGGTCCGTTCAGTGCCGGCACGATAGAAGGTGACCTGTTCGCGATAGACCGGCTTGCCCGACTTGCGGCCGATCTCGAAGACGCGGCCGACATGCGGCAGCACGGCCGAAAGGTTCTGCCCAAGCGCTGCCGTGGCGGATATGGCCAGCATCGTTTCCGCCGAACGGTTGACGATGGTGACGATGCCATATGGATCGACGCCGATGACCCCGGCGGTGACGCCGGCAAGCACCGCCTCCGAAAAGCGCCGCCGCTCGTCGATCAAATCCTTGGCCGACAGGATCTCGTTGCGCTGCGATTTCAGCTCCATCAGCATCTTGTTGAAGGTGTCGCCGAGCGAGGCGACGTCACCGTCGGAGGGGCGGACAGGCACGGCTACGTCGAGATTGCCGGTGGCGACCTCATCGGCCGCGCCGATGAGCTGACGAATCGGCCGCACCAGGCGGTCGGCCACCGCAATGCCGGTCCAGATGGCAGACAGGATGATGATCAGCGTCAGCGACAGATAGGGAAGCGCGAAAGCCACTTGCGAGGTGCGGCGATTGTCTTCGAGACCGCGATATTCGGCGGTGTTGGATTTGACGATCTGCCGTGCCTTGATCACCTCGGGATCGACGAGGCGGATGGTGTAGAGATAGAGCCCGTCGATCTCGCGCAGCTTGACGATCGCACCCATGATGTTGCGGGTGCGCGGCTCTATCAGCACCGGCTTGCCGTCGGCAGCGCTTGCCACGGCGCCCTCAGGCGGCTCCGGCATGGCAAAGTCCGCGTCGGTCTTGGCGCTCATAACGAAGGAACCATCGGGCTTGATGAGTGCTGCGTGCGCCAGCGAGCGTCCCACCGCCTCCTTGTTCATGAGATCGAGGAACCCGGTGCGATCGAGACCGTAGAGCGTGCGCGAAGCGTCGAGGTCGTAAGCCATCGACAACGTCGTGCCCTGAAGATTTCGCGCGTTTTCCTGCACATAGGCGTCGGCGATCGACAACGACGAATTGACGATCGTCTTGGTGCGGATCTCGAACCAGCGGTCGAGGCCGATGTCGAGCGTGATCGACGCGATGATCGCCACCATGATCGCGGGGATGGCGGCGACCAGCGCAAACATCGCGACTATGCGGACATGCAGGCGCGACGCAGCCTTGCCGTGCCGGCGTGCCATCAGGATGCGATGCACCTCGCGGCCGACCAGCAAGATCAGAAACAGGACGAACGCCGCATTAAGCGCAATCAGCGCCAGCGTCGTCCTCGCGTCGGGCGTGATCGGCGTCGCGCCGACCAGAATGGCGAAGGAGATCGCCGCCGTCACCAGCGCACCGGCAACGGCGATCACGCCCGGCAGCGCAAGCAGCCGGCGACCGTCTCGCGCGCCGGTATTGCTGAAAAGCGATTTGCTCAGTGTCGGTGCGTGCAGGGCCATGTCGCCGTCTAGAGCCAGTGATTGCGTCGGATGTATGCAACGCATTGTGGCGATTATGCAACAAGTGTGGCCGAGACGGAAATCTTTCGGCAATCGATCCCCTGGAAAGCGCTCTTAAAGGGATTCGTCTAGACCTGCCTGGACGACTTGTAGACGTTGACGCCGAGTTCGCGAATCTTCTTGCGCAGCGTGTTGCGGTTGAGCCCCAGCAATTCCGCAGCCTTGATCTGGTTACCGCGCGTTGCGGTCATCGAGGCGAGGACCAGCGGATATTCGACCTCGGAGAGGATTCGCTGATAGAGCCCGGCCGGGGGCAAGTCGCCGGCAAACGAGGCAAAATAGCGTTGCAGGAAATGCTCCACCGCCTGGCCGATGGAAAGGTCGTCGGGAATGAGGTTGCCGCCACCTGGAACGACAGGCCTTTCGCCGGTCTTCAACTCCGCCTCGATGATCTCCGCGGAGATCTCGTCCTGCGAATACAGTGCGGCCAGCCTGCGGATGAGATTTTCGAGTTCGCGCACATTACCGGGCCATGGGTAGCGCTTCATCAGCTCGATGCCGCCGGTGGAAATGCGCTTGGTCTGCAAGCCTTCACTGACGCCGAGCTTGAAGAAGTGGCGGACGAGGTCCGGAATGTCCTCCGAGCGCTCGCGCAGCGCCGGCAGCCTGAGTGGCACAACGTTCAAGCGGTAGAACAGGTCCTCGCGGAAAAGCCCCTGATTGATCAGCGTGCGCAGGTCCTTGTTGGTGGCAGCCACGATGCGCACGTCGGTCTTGATCGGCGTGCGGCCGCCGACCGTGGTGTATTCGCCCTGCTGCAGCACACGCAGCAGCCGCGTCTGCGCTTCCATCGGCATGTCGCCGATCTCGTCGAGGAAGAGCGTGCCGCCTTCGGCCTGCTCGAAACGGCCAGTGGAGCGGTTCTGTGCGCCAGTAAAGGCGCCCTTCTCGTGCCCGAATAGTTCCGATTCGATCAGGTCGCGTGGGATCGCCGCCATGTTGATGGCGACGAAGGGGCCACCACGACGACGGCCATATTCATGCAGCGCGCGCGCCACCAGTTCCTTGCCGGTACCCGATTCGCCCGAGATCATCACCGTCAGGTCGGTCTGCATCATGCGCGCCAGCATGCGGTAGATGTCCTGCATGGCCGCCGAGCGGCCGACCAGCGGCATCGTTTCAGGCGGCTCGTCGGCACGCGTATCGATCTTGGGCCGCCGCGGCTCGGAAAGCGCGCGGTTGACGATGTTGAGCAGTTCCGTCAGGTCGAACGGTTTCGGCAGATATTCATAGGCTCCGGTTTCGGAGGCCCGGATCGCGGTCATGAACGTGTTCTGCGCACTCATGACGATGACCGGCAGTTCCGGTCGCGCCTTCTTGATGCGCGGCAGCATGTCGAAGGCGTTCTCGTCGGGCATGACAACGTCGGTGATGACCAGATCGCCCTCGCCCGCCGCCACCCAGCGCCACAGCGTCGAGGCATTGGAGGTGACGCGCACGTCGTGACCGACGCGCGAAAGCGCCTGGTTGAGGACTGTGCGGATGGCCGCATCGTCGTCAGCGACGAGAATATTGCCGCGAACGGTCATTTGCGGTCTCCTTCACCGTCGTCGTCGGTGCCAAACTGGGTTTCTTTCCATGCCGGCATCAGGATACGGAAGGTGGTCCCGCGCGGCGTCGATTCGCATTCAATGATGCCGCCATGCTCGCCGACGATCTTTGCGACCAGCGCCAGACCGAGACCGGAGCCGTTCGGCTTGGTGGTGATGAAGGGATCGAACAGGATCGGCAGGATATCTTCGGAGACACCCGAACCGTTGTCACGCACGCAGAATTCCAATGGCAGCGACACGCGGTCCTGCGTTCCGGGCACAGAAACGCGAATGCCCGGGCGGAAGGCGGTCGACAGCATGATCTCGCCCTGTGGATCGCTGCCGATCGCCTCGGCGGCATTTTTTACCAGATTGAGGAAGACCTGGATGAGCTGGTCGCGATTGGCAAAAACCGGAGGCAATGATGGATCATAATCCTCCAATATCTTGATCCGCTTGGCAAAACCGTTCTTGGCGATTGCCTTGACATGGTCGAGCACGACATGGATGTTGACGGGGTAGCGGTCGATCGGCCGCTCGTCCGAAAACACCTCCATGCGGTCGACCAGCGAGACAATGCGATCGGTCTCGTCGGTGATCAGCCTGGTCAGTGCGCGATCCTCGTCGGACGCCGACAGTTCAAGCAGCTGCGCGGCACCACGAATGCCGGACAGCGGGTTCTTGATCTCATGGGCAAGCATCGCGGCAAGGCCGGTGACCGAGCGCGCCGCACCGCGATGCGTCATCTGCCGGTCGATCTTGTCGGCCATTGAGCGTTCCTGGAACATTACCACGACGGAGCCTGGAAATTCCGTCACAGGCGCGACGTAGAGATCGACCACCTTCTCGATGCCGAGCCGCGGCGACGACACGTCCACCCGGTATTCGTTGACTGGCGCCCGGCGCTCGCGCACCTGGTCGACAAGCGTCAGCAGCGGGCTGCCGAAAGGAATGAGCTTGTGCAGCGTGTTGCGGGCGAGCATCGTGGCGCTCGAACGGAAAAAATCCTCGGCATCGGCATTGGCGAAGGTGATGAAGCCTTGCGGATCGACCATGATCACCGGCCGACGAATGGTGTTGAGCACAATATGCGCGGCGTCCGCCATATCCGTGCTCTGTGTGACGGTGGCGTTCATGCCGCACTCCGCAGGTTCGCTGCTTCGGGAGCGCTTGAAAATACGTCGCGCAGCAAGGAAATGACGCGCCCAGGCTCGAAAGACGTGAGTATGGCCTTGCGCCGGTCGTCGCTTGTGGCGGCGTGGCGGTCGAGATACCAGCCGAGATGCTTGCGCGCCTGGCGCAATCCGCTTTCCACGCCATAGAGCGTCAGCATGTCTTCGTAATGGGCAATGACGTAATCGGTCAGCGCTTGCGGGCTTTCCGGCATGCCGGATACCGGCTCGGCCAGCGCGGCCGCTACAATGCTGCCGGCGGTCCACGGCGCGCCATAGTGCGCACGGCCGATCATCACCGCGTCGGCGCCGGATTGGTCAAGGATCGACGCAGCCTCTGCCGGCGAGCCGACATCGCCATTGGCAACCACAGGGATCGAGACGGCCTGCTTGACGCGTGCGATGGCACGCCAGTCGGCCGTGCCCTGATAGAACTGGCAACGTGTGCGGCCATGCACCGTCACCATCATCACCCCGGCCTGCTCGGCGCGTCGCGCCAGCATCGGCGCGTTGAGCGCGCCTTCGTCCCAGCCGAGCCGCATTTTGACCGTGACCGGCACGTCGACCGCGCCGACTACCGCTTCGATCAGCGACAGCGCGTGGTCGAGATCTCGCATCAGTGCCGAACCGGCATAGCCGCCCGTCACCTTTTTGGCCGGACAGCCCATGTTGATGTCGACGATGTCGGCGCCTTCGCCGGCTGCGATTCGCGCGCCCTCGGCCATGTGCGCCGCCTCACGGCCGGCAAGCTGGACCATGTGGACAGGCAGCCCGGAATGACGGATGCGCAGGCCCGAGCCAGCCCTGCCCTTTGCAAGCTCGCCGCTCGCCACCATTTCCGATACGACCAGCCCGGCGCCATGCGCATGGGCGCGTTGCCGGAACGGTTCGTCGGTGATGCCCGACATGGGCGCGAGAAATACGCGATTGCGGATTCTCACGCCACCCACATCCAGCGGCGAAGCCAATTTGGTCACATCAGGCATGCACAAAAACCAAGCACCTTCGGTTGCTGCACATTCTCTAGCCAGAACGGCGGCAATGTGCAACGCGCAATGTCGTGACATTAAGGCGCATTTGGGAAAAAAGGATCGCCGGATAGCATCAATCCTAGGTCTTCCGAAAGCGATACCACTTTTCGGGATCATGCGCTAAGCGTCTCGGCATGAGAGATGTGAGCGAAAAGCAAGCTGCGGACGACAAGGTCGCGGTGGTCATCGTTGCCGCCGGCCGCGGCGCGCGCGCCGGACAGGCCAATGGGCCGAAGCAGTACCAGCAGATTGGCGGCGGCGCCGTTATCGCACGCACGCTCGACGCCTTTCTGACGCATCCGAAGATTGGACCTGTCGTCGTTGCTATCCATGCCGACGACGGCGCGCTTTTCCGCCGTGCGGCCGGTGCGAACGCCGACCGTGTCGTCGCGGTGACCGGCGGTACGTCACGGCAGGAGTCCGTCCGCCTTGGACTGCTGGCGTTGAGAAGCAATGCGCCGGGCCGGGTCTTGATCCATGATGCGGCCCGGCCGTTTGTCGATGCGGAACTGATAGACCGCACGATCGCCGCCATTGGCGAGCGCCAGGGGGCACTGCCTGCCTTGCCCGTTGCCGATACGCTCAAGCGCGAAACGGCCGAAGGCATGATCGGCGAAACCGTGTCCAGGGCCGGGCTTCATGCCGCACAGACACCGCAAGGCTTTCCGTTCTGGCCGATCCTGGCTGCGCACGAAAAGGCTCATCATCTGGGCAAAGCGGATTTCACCGACGATGCGGCAATCGCCGAATGGGCGCATATTCCGGTGAAGATCGTTCCCGGCTCGCCGGACAACGTCAAACTGACCTGGGCACGGGATATTGCAATGGCGGATCAGCGGCTTTCCAGCGCCCCGCGTTTTCCCGACATCCGAACCGGCAATGGCTATGACGTCCATGCGTTCGTGCCCGGCGACCATGTCACCCTGTGCGGCGTCGCCATTCCACACGATAGGAAGTTGTCCGGCCATTCGGATGCCGATGTCGGTCTCCACGCCTTGACCGACGCCCTGCTCGCCACCTGCGGCGCCGGTGACATCGGCACGCATTTCCCGCCCTCCGACCCGCAGTGGAAAGGGGCCGCTTCACGCATCTTCGTCGAACACGCGGTGAAGCTGGTGCGCGCGCGCGGCGGACGCATCGCCAACGCCGATATCACCCTGATCTGCGAGGCGCCGCGCGTCGGCCCGCATCGCGAGGCCATGACCGAAGCGCTTTCGGCAATGCTGCGAATTTCGCGCGATCGCATCTCGATCAAGGCGACAACCAATGAGAAGCTCGGCTTCGTCGGCCGTGAGGAAGGCATAGCGGCCATCGCGACTGCCAGCGTTGTGTTTCCAGGGGATGTCCCTGAATGAGCAATAGCGGTCTCGCAGATGCCCTGCTTAAGGCCTGCCAGCAGCGCGGCATGATGCTGGCGACGGCGGAGAGCTGCACCGGCGGCATGATCATCGCCGCGCTGACCAACATCGCCGGCTCTTCCGCGGTGGTCGATCGCGGCTTCATCACCTATTCCAACCAGGCCAAGACCGAGATGCTCGGCGTCTCGGCCGCTACGCTCGAGGCGCACGGCGCGGTCTCGCGCGAGACTGCGGTGGAGATGGCGGCCGGAGCCTTGGCGCATTCGCCGGCCGGGCTCGCCCTGGCGGTGACCGGCATCGCCGGTCCGGACGGCGGCTCTCCGGAAAAACCTGTCGGCCTGGTCTGGTTCGGCGTTGCCGTGGCTGGCCGGCCGGTAGTCAGCGAATGCCAGCTGTTCGCCGACAAGGGCCGCGATTACATCCGCCGGGAGACGGTCCGTCATGCGCTTGAACTGGGTCTGCGCGCGCTCGCTGCGGATCAGGCCGTCGATGGCGCGCCGTAGATGATTTCGGCCCGTTTCTCGAACGCCTCGGAGAACATACGGAAGGCGCGGTCGAACATGGTTCCCATGAGCGCACCCAGAATGCGGCTCTTGAACTCATAGTCGATAAAGAAACGGACGTTGCAACCAGCGCCGTCCGCCGGGTCGAAGCGCCAGACATTGCTCAGATATTTGAAAGGGCCGTCGATGTATTTGACATCTATGGCGTTCTCGTCCGGCTTCAGCAGCACCTGCGTGGTAAAGGTCTCGCGGATCGCCTTGTAGCCGATGCTCATGTCGGCGATGAGCAAGGTGCGCCCGTCGCGTTCCTTGCGTGAGCGAACCGTCAGTGCCTCGCAAAGCGGCAGGAATTGCGGATAGGATTCGACATCGGCGACCAGAGCGAACATCTGCTCCGGCGTATGCGCAACGCGGCGATGGGCTTCGAATTGTGGCATAAAACCAGTGTTAGGCGGACTTTTTGAGAAACGCTTCGCGCGCCGCGCGCAACCTGGCAAAGTCGTCCCCGGCATGGTGCGACGAGCGCGTCAGCGGGCTCGACGCTACCAGCAGGAAGCCTTTGGTCCTGCCGATCGTCTCAAAGGACTTGAATTCCTCCGGCGTGACGAAGCGGATCACCGGATGGTGCTTCTTCGACGGCTGCAGATATTGGCCGATGGTCATGAAGTCGACATTGGCCGAACGCAAATCGTCCATCAGCTGCAGGATTTCGTTCCGCTCCTCGCCAAGGCCGACCATGATGCCGGACTTGGTGAAGATCGAGGGGTCAAGCTCCTTGACCCGCTGCAAGAGCCTGATCGAGTGGAAATAGCGCGCGCCCGGCCGAACCGTTAGATAGTTAGACGGCACGGTCTCGAGATTATGGTTGAAAACATCCGGCCTGGCCGCCACCACGATCTCCAGCGCACCGTCCTTGCGCAGGAAATCGGGCGTCAGGATTTCGATCGTCGTCGACGGGGTTGCTGCCCTGATCGCACGGATGACATCGGCAAAATGCTGGGCCCCGCCGTCGGCCAGATCGTCGCGATCGACGGAGGTGATGACGACATGGCTCAAGCCCATTTGCTTGACCGCATGCGCGACGCGCGCCGGCTCGTCGGGATCGAGTGCGGTCGGGATGCCGGTGGCGACATTGCAAAAGGCGCAGGCCCGCGTGCAGATCTCGCCCATGATCATGAAGGTGGCGTGCTTCTTCTCCCAGCACTCGCCGATATTGGGGCAGCCCGCCTCTTCGCAAACCGTCACCAGTTTGTGAGACTTCACGATTTCGCGCGTCTCGGCATAGCCTTTCGACATCGGCGCCTTGACGCGGATCCAGTCAGGCTTGCGCAGTACGTCCTGATCCGGCTTGTGCGCCTTTTCGGGATGCCGCAGGCGCGGCGCATTGGCAATCGTGTCGAGGACGGTGACCATGTGAAACCCGGCTCATTGGCAAGCGCTTGTCCAGCGCTCGCTCTACCCACTCATCTAGGACTTTTCGGCGAAAAGAAAAAGGCCGCGATCACGCATGCCGCGGTGACCTTTTTCGCATAGCAAGTGCCGACAGAGGTTAGCGGCGCACCAGTCGTCCGACCGCAATCAGAATGCAGGCACCGACGAAGCCGGTGATCAGATAGGCTATCCAGCCGACGCCGAAGATGCCGATGTTCAGGGCCTGCAAGATGGCGTTCAACACGATTGCGCCGACAATGCCGAGAATGATGTTCATGAGGATGCCGGTATTGCTCTTCATGACCATCTCGGCCAGCCACCCCGCCAGGCCACCGATGATGATGGCTGCAACCCAGCCCACGCCGTTCATTTCCATATGCCCTCTCCTTGTATGATGGATGATGCCTGCGAAACGAATTGCTCTGCCGTCGAGTTCCTCTGTGTCTTCCGTGTGAGACTCGCCCCAACTAATTTATCATGCATTCAGTGCGCGACCATAGGCGTCGAGTACACTCTCCTTCATCATCTCCGACAGCGTCGGGTGCGGGAAGATCGTGTGCATCAGCTCTTCCTCGGTGGTCTCCAGATTCATCGCCACGACGAAGCCCTGGATCAGTTCGGTTACTTCTGCGCCGACCATGTGGGCACCCAGCAACTGGCTGGTCTTCTTGTCGAAAATGATCTTGACGAAACCTTGGTCTTCGCCCAGCGCAATCGCCTTGCCGTTTGCGGCGAACTGGAAGCGGCCGACGCGGATGTCCTTGCCATCGGCTTTCGCTTTGGCTTCCGTCAGTCCGACCGAGGCGACTTGCGGATTGCAATAGGTGCAGCCCGGGATCTTCAGCTTGTCGATGGCATGCACGCCGGGGAAATTGGCGATCTTTTCCACACAGACCACGCCCTCATGCTCGGCCTTGTGGGCGAGCATCGGCGGTCCGGCAACGTCGCCGATGGCGTAGACGCCCGGCACATTTGTCTTGCCGTAGCCGTCGACGACGACGCAACCGCGGTCCGTCTTCACGCCGAGCGTCTCGAGGCCGAGGTTTTCGATGTTACCCTGTACGCCGACGGCCGAGATCATACGATCGGCGGTGATCTTCTCGACCTTGCCGTCCTTCATCTCGACATGCGCCGTGACCGAGTTAGTGCCCTGCTCGACCTTGGTCACCTTGGCTTCTAGAATGATCTTCATGCCCTGCTTCTCGAACTGCTTCTGCGCGAATTTCGAGACCTCGGCGTCCTCGACCGGCATCACAGCCGGCAGCAGTTCGACCACCGTCACCTCGGCGCCCATGGTGCGGTAGAACGAGGCGAACTCGATGCCGATGGCGCCCGAGCCCATCACCAGCAGCGATTTCGGCATCTCTTTCGGCACCATGGCCTCGAAATAGGTCCAGATCAACTTGCCGTCCGGCTCGATGCCGGGCAATGCGCGCGGCCTCGCTCCGGTCGCCAGAATGATATGCTTGGCGCTGTAGGTGCCCTCGCCCTTGACGCCCTTGGGCGCCGGCGGCTGCGGCTCCATCGGCTTCTTCGACGATTTCGACACGACGATCTCGCCAGGTTTGGTCAGCTTGGCTTCGCCCCAGATGACGTCAACCTTGTTCTTTTTCATCAGGAAGCCGACGCCGCCGTTGAGCCGCAGCGAGACCTTTCGCGAGCGATCGACGACGGCGGCTGTGTCGACGCTGACCTTGCCATCGATCTTCAGGCCGTAGTCCTTCAGATGATCCGAATAGTGCATGATCTCGGCGGAGCGCAGCAGCGCTTTGGTCGGAATGCAGCCCCAGTTGAGGCAGATGCCGCCCAAGTGCTCGCGCTCGACGATCGCCGTCTTGAAGCCAAGCTGGGCCGAACGCACTGCAGTGACATAGCCGCCGGGGCCGGAGCCGATGATGATGACGTCGTAGTTCTCAGCCACGGCTTTCTCCTTCACAATTCCAACATGAGGCGCACGAGCGGCGCCAGCGCTTGCCCGACGTTCCGCGTGTTTTCCGCGTCCAGGTGGACGCCGTCGAGCGGCGTGGTTTTGGCCACCGTGCCGGCATCGAAGAAGCCGCAGCCGGCCTCGTCGGCAAGGGCGGAATATTGCGGCGCCAGCCGCTTTGACGCGTCATCGCCGCCGGCGAACATTTCCTTGAACTCGGCGTTTTCCGTGCGGCTGACTACGGGCGGCGCGACGATCAGGATCTGCGGCGCCGGCCAATCGAACGGGTAATCGTGACCGCGCACGATGTCGATCAGGCGTTGCATGCCTTGTTTGGCCGCGACCGGATTACCGTGAATCCACGGCTTCATATCGTTGGCTCCGAGCATGATGACGATCAAGTCGATCGGTGCGTGCGTCGTCAGGATTGTTGGCAACAGCCTTGCGCCATTGCGGTCCGCCCCGGCCAAGTGATCGTCGAAGGCGGTGGTTCGGCCATTCAGGCCTTCGGCGATGACCTCGACGCCGCTGCCCAATGTTGCCTGCAGCACGCTCGGCCAGCGATCCGCCGGCGGATGACGGCCGAGGTTTGCCGCGTCATAGCCCCAGGTCAGCGAATCGCCGTAGCAGAGGACCGTCTTCATGTGCCTGCCCCGCCGAAACCTGGTTGCGAGCGCGCCAATCGCCAGCGCACGAAAAGCCACTGGACCAGCACTGTAGCGATGCCCGGCAGAACGAGACCGGCGACTACGGGAAGATCGCCCGACCACTGGCTCTTGCCTGGGGGCTGGGAGAAAGTCCAGCCGATCAGGGCAACTCCAACGAGCACAAAAAACGCTACCCCTATGGTCGCCGTCAGCTTTGTTGCCCGTCGTGGGTCCGACATGAATTGTGCGATGAAGAACGCGACCGTCACGAGGACGGTGACGAGAACCGAGATCATGAACACAAGGATGTACTCTACGTCGGCATTGGTGGCGACGGCGAGCCACTGCGCCACCAATCCGCCCGCCAAACCGGAAAGAAAAAAGGCAAAAAGGCTGGTGAAGAATTTCCGCACCGCCCTGTTCCCCTCTCTTAAACCAGCATGCCCATCGGGTTTTCGACCATGCGTTTGAAGGCGACGAGCAACTCGGCGCCGAGCGCACCGTCGACGGCGCGGTGATCGGTCGACAACGTCACCGACATGATCGTGGCGATCTTGATCTCGCCGTTCTTCACCACTGCGCGTTGCTCGCCGGCGCCGACCGCCAGGATCGTCGCATGCGGCGGGTTGATGACGGCAGAAAAATCCTTGACGCCGAACATACCGAGATTGGACACCGCCGTGGTGCCGCCCTGATATTCTTCCGGTTTCAGCTTGCGACTACGGGCGCGGCCGGCAAGATCCTTCATCTCGTTGGAGATGACGGACAGCGTCTTTTCATCGGCACGCCGGATGATCGGGGTGATCAGGCCGCCGGGGATCGACACGGCAACGCCGACATCGGCATGCTTGTGCTTGACCATGGCGTTTTCTGTCCACGACACATTGGCATCCGGCACCGCCATCAGCGCCATGGCCAGAGCCTTGATAACCATGTCGTTGACCGAAAGCTTGTAGGCCGGCGTTTCGCCCTTCTCGGTCTTCTTCGCCGGGGCGGCCGCATTGATCTGCGTGCGCAGGGCCAGAAGCGCGTCGAGCTCGCAGTCGAGCGTCAGATAGAAATGCGGGATGGTGGTTTTGGCCTCGACCAGCCGCCGCGCAATGGTCTTGCGCATATTGTCGTGGGGGACCAGCTCGTAGGAGCCTTCGGCAAACAGTTTGAGCACCTGCTCGTCGGACATTGGTTTGGGTGCTGCGGCCGCAGGCGCCGGAGCGCCGGCGGGCGCCGCTTTTGCTGCTGGTGCCGCCTTGGCGCCGCCACTGGAAATTGCGGCATCGACATCGGCCTTTACCACGCGGCCGCGGGGGCCGGAGCCTGTCAGCGCCGCGACATCTATACCAGCTTCGCTGGCGATGCGCCGGGCCAGCGGCGAGGCGAAGATGCGCTCACCGTTTGCGTGGCCGTTGGCGACCGGCACCGCGTCCGCCTTAGGCGTAGGTGCGGCAGGCTCCTGCTTCGACGCTTCGGGCTTTGATGTTTCCGCTTTGGCGGCTTCCGCTTTCGGAGCCTCAGCCTTGGCCGGCGCAGCGCCATCACCGCTTTTGACGGCAGAAGCAGCATCCTCCCCCTCAGCCGCCAATACCGCGATCAGCGCATTGACCTTGACGCCTTCAGTGCCGGCCGGAACCACCAGCTTGGCAACCGTGCCTTCGTCGACGGCTTCGACTTCCATCGTTGCCTTGTCCGTCTCGATCTCGGCAATCACGTCGCCCGGCGAGACCTTGTCGCCTTCCTTGACCAGCCACTTGGAAAGGTTGCCCTCTTCCATTGTGGGCGAAAGCGCCGGCATGGTGATGTTGATCGGCATTTTGTCCTCCCGCCCTGCTCAGCGATACGTGACGGCTTTGACCGCCTCGACGACCTCGCCGACATTGGGCAGCGCCAGCTTTTCGAGGTTCGCCGCATAGGGCATCGGCACGTCCTTGCCGGCAATTGTAATGACCGGTGCATCGAGGAAATCGAAGGCGCGCTGCGAGACCTGATTGGCGACATGGTCGCCGACCGAGTTCTGCGGAAAGCCTTCCTCGACCACCACGAGGCGATTGGTCTTTTTGACCGAGGCGATGATCGTGTCGAAGTCGAGCGGGCGGATGGTGCGCAAGTCGATTATCTCGGCATCGATGCCCATGCCGCGCAACTCCGCCTCGGCCTTGATCACGTAGGTCATACCGATGCCGAACGAGACGATGGTCACGTCCTTGCCGGATTTGTGAATGCGCGCCTTGCCGATCGGCAGCACGAAATCGTCCATCTTCGGCACGTCGAAGGAGTGGCCGTAAAGGATTTCGTTCTCGAGGAAGATGACCGGGTTCGGGTCACGGATCGCCGCCTTGAGCAGACCCTTGGCGTCGGCGGCGGTATAGGGCATCACCACCTTCAACCCGGGAACATGGCTGTACCAGGCGGCATAGCATTGCGAATGCTGCGCGGCGACGCGGGCAGCCGCGCCGTTCGGGCCGCGAAAGACGATCGGGGCGCCCATCTGGCCGCCGGACATGTAGAGCGTCTTGGCGGCTGAATTGATGATCTGGTCGATCGCCTGCATGGCGAAGTTGAAGGTCATGAATTCGACGATCGGCTTCAGGCCGGCCATCGCCGCGCCAACACCAACGCCGGCAAAGCCGTGCTCGGTGATCGGCGTGTCGACTACGCGCCGCGGACCGAATTCCTGCAACAGGCCTTGTGTGATCTTGTAGGCGCCCTGGTACTCGGCGACTTCCTCGCCCATGACGAAGACGTCGCCGTCGCGGCGCATTTCCTCAGCCATTGCGTCGCGCAACGCTTCACGCACCGTGGTCGAGACCATTTCGGTGCCGGCCGGGATGTCCGGATCGGCGGCAATTTCCAGCCTGGGTGCGGCGGCAACAGGTGCTGCCGCTTCGCTCTTGGCCGGAGCAGCAACGGGGGGCGGAGCAGCCGCGGGCGCTGCCGCTTGCGACACGACAGCCTCCTCGCCAATGCCTTCGCCCGCCTCGTCGATGTCTTCGCCATCGACGGCCAGCACAGCGATCAGTGTGTTGACCTTGACGCCTTCGGTGCCGGCAGGAACCACGATCTTGGCAAGCGTGCCGTCGTCGACGGCTTCGACTTCCATCGTTGCCTTGTCGGTCTCGATTTCGGCAATGGCGTCACCGGCCGCGACCTTGTCGCCTTCTTTCTTCAACCACTTCGAAACATTACCCTCTTCCATGGTCGGCGAGAGGGCGGGCATGAGAATTTCGATCGGCATGTCCTTGCCCTCTCGTTAAAGTACGATGTCGGTCCAGAGCTCGGACGGATCTGGCTCCGCGTCGTTCTGGGCAAATTCTGCGGCGTCGGCGACAACGTCGCGGACTTCCTTGTCGATGGCCTTGAGTTCGTCCTCGCTTGCCCATTTCTTATCGAGCAGCCGCGCCTTGACCTGCTCGATCGGGTCACGTTCGGAGCGCATTTTCTGCACTTCTTCCTTGGAGCGGTATTTAGCCGGATCCGACATCGAATGGCCGCGGTAACGATAGGTCTGCATTTCGAGAATGAGCGGCCCGTTGCCGGCGCGGCACCATTCGGCGGCGAGGTCGCCGGCTGCCTTTACAGCGCGCACATCCATGCCGTCGACCTGGATGCCTGGAATCTTGAAGGACGCGCCGCGGTGCGAGAAATCCGTCTCGGCCGACGAGCGCGAGACCGAGGTGCCCATGGCGTAGCGGTTGTTCTCGATGATGTAGATCACCGGAAGCTTCCACAGCGAGGCCATGTTGAAGCTTTCGTAGACTTGGCCTTGATTCGCCGCGCCATCGCCGAAATAGGTCAGCGTCACATTGTTGTTGCCGCGATAGCGGTTGGCGAACGCAATGCCGGTGCCGAGCGACACTTGCGCGCCGACGATGCCGTGGCCGCCGTAAAAATGCTTCTCCTTGGAGAACATGTGCATCGAGCCGCCCTTGCCTCTGGACAGGCCGCTACGGCGCCCGGTCAGTTCGGCCATGACGCCGCGCGGCGACAACTCCATGGCCAGCATATGACCATGGTCGCGATAGGCGGTGATCATCTGGTCGCCATCGATCAGCGCCATCTTCATGCCGGTAACGACCGCTTCCTGCCCGATGTAGAGGTGGCAGAAACCGCCGATGAAGCCCATGCCGTAAAGCTGGCCGGCCTTTTCCTCGAAGCGGCGGATGAGCAGCATGCGCCGGTAGGCGGCAAGCTCCTGGTCTTTGGTGAATTCAACAGGCTTTGGGGTGGAAAGGCCCGGCGTTTTGCCGTCCGATTTGGATTTGGCAGGCGCTTTTCTGGTGGCGGTGGCCATGCATCACTCCCTGTTGGCGTCTCTTGGCGGACAGCGAGGGAGATCAGTTCTCCCACCGATTTGAGGCAGGCTAACATGCAGGGAAGGCTTTCGCCATGCCGAAAACGCATGGCTGTCATGCATCTAAGCAATTAAAATCATTGCAAATATCACCGATTAACTGAAATCCGGTTATCTTGCAACCGGCAGCATGATGGTGATCTCGTCCGCGTGGGACAGATTAAGCGCCTTGCGCGCCTGCTCGTCCAGCATGTCCTTCTCCAGGGTGCCCTCATGCATCAGCTGAACGCGGCGCTCGAGATCGATCCGGCGCGCCCTGACGGCATCGAGCCTGCCCTGCAATTCGGCAGTCTCAGCTTCGAGCTGATACTTGGAATAGATGCCGAACTCGCCATGATAGGCATGGAAGCCGAAATAAGTCAGGAACACCACGCAGAGCGAGGGGATGATCAGCCGGCCGGTGTTTCTTTGCTTGTGCTGGCGTGTCCACATGGTCCGAATCCTCTACGCCGCCTTTGTCGCCCGATTGTGCTTAATGGACGGTTACAGCCTGTTGGATTCAGAGCCAGGAAGCAAAAAAGGGCGGGAATGTCCCCGCCCTCGCCGCCACGGATTTTCTCTCGAAATCAGCTTTTCACGATCGACTTGCCGGCATATCGCGCCTGCTTGCCGAGCTCCTCCTCAATGCGGATGAGCTGGTTGTACTTGGCCATGCGATCCGAGCGTGACAGCGAGCCCGTCTTGATCTGCCCGCAATTGGTGGCAACGGCGAGGTCGGCGATGGTCGAATCCTCGGTCTCGCCCGAGCGGTGCGACATCACCGCGGTATAGCCGGCCTTGTGCGCGGTCTCGACGGCGTCGAGCGTTTCGGTAAGCGAGCCGATCTGGTTGACCTTGACCAGGATCGAATTGGCGACACCCATGCGGATGCCGTCGCGCAGCCGCGCCGTGTTGGTGACGAACAGATCGTCGCCAACCAGCTGCGTTTGCTTGCCGATGAGATCGGTCAGTATTTTCCAACCGTCCCAGTCATCCTCCGCCAGGCCGTCCTCAATGGTGATGATCGGGTAGTCGGCAGCAAGTTTGGCCAGATATCTGGCCTGCACCTTCGGGTCGCGGGTTTTCCTCTCGCCTTCATAGACGTAGTTGCCATCCTTGAAGAATTCGGTCGCCGCGCAGTCGAGGCCTAGCGCAACCTCCTCGCCGGGCTTGAAGCCAGCCTGCTCGATCGATTCCATGATGAAGTCGAGCGCGGCCGGCGCGCTCTTCAGGTTGGGGGCAAAGCCGCCCTCGTCGCCGACATTGGTGTTATGGCCGGCGTCCTTCAGCTTCTTTCGCAGCGTATGAAAGATCTCCGAGCCCCAGCGCACGCCGTCGCGCAGCGTCGGCGCGCCGATCGGCAGGATCATGAATTCCTGGAAATCGATCGGGTTGTCGGCATGCGCGCCGCCATTGATGATGTTCATCATAGGCACCGGCAGCACATGGGCCTTGGTGCCGCCGACATAACGATAGAGCGGCAGGTCGGCGGCTTCGGCCGCAGCCTTGGCCACAGCCAGCGACACGCCGAGGATGGCATTGGCGCCGAGCCGGCTCTTATTGGGCGTACCATCGAGCTCGATCATGGTCTGGTCGATATGAATCTGATTCTCTGCCTCCATGCCGCCGATCGCCTCGAACAGCTCGCCGTTCACCGCCTCGACCGCAGTGAGCACGCCCTTGCCGAGATAGCGGGGGCCGCCATCGCGCAGTTCGACCGCCTCATGCGCGCCGGTCGAGGCGCCGGACGGCACCGCGGCGCGACCCATCGAGCCGTCTTCGAGCACGACGTCGACCTCGACGGTCGGATTTCCGCGGCTGTCCAGGATTTCACGCCCGACAATGTCGATGATGGCCGTCATTGCGATGTCCCCGATTGATCGATTGAAGCGTCGCGCACCTCTTAGCCAAAGCGCCGCAAAACGCAATCGGGGCACTTGCAAATATTGCCCGTGCGCTACGGATTCACGAAGCACGAAGCGCTGTCATCATTTGTCATACGCGGCATGCCGGTTTCTGGTTTATGGCTGTTGTCGCGCGGGGCGAAACAGGAGGAGTTTCGCCATGTCCCAGTTGAGCGGTATTGTGAGTTTGTTCCTGATCGCGGCTGCGTTCCTGACGTCGTGCGACAATCAGCAACCCCCGCAGGGATCGTCGCCTTTGCCGGCCCTGCAGATTGCGCAGTAGCATCCCGCCACATCGAAAGGCCCCCGATTTCCCGGGGGCCTTTTTGATTCCAGGAGACTTAGTCAGTGCCAGTAAGGTCAGTGCCAGTAAGGCTCGACCTTGTAGTAGTTGTATGAGGCATCACGCGCGGCCTCGCCGTCGGCGCCGGTCAACTCGTTGATCGAATAGGAAGGAGCGGCCATCAGCTGGTCTTTGGTGAACGGCACGACATAGCCGCCCTTGTTCTCGTCATAGTCAAGGCTCGCCCACGGAATGGCGTGGTATTTCTCGCCGATGCCGAGAAATCCACCAAAACCGATCACGGCAAACATGATTCCGTTCGACAGTTTGTCGAGCATGACGTCCTCGATGTCGCCGATATGAGTGCCTTCCGTATTGTAGACCGATGTGCCGATAACCCGCGAAGCGGCGATGGCTTCGGTGTGTCCCGTCTGGGTCGTCATGGTGTGCTCCTCGTCGTCGTTGACATTAGATTTTGACAATGAGGGCCGCGGGCTAAGGTTCCAGGCGGGTTCGAAATTCTTCAAAGTTTCCTGGCGGCGCTGCTGTGGCGCAACTGCTGGTTCAACCCACGCTTTTGGCAACGCGATCGAACGCCATCAGCCGTTCAAGCAATGCGGGAAGATCCTTTAGCGGCACCATGTTGGGACCGTCGGAAGGCGCGTTGTCGGGGTCCTGGTGCGTCTCGATGAAGACGCCGGCGACGCCAACCGCGACGGCCGCGCGCGCCAGCGTCTCGACAAAGCGCCGGTCGCCTCCAGACGAACCGCCCTGCCCACCCGGCTGCTGCACGGAATGGGTGGCATCGAAAATCACCGGCGCGCCGATCTCGGCCATGATCGGCAGCGCCCGCATGTCGGACACCAGGGTGTTGTAACCAAAGGATGCGCCGCGCTCGGTGACCAAGACATTGGCGTTGCCGGAGCCGATGATTTTGGCGACGACGTTCTTCATGTCCCACGGCGCGAGGAATTGCCCCTTCTTCACATTGACCACCTTGCCGGTTTTTGCCGCAGCAATCAGCAAATCGGTCTGGCGGCTGAGGAAGGCAGGAATCTGCAGGATATCGGCATGAAGCGCGACGATCGCGCATTGTTCCTCAGTGTGGACGTCGGTCAGGATCGGCAAGGCAAAATTCTTGCGCAAGTCGTCGAAGATCGGCATTGCCGCTTCAAGTCCCGCGCCGCGCGTGCCGCCAAGCGAGGTGCGATTGGCCTTGTCGTAGCTGGTCTTGTAGACGAGCCCAATGCCGAGCCTGTCGGTCAATTCCTTTAGCGCACCGGCCATGTCGAAAGCGTGCTGCCGCGATTCCAGCTGGCATGGACCAGCGATCAGCGATAGGGGCGCGCTGTTGCCGAAAATGACTTTGCCGACCGCAACGGAAGAGTTCGGCATCAGTGGATTGAGCTTGTTCATGCGATCTCCCGGAAAATGAAGGCTGCGCCCTGCCCTGGCGCCGGCGGCACGATGGTATCACCGCCGCGCATGTGGTGTTCCACAGAATTGGCTGCAAGCAGCTTGGCGACGGCATCGCCGTGCCTAATCGAAAAGACGATCCCAGCAAAGCGGAGTTCAGATGGTGCGCCGGCAGGAATGCCGAAGCGTGCCGAATAGGCTGCAGGATCCAGAACGGTCACGACGGCATTCGGTAGCTCATAGACAGTGCCGCCGCCCTGCGCCTCGATTCCGGCTGCGATCGAAATCAAACGGCCTTGTTCGAAAGGTTCGCCAGTGACTGCCACGACTTCGACAATGCCGGTTGCGCCATTAGCGTGGGCCTGCAACGCAGTGCGGTCGACGTTCGGCGCATTGATCCGCTCGCAGGCGAAGAGAAAAGCGTCCGCTGTCTTGCCTGTAGCCGCGAAGGCCAGTTTGAACGATGCGGTATCGCTCTTTCCCGCCGCATCGGTGAAGGCGCGCGAAAAGCTTAGCGCGTCTCCCGCCGACAGACCGGCTTCCATGTAGCGCGCGTGGTCCGCGGCGGCGCTTTCGGTGCCCAGCGCCACGGCAGAAAATCCTTCATCGCCGTTTTCTTCGCGATACGTGCGATCACGCACGACAAAGACATTGCGGTTCGCGATCGCCGTTGCCACGGCCTGCCGGTCAGCGACCGCGAGCGGCTCGAGATAGGTGCCGTCGGTGAGAAAGACACAGCAGTTTTGCGTTCCGAAAGGGTGGATACCTGTCGGCGCAACGGTAAAGCCGAGCAGGGCCAAGCGCGCCCGCGCAACATCGAGGCTTGCTGTCGGCAGCACCAGGTGATCGAGCGGATGAGGCCTTGCGGGGGTGTTTTCGGTCATGTCCCGCGCGATGTGCCTCATTCCTGAAAATGGTTCAAGGGCTTAGCCGGTGCCTCAGCGGCGATCGCAGGCCTCGGCCGCGAGGAGCCGACTTGCCGCCCGCAAAAATCATCCTAGCTCATTGCTATGGGAAGAGACCTTTTCATCGCCCTAGCCGTTATTGCGATAGCAGTTATCGCCGTGCTGATCTGGAACGCGCCAAAGCGGCCGGGCGTCGATCCGACCGAAACCTCCGCGGCTCAGACGGAGTGAAGCGGGCTACGGCGCGGAGCCCCTCCGCGACGTCAAATCTGCCTTGGGAGGCGGTCAACTTGCAACGATGTCGGCCGAATAGCGTAATTCGCGCAGAGGTTTGACCCGGCTGGTCGTCTCTGCATAGAGCGGATGCGCCTTGTAGGCGGCGAGCGCCGCTTCGTCCTCGAACTCGGCGTAGACGACCACATCGATCTCATCCGAGAGCGGGTCGACCTTGGTGTTGAGCGTTACCTCGAAATGACGCGAATGCGGTATCTTGCCAAGCGCCAGGAGGCCCGTGCGCACTGCCTCGACATCCGCTTTATGCCGTGCGCTGAAGAAAACGATATGCCGGATCAACCCAGCCTCCTCGACCGTTGGACCGGCGTTCTTTTGTGTCAGCGGCAGCGTGCCGTCAATCGGCAGGTTTGTCGCGTCTGCGAACCGTAGGTGCGAAGAGAAACTACACCATGCTCGTTACATAGTGCACGATGCGGGTCACCTCCCTGACCGTCCTGTCGAGGTAGCGGCCTTGGTTGTAAATGCCGTCCCAGATCAGGAAAAAGGTGACAGTCGTGATGACGATGACATAACGCATGACTAAAACTAGCGCATATGGACGGTTGCAACCATAGCGATTCCAACGCTGCTGGGGACCCTTCCCCGAATTTAATGGCCTTTGTGGTCTGTCTGCTGCGATGCTTGCTGGCCAGAATGGCGCTACCGCCACAGGGCGCCTTGGAAAGATAACCCCGCTCGGCTTCGACGACCGCTTCCCGCCTCGATCGACCGACTGCCACACCATTATTCCGGCGGGATTTCGACGGACGCGCTGGATCCGGTCATGCCGCCGTCAAGCGGCGTTTCGCACCACCTGCTTGAAGAGGCCCCCTGTCTCAAACGGATTGGCCGTATCGGGGCAGTATCTTAACGCTGAGACAGTTTCGAGCCGACGTTCAAATCCTCGCCTCAAAGAGTGATGCGGTATTTTGCAAAGCCCGCTTCGCCCTCGCCCGCCGGCTCGATCTTCAGCGACTTCACTTGCGCAATAAACTCCTTCGCCTTGGCGCCGGTCTCGAATACGACGCGGGTTCCCGGCAGTGGCGCAAACGACCAGTTGGCGTCCGCCGACGGGTTGATGGTGCCTTTGCTGACGATATAGCGCACGATCACATCGCGGTTGGTGTCGGGCGCTTCGTAGATGATCTTCGAGGCATTGATCTCCGGGAAATTGCCCCCGCCGCCGGCTCGGTAGTTGTTGGTGGCGACGACGAATTTCCGCTTGGGGTCAATCGGTTTGCCGTCGAACATCAAGTCAATGATGCGGGTCGAGCCAGCATTCACCAGCCCGCCCTTCGAATCATATTTCGGTGGCTGCGACAGATCGATCTTGTATGTGACGCCGTCGATCACGTCGAAATTATAGGATGGGAAGTCAGTGTTGATGAGCGCCTGGTCGGCTTTGCCCGGTTCGATCCGGTTGAAGATGCCGGCCGACATTTCCAGCCATTCCTTCACCTCTGCCCCGGTGATTTCAACGGCGCGCACCGTGTTTGGATAGAGGTAGAGATCGGCGACGTTCTTGATGGCGATATCGCCCACCGCCACGTCGGTGTAATAGTCGGCGCCGTTGCGCCCGCCGGCCTTGAACGGTGCCGCCGCCGACAACAGCGGCATATCCTTCCACTCTGTGTTCTTCAGGATGTCCTTCAAATACCAGGTCTGCGCCTGGCTGACGATCTGCACCGATGGATCATCGGCGACCAGCGCAAAATAGGAATAGAGCGGCGCCGAGGTTTTGCCGACCGGCCGGCGCACATAGGCAAGCGTCGCCTCGTGGTCCTGTTTGAGCGCGTCGATGATGCGCTGGTCGTCCGCGACGGTCGGCTTGTTCGTTTTGTCGACCCGCTCAAAGATCGGCCTGGCCTCAGAGGTCGCCGAGACGATTTTCCACGTCGATCCGTCGCGCTCCAGCAACAGATCGATCAGCCCCATGTGCGAGCCCCAGAAGCCGGCCATGACGGCGGGCTTGCCTTGCAACGTGCCTTTCGCCGTATCGACGGCTTCCAGCGACTGAAAGTCCTTCTTGCCGGGGAAGACCAGATGCTGGTGACCGGTGAACACCGCATCGATACCTTCGACACCGGCAACGAAGAAGGAGGCGTTCTCCATCATGTCACTTTGCTTCACGTCGATGCCGGAATGGGAGAGCGCAATGACGATGTCGGCGCCTTCTTCCTTCATTTGCGGCACCCACGCCTTGGCCGCCTCGACGATGTCGCGTGTTTTGACGCTGCCCTCGAGATTTTTCAGGTCCCAGACCATGATCTGCGGCGGCACGAAGCCGATGATGCCGATCCTGATCGGTTGCTCGGCGCCCGACCCGTCTTTGATCTTCCTGTCGAGGATGACGTAAGGCTTGAGATAAAGCCTGTCGTCGCGCGGGTTCGCGGCGAGCTCCGTGCCGCGGATCAAATTCGCGCAGACAAACGGGAAGTTGGCACCGGCCAGCACCTTGTCCATGAACGACAGGCCGTAGTTGAACTCGTGGTTGCCGAGGGTCGAGCATTCGTAGCCGAGCAGGTTCATGCCCTTCATGACCGGATGCAGATCGCCATCCTTCATCCCCCTCTCGTAGGCGATGTAGTCGCCCATCGGGTTGCCTTGCAGAAGGTCGCCATTATCGATCAGCATCGCGTTGATTGCTTCCTTGCGCACGGCTTCAATCAACGATGCCGTTCGCGACAGCCCCATCGTGTCGTTAGCTTTGTCGGCGTAGTAGTCGTAAGGCAGCACATTCACGTGGATGTCGGTCGTCTCCATAATCCTCAGATGCGCCTGATTGGCTTGAGCCCGGGCGGAGAACGGGTGCAGCATGATCAGCGCTCCGCTGGCGGCGACGCCGGCGAGGAAATCGCGGCGTGAGACGAGGTGGCGCAATTGGGACATTCGTTTTCTCTTTCTTCCACGACGTGACAAGTCCTGCCCGAAGCAAAGCTTCGCGCCGAAATCCAGTCGAGTCCAGAAGCCGATTCCATCAAGAGGAGGTGACGCGCCGATAAATGTCCGGCAGCGAACAATCAGCCCTTGTCGTCGTCGCCTTGCGTGATCAGCCGCGCGCTGCGCTGACCGGTGAAGTAGATCCATAGCCAACTCAGGGAAACCGCAAGCCGGTTACGAAAGCCGATCAGGAAGTAGATATGCGCCAAGCCCCATAGCCACCAGGCAAGCCGGCCGGTAAGCTTGATCCAGCCGAAATCGATGGCCGCGGCGCGCTTGCCGATCGTCGCCAGGTCGCCGTCATGCCTGTAGCTGAAAGGACGCGGTGTCGTGCCACCGGTAAGCCTTGCCTTGATCGTCGCGGCGACATGCCGTCCCTGCTGCTTGGCGGCGGGCGCGACGCCCGGCACGAGCCGGCCATCCGGCCGCAGGACGTGCGCTGCGTCACCGATGACGAAAATCTCCGGGTTTCCCGGCACACTCAAGTCGGGCTCGACAAGCACCCTGCCCGCGCGGTCCGCTGCCGCGCCGAGCCATTCGGCGGCCGGCGAAGCGGCGACGCCCGCCGCCCACAGGATTGTCCTGGCCGGCAAATGTGTGTCGCCGAAGACGACACCCTCGGCATCGCAGCGCGTAACCGCCCGGCCGAGTTCGACGGTCACGCCGAGCCGTTCGAGCGCCTTCGTTGCATAATCGGAGAGTTCGGGAGCGAAATTGGAGAGGATGCGGTCACCGGCCTCAATCAGCACCACACGCGTCTGCCGCGTGTCGATGTTGCGGAACTCGCCGTGCAGCGTGTCGTGCGCCAGCTCGGCAATGGTGCCGGCCAGTTCCACGCCGGTCGGCCCGCCGCCGACGATCGCCAGGGTCAGCAATGCCTGGCGCTGGGCGGGATCGGTTTCCCGCTCGGCCTGCTCGAAAGCCAAAAGAATACGCCGTCGAATGGTGGTGGCGTCCTCCAGCGTCTTCAGGCCAGGGGCGAACGGTTCCCATTCGTCATGGCCGAAATAGGCGTGCCGCGCGCCGGTGGCCAGCACCAGCGTGTCGTAAGCGACCGTGCCGCCGTCCTGCAGCAGCACGCGCTTGCCGGTGCGGTCGATGCCGGTAACGGTGGCGAGCAGCGTCGTCACGTCCTTGCGCCTGCGCAGAAGATGGCGGATCGGCCAGGCGACTTCGGAGGTGGCCAGCGCCGTCGTCGCCACCTGGTAGAGCAGCGGCTGAAAAAGGTGATGATTGCGCCTGTCGATCATCGTGATGCGCACCGGCGAGCCGGCTAGTGCGCGGGTGAACTCGAGGCCGCCGAAACCGGCACCTACGACGACGACGTGATGGTTGGCTGTGTTCATCTCGCTCATCCCTCTCGCCAAGGCTGATGTAAGTATCGTTGTGCAGTGCAGCAATGCCTGCGCTGCAACTACCTGGGAGTCGTCGCTTGATGTCGTGAATACGCATGCTGCGGACTCGTTCCCGGATATAGCCTGCGTCCAGGATACTACTTGGTTGGAACTGTATATTGCAGGTGAAGCATGGCTAGCGATGAAGACGAAGGCTCAGCGCAGTACGCCTCGCCGCCTTGTTTTATGCACGAGCTCGATCCGGAGTTCCAAGCGCCGCTATCCGACTGGACCGACGTAAGGCGCTGGCGCAAGGCCGAGCGCGAGCGGTTGATCGCATCCCGCCTTGCCGTTTCAGCCGACACGCGCGCAGCTATGTCGCAGCGTATTGCCGAAGGGCTCGACGCGGTGATCGGCGACATCGCCGGCCGTTTGGTCAGCCTCTACTGGCCGTTTCGCGGCGAGCCGGACCTGCGCCCTTGGATGGAAACCGTTAACGCGCGAGGCGGGCGCACGGCGTTGCCCGTCGTCGTCGAGAAAGACCGGCCGCTTGTCTTTCGCGCCTATGCCCACGGAGACCGGCTGGAGAAGGGCGTCTGGAATATCCCGATACCGGCTGACGGTGATCCGGTGTTGCCCGACGTCGTCATTTCGCCGATCGTCGGCATCGATCCCGGGCAGTTCCGCTTGGGTTATGGCGGCGGCTTCTTCGATCGCACGCTTGCCGCGATGCCGTTCAAGCCGCTGGTCATCGGCGTCGGCTACGAGTTGCAGCGCATCACCACCATCTACCCGCAGCCGCACGATATTCCGATGGACCGTGTGGTGACTGAGGCATCCAAGGCCTAGGCGAGTTCGGGGCCTAGGCGAGTTCAGGCTTCATTCCCACGGCTGTGCGATCGACGATTTCGCGCAAGGCAAAGGACGAATTGATCTTCGTCACATGCGGCATTGCCGACAGCCACTCCTTGTGGATACGTTCGTAGTCGACGAGATCCTTTGCCGCTATGCGCAGGATGTAGTCATATTCGCCCGACATCAAATGGCAGGACAAGACGTTCGGGCAGCGCTTTATCGCTGCCTCGAAATCCGACAACGTCTTCTCGAATTGCCCGGACAGCGATATATGCACGATCGCCGTCATCTGGTGCCCAAGTGCAGCGTTGGACAGCCGGGCGTGATAGCCGCGGATGGTTCCGGATTTCTCCAGATTGTCCAGCCGCCGCGAGCAGGCCGACTGGGACAGGCCGACCTTCTCGGCGAGCGCTGCGTTGGGTATCCGCCCATCCTTCTGCAACGTCTCGAGAATGGCGATATCAATCCTGTCGAGCGGCATTTTTGCGGGTTCCTGCGACAATTCTAATGTTTCGCGCAACGATTATCGAACAGTGGCTTCTCAGGCAAGCGCATTCGCAAACACTTACCGAACGATTCGTGGTTCACTATCTCTAGACAGGGAACGAGCCCCAAAGGGCCGGATCAGGAGAAGAACGATGCGCATCGGCTGCCCCCGGGAAATCAAGAATCACGAATATCGCGTCGGCCTGACGCCGGGTTCGGTCCGCGAATATGTCGCGCATGGCCATGAAGTGCTGATCGAGACCGGCGCCGGCGCCGGCATCGGCGCCGACGACAACGCGTATCGTGCCGCCGGCGCCACGATCGCCAAGACGGCAGCCGACGTTTTTGCCAAGTCCGACATGATCGTGAAGGTCAAGGAGCCGCAGCCCAACGAATGGGTTCAGCTCCGCGACGGCCAGATCCTCTATACCTATCTGCATCTTGCCCCGGATCCGGAGCAGACCAAGGGCCTGCTGGCCTCCGGCGTGACCGCGATAGCCTACGAGACCGTCACCGACGAGCGCGGCGGTCTGCCGCTCTTGGCGCCGATGTCGGAAGTTGCCGGCCGCCTGTCGATCCAGGCGGGTGCAACGGCGCTGCAAAAGGCCAATGGCGGCCGCGGGGTGCTGCTTGGCGGCGTGCCCGGCGTGCTCCCCGGCAAGGTAACCGTGCTCGGCGGCGGCGTCGTCGGCCTGCATGCTGCACGGATGGCCGCCGGCCTTGGCGCCGACGTCACCATCATTGACCGCTCGATCCCGCGCCTGCGTCAGCTCGACGACATCTTTGGCGGCCGCGTCCACACCCGCTACTCGACCGTCGAGGCGCTGGAAGAAGAATGTTTTTCGGCTGACATCGTCGTCGGCGCCGTGCTGATCCCGGGGGCAGCAGCGCCCAAGCTGGTGACGCGCGAGATGCTGTCGGGCATGAAGAAAGGCGCCGTGCTGGTCGACGTCGCCATCGACCAGGGCGGCTGCTTCGAGACCTCGCACGCCACCACCCATGCCGAGCCGACCTATGAGGTCGACGGCGTCATCCACTATTGCGTCGCCAACATGCCGGGTGCGGTGCCGGTCACCTCGGCCCACGCACTCAATAATGCGACGCTGCATTATGGCCTGCAGCTCGCCGACAAGGGCCTCAAGGCGCTGGTAGACGACCACCATCTGCGCAACGGGCTGAACGTCCACAAGGGCAAGATCACGAATCGCGCGGTGGCCGAAGCGCTCGGTTACGAGCTGGTCGAGCCGAAGGCCGTTCTCGCCGCCTGAGCTTCCGAATCTGCCTCTCCAGTGCCCGTCGGATTCGTCCGACGGGTTTTTCTTATGTCGAAAAACGGAAAAGTGTCGGGCGCGCAGAATAACCGGACAACAAAAAAGCGGAGCCAAAGCCCCGCTTCCTCGGTTGTCGAAAATTTCCGCCGGTTCATCCGCGGTCGGCAAATCGATCGACAGTCTCTTTCTACCGCTGGTATGCGACGGGAGTACGACAGCCAAGCCGGTGCAGCCTGTCCGGTTACGCGCGGTCGATCCGGCACTGATAGCAATTGTTGCGCGCCGAGCGGATGTGGACGTAAGCGATGTCGTCGCGTTCGAACAACGTCTCTGCCCGTGCGGCAATGGCGTCGGTCGGAATGACGCCGCCGCTGCCGTAAACGATGCGGTCGTCCTTGCCATAACCGCGCACAATGTAATCGCTGCTTTCGAGCATTTCGGGAAGCATTTTCCCCTCGGCGGCGCGTTCGCATTCTTTCGCATGCAGAAAGATCGGCCCCGTTTCGGCATAAGGCTGCAGCTCCGGAAAAGGTCGATAGGCCAAAACAAGATAGGCTTCTCCCAAAGCAATATTTTTCAAGCAATGACGGCAAGGCACGCCGTCGCCATCCGAAATTTGCCGCTCTGGCTTCAAGCCATAAGCATCCGGCCCGCCGCGCTGAAGTGCCCGGACAGCATTGGTTGGCAAGGCTTTGAATTTTAGCGTCATGGCAAAATCTCCGGTGTCGTCGACCGGAAATTATGCTCGCAAGACAGCGTTTCCCACCCGATTCCTGCCGAAATGGATCAATCCATCAGCGCGTCGAGACCACGAACCAGACCTTTGATCTGCTGTACCCGTCTGATGGCGAGCAGCGTGCCCGCCACGTAAGGCGCCGCGGACGAGCCGGCGTCGTGGCGTATGGTCAGCCGCTCGTCTGGCAGACCGAACAGCGCCTCGCAGGACAGGATGTAGGACGGCAGGCGAAGCGCGTGCACTTGCACCCCCTCGCCTGCGCCGACCGCACCACCGCGTGTGGCCGGCACGCCGGAGACCTCGGAGACCGGCTTTGCCGTTGAGGCCTTGCGGATGTCGGCCAGCGCTTCAGCAAGCTCTCGTGCGGTTCCGGAGGGCGCGTCGGGCTTCTTTGCACTAGCATAATCGATGACCTCGACATCCGGCACGTATTTTGCCGCCATAAGTGCAAACCGCTTCATCAGCGTGGCGGTGATGGAAAAGTTGCCGGCGGCAACGACGCCGACGCCATTAGCGCGCGCCGCGGCGTCGATCTCGGCATAATCGGCAGCTCCCAGTCCCGACGTGCCGATCACCGTATGCCGTCCGTTGTCGATGGCGAGCAGCACATGGTCTTTCACGACATGCGGCTTGGTGAAGTCGACCAGCACGTCCGACGGCGCCTCCAGCGCCTCGGCCAGCGAGGCCGAAACGGCAATACCATTAGCCGGCATACCAACCAGCAGACCGGAATCCTGCCCCGCGCCGCTGCGTGATACAGCCCCGGCCAGCGCCATGTCGCCCTGCGCCCCGATCGCCGGAACCAGCGCTTTGCCGACCCAGCCGGTCGCGCCGGCCATTACCACGCGTATTGCCATCGTGCGATCCTCCATCACCCATCGGTTTTTAGACGATAGCGATATGGAAAGAGCCAAGCTCATTCAAGTCGGGCTCGCCTTTGAGTGTTGATCCAGAGACTCTGGGACATTGCAAGACAAGCTGAAGCGCGGATGAACGGGCCTGAAAATCAGGGCCGCATGACGCTGGCCGCGCGCTCGGCAAAAGACATCGGATGTACGACCTCCTTTTTTTGCGCCACTGGCGTAAAGCCGAGTTTTTGATAGAGCGGCAGTGCTGCTGGGTGATCGAGGGTGCAGGTCTGCACCGTCACCCGCTTTGGCCCGTGCGACCATGCCGCGGCGATTGCCGCACCAAGGAACCAGCGGCCGATGCCTTGCCCGGTCGCGTGCTCCATCATTCCGAAATAAGCGAGTTCCACTTCCTCCGGCAAATGCGGCTTGAGGTCGAAGAAGCCGGCCGGCGCACCATCCAGATAAAGCACCCTGATGTCGCGGTCCTCGCGGTGGATGCCCGCCGCAAGCTCCTCGTCGCTCAGCCTCAGCACATTGACCCAGTGCCATTTGCGGCCCACCCGATCCATCAAATAGCGGTAGAAATGCAGCGGAATGTCTTTGGTCTTGAGCAGCGCGATCTGGCGGTTGTACGGCAGCGGCGGCGAATACGCAGGCGGCACATGCATTTCGAGAAACGTCACGGTGACGTCGATGTCTTCCAGCGATCCGTCTTCCATCCCCGTCAGTCCTTGCCCGTCACGACGGGCGTGTCGGAAAGCCCGCCCCATTCGGTCCATGAACCGTCATAAAGCCTGTTGTCGGCATGGCCAAGCGTCTCCAAAGCCAGCGTGACAGCTGCCGCGGTGACGCCCGACCCGCAGGAGGTGACGACCGGCTTCGACAGGTCGATGCCGGCTCCTTCGATCACTTTGCGCAGCCTGTCCTTCGGCAACAATTCGCCGTTTTCCGAAAGCGCCGAAAATGGCACGTTGTGCGCGCCCGGCATATGGCCGGAGCGGATGCCGGGGCGCGGCTCCGGCTCGGTGCCGGCAAAACGGCCAGGCGAGCGCGCGTCGGCGATCTGGCTCTCCCCCGTCTCGACGATCCGGCGCATGTCGGCAAGGCTGGCGACGCGGGCGGCATCGAAGTTGGCATAAAACACGCAAGGCGCGATCTTCGTCGGCTCCGCCGTCACTGGCCGTCCGGCGGCTTTCCAACGATCGAACCCGCCGTCGAGTATATAGACCTGGAACACGCCCATGACGCGAAACAACCACCAGGCGCGCGGTGCAGAAAAGAACCCTGGCCCGTCATAGACAACAATCGTGTCATCGGCCGAAATACCCATCGCGCCGACATATTGCGCGAAATGCTGCGGCGACGGCAGCGTGTGCGGCAGAGCCGCGTCGGGGTCCGAAACCGCATCCTGGTCGAGGAAGCGGGCGCCTGGAATATGCGCTACGTCGTACTCGGCGCGCGCGTCACGCTTTTGCGCCGGCAGATACCAGGACGCGTCGACAATCGTCAGGCCGGGTTCGCCGAGCCGCTTCTGTAACCAATCGGCATCGATGGTGAAAGGACTGTCGTCGGCCATCTTTTCTCTCCTGTCCCGCCCGTCGCAGTCCTATATCAGGCTGGCGGCATAGGACCAAAGCGAATGCGGAAGCGCCGGTTCTCGCGGCCCTTCTTCTCGATCTTGCCGATATGGATCTCGCCGATTTCGCTGGTGCTCTTTACATGGGTGCCGCCGCAAGGCTGGCTGTCGATCGAAGCGTTCTCGCCGATGCAGACCAATCGGATCCTTCCCGTGCCGGCCGGGGGCCGCACATTCTTGGATTTCACCAAGCCCGGATTGGATGCCAGTTCCTCGTCGGAAATGAGCCGGGTGAAGATCGGGTGGTCGGCTCGCACCAGTTCCATCAGTCTGGCCGTCACGTCTTCCTTGGTAAAGCCGGCATCCGGGATGTCGAAATCGATACGGCTGTCGTCCTCGGAAACCGCGGCGCCGGTGATCGGGAACGGACAGACGACGGTAAGCAGGTGGCAGGCAGAATGCATGCGCATCAGCAACTGCCGCCGCGGCCAGTCGATGGCGAGCCTCATGCGCTCGCCCACCTTTGGAACTGCCTGCTCCGGCGCCGGCACATGGATGATCTCGTCCTTGGTTTCGCCGGTGATCGTAGCGGCAATCGCTATGCCGGTGCCGTCGGCGCGTTCGAGGCTGCCGGTGTCGCCCGGCTGCCCGCCCGATGTGGCGTAAAACACCGTCCGGTCCAGAATGATGCCGCCGCGATCATTGACTGCGACGACGGTGGCGTCGGCCGTCCCCAGATAGGCGTCGTCACGAAACAGCGCTTCGGTCTTGTGCGCCATCACGCAACCCTTTCGAACGGTACTGAAATCGTGCTCTGTTGCTCCATCCACCCCGGCACCGGCAGCTTCTTTTCGCGCAGGAATTCAGGATTGAACAGCTTCGACTGGTAGCGCGTGCCGTAGTCGCAAAGCATGGTCACGATAGTGTGGCCGGGGCCTAGCTCGCGCGCCAGGCGAATGGCGCCGGCAATGTTGATGCCCGTCGAACCGCCAACGCAAAGCCCCTCCTCCTGGATCAGGTCGAATACGATCGGCAGCGCGTCCTCGTCGGGGATCTGGAAGGCAAAATCGGGTGTAAAGCCTTGGAGGTTGGCGGTGATCCGCCCCTGCCCGATGCCTTCGGTGATCGAACTGCCCTCGGATTTCAGCTCGCCGCTGGTGTAGAAGGAATAGAGCGCTGCCCCCAGCGGATCGGCCAGCGCGATCTTGACCTGGTTGTTTTTGGCCTTCAGCCCGAAACCGACGCCTGCCAGAGTGCCGCCGGAACCGACCGCCGACACGAAACCATCCACCTTGCCGTCGGTCTGGTTCCAGATTTCTTCGGCCGTGGTGCGGATATGGCCGTCACGGTTGGCGACATTGTCGAACTGGTTGGCCCAGATCGCGCCGTTCGGCTCGCTCTTGGCCATCTGCTCGGCCAGCCGGCCCGACAGCTTCACGTAGTTGTTCGGGTTCTTGTAAGGCACGGCGGGCACTTCGATCAACTCGGCGCCGAGCAGTTTGATCGTATCCTTCTTCTCCTGGCTCTGGGTGTCGGGAATGACGATCACCGTGCGGTAGCCGAGCGCCTTGGCAACCAGTGTCAATCCGATGCCGGTGTTGCCAGCCGTCCCCTCGACGATGACGCCGCCGGGCCGCAGCAGCCCGCGCTGTTCCGCATCGCGGATGATAAACAGGCCGGCGCGGTCCTTTACCGACTGCCCGGGATTCATGAATTCGGCCTTGCCCAGGATCTCGCAGCCGGTTGCTTCCGAGGCCTTGTTGAGGCGGATCAGGGGCGTGTTGCCGATCACGTCGATCACAGAACGGGGCATGGAGATTCCTTTGTGGGTGCGGCGAAACCCTAGAAACCCGAAGCTTCGGTTTCAAGGCAAGAATTTGCCTGGTCCAGTCGCATTTCGCACACTGCAATTCCTGCAGCCAGGAGCGCCCGACCGGTATTCATTTCAACCATGTACCGAAAAGCACTCTTTTCATTCGATTTCTTCACCGGTAGAGCACAGGCTAAGAAGAGCCGGCGGGGCGCAACATGACACTCTATCGGGCCAATCCGAAGCATGGCGTCGCCTGGATTACGGGCGGCAGCAGCGGTATCGGCCGTTCGCTGGCCAAGGATCTTGCCGCTCGGGGCTATGTCGTCGCGGTGACTGCGCCAGATGACCATCCGATCGATACGCTCATCGTCGAAACGGCGCAGATGGCGGGCCGTGTCGCAGCCTATCCTTGCGACGTGACCGACGAAAAACGCATGGCGAAGACGGTTGCAGCGATCGAGAAAGATCTCGGTCCGATCGTGTTGGCAGTGTTCAACGCTGGAAGCTATATCGCAACGCCGGGCGAGGATCTTGTGGCGCGCAATTTCCGTCGGTCTTTCGAAGTCAATTATTTTGGCATCATCAATGGCCTGCTGCCGGTCATCGAACGCATGCGCGTGCGCTCGCGCGGCCATGTCGTGCTGATCGGTTCGGTCACCGCCTATTTCGGCTGGCCCACCACCGCCGCCTATGGCGGCACCAAGGCGGCGGTCAATATCCTGGCCGAGTCGCTGAAATACGATTTCGACAAGATGAACGTCCGCATCCAGGTGATTAATCCGGGCTTTGTCGACACGCGGCTGACCGAAAAGAACTTCCTGCCGATGCCGGGCTTGATGCCGGTCAATCTGGCCTCGCGCCGCATCGCGCAAGGCATCGAATACGGCGGCTTCGAAGTCACTTTCCCACGCCGCCTGAGTTGGACGCTGAAACTGCTCAGGATGCTGCCGAGGCCGTTCTGCCGATGGGTGATCAGCACGGTCACCCGCTGGAACGCGCGGCCGCTGAATTTCGACCGCAAGCCGCCAGTCGAGTAGGATCGGTGATGGGCGAGCGATCGTGCTTGCGGGTCGCTGGGGCGCCGCACATGAATTGGTGCCGGTCGACGATACCGGCGACCCGGACAACCACGTCATTGCCGGCGACGCGCTGTCGCCATCGACCACGGCTTTCCTCGCGCAGCGGATCGTCGTGTGGGTCGAGGCGGTGGTAAGTGAACCAAAGCCCCAAGCAAGAGGGCGACCGAAGCATCGCTCCGGTCGCCCTCTTCAATCGTATTCGACCAAGCCAGGCTTGGCTGACCGCAACACGGTCAGATTATGCGGCCCGCGCTGCTGGCCGCTTGCCGCCGAAGCGGCGTTTGTTATTGCCCTTGAAGGGCTTGGCGCCTTCCGGCTTGCGCTCGCCCGCAAAGGCCGGCTTGTCGCCGAACCGCTTCTTGCCGAAGCCGTTGTTTGCGCCGCTGGGCCGCCTGCCGTCGCGACGGCCATTGTGGTCGTTGCGATCATTGGCCGGTTCGAAGCTGCGCTCATTCTTCTCGGCGGGATTGCGCTGCGGATCGGGGCTGCCGAGATGGTCGGCAATGATCGGCAGCTTGGTGCGGATGATGCGCTCGACCTGACGCAGCTTGCTGTTTTCAGACGGGTCGCAGAGTGTGATGGCGATGCCGTCCATGCCGTTGCGGCCGGTGCGGCCGATCCGGTGGACATAGCTCTCCGCCTCGTCCGGCAGGTCGAAATTCACCACATGGCTGATGCCGGGCACGTCGATGCCGCGTGCCGCAATGTCGGTCGCCACGAGAATGCGCACCGAACCCTCACGGAAATCGTTGAGTGCCTTCTGACGGGCATTCTGCGACTTGTTGCCGTGGATGACGGCGGCCTTGAAGCCGTCGCGCTCGAGATCCTTGGTCACCCTGTCGGCGCCATGCTTGGTGCGCGAGAAGATGATGACGGACTTCATCGCCTCGTCGGCGAGCATCTGGGCCAGCACCTGGCGCTTCTGCTTGGTGCGGGCAAAGACGACACCCTGCACGATCTCGGCTGCCGCGGTGCTGTGAGGAGCGACTTCGACGCGGATCGGGTTCTTCAGCAGGCCTTTCGCCAGTTCGGCGATCTCGGCCGGCATGGTCGCCGAGAACAGCACCGTCTGACGGTCCGGCGCCGTCGCCTTGGCGATGCGCTTCACGTCGTTGATGAAGCCCATGTCGAGCATGCGGTCGCCTTCATCGAGCACCAGCCATTTGGTGTCGGCAAGCATCAGGTCGCCTTCACGCACAAGGTCGGTCAGCCGACCGGGCGTTGCGATCAGGATGTCGACGCCGGGCGCGACCTTCTTCACCTGGCTGAAGCGCGAGACGCCGCCCAGCACGAGCGCGGTCGATACATGCGCGCCCTTGGCGAGCAGCTTGATCATCTCCTCGATCTGCACCGCAAGTTCACGTGTCGGCGCCAGGATCAGCGCTCGGGCCGTCTTCGGCCGGCGCTTGGTACCAAGTGCGATGATCTTCGACAGGATCGGCAGCGCGAACGCCGCCGTCTTGCCCGAGCCGGTCTGGGCGATGCCGAAAATGTCGCGGCCTTCGAGCTGCGGCGGGATCGCCTGGGCCTGGATCGGCTTCGGATCGGTAAAACCGGCGGCATTGGTGGCCTTGAGCAGTGCGCCGGTGATTCCAAGTGCGGCGAAACCGTTCGGTTCCGCAGTGTCCTTACCGGTCAAAGTGTTTTCATTGGTCAAAATATTCTTCTTTCATGCGGCTCCTGGCCGCAAACATCGATGGCGGCAGGGCGCAACCTGCCGTCGAAAATTGTCATGAAACGACAAGGCGGGCGGACGTCATCGTCCGCACGGCTGCGCTGTCGTGCCCGCAGGCTTCATGCCACGGGGCTTTTTCGCCACCTTGCCGATATGTCGGGAAGAGGGAAAACAGACGCAACCAGTCTCATTCATCGAGAAGGCCGGACTATCCCGGCCCAAGCGCCTATGCCGCCGCATATGGCCCAGTTCGCATCGAAATGCAAGGGGCCTGATGTTGCAGCGCAGCAAAAGCCATGAGGAAGCGGCGCTTGCGCTCTCTCGCGGGCATGATTACCACAATGCAGCTTTCCGTTTCGGGGACCGGTCATGAAGGACGTGCTGAAGGAACTCGAGCGCCGCCGCGAGATCGCCCGCATGGGCGGCGGCCAGGCCCGCATCGACGCCCAGCACAAGAAGGGCAAGCTGACCGCCCGCGAACGCATAGACGTCTTTCTCGACGAGGGCTCGTTCGAGGAGTTCGACATGTATGTCGAGCACCGCTCGACCGATTTCGGCATGGAGAAAACCAAGATCGCCGGCGACGGCGTCGTTACCGGCTGGGGCACCGTCAACGGTCGCCCGGTCTATCTTTTCGCCAAGGATTTCACCGTGTTCGGCGGCTCGCTGTCCGAGGCCCATGCCGAAAAGGTGGTCAAGGTCCAGGAGATGGCGCTGCGCAATCGCGCGCCGATCATCGGCCTTTACGACGCCGGCGGCGCCCGCATCCAGGAAGGCGTGGCGGCGCTCGGCGGCTATGCCGAGATCTTCCAGCGCAATGTACTGGCCTCCGGCGTCATCCCGCAGATTTCACTGATCATGGGCCCCTGCGCCGGCGGCGATGTCTATTCGCCGGCGATGACTGACTTCATCTTCATGGTTCGCGAAACCTCCTACATGTTCGTCACCGGGCCGGATGTGGTGAAGACCGTAACCAACGAGACGGTCACCGCCGAAAGCCTCGGCGGCGCTTCTATCCACACGACGAAGTCCTCGATCGCCGACGGAGCCTACGACAATGACGTCGAGGCGCTGCTGCAGATGCGCCGGCTGGTCGATCTGCTGCCCGCTTCCAACACGGCGGAAATTCCCGAGATCGAATGCTACCAGTCGGTCACCGATCACGATCTGTCGCTCGACAGGCTGATCCCCGACAATGCCAACAAACCCTACGACATCAAAGAGTTGATCCTTAAAGTTGCCGACGAGGGTGACTTCTTCGAGATCCAGCAGAATTTTGCGAAAAACATCGTCACCGGCTTCGGCCGTATCGAGGGCCGCACCGTCGGCTTCGTCGCCAACCAGCCGATGGTGCTGGCCGGCGTGCTCGATTCGGATGCCAGCCGCAAGGCGGCTCGTTTCGTGCGCTTCTGCGACTGCTTCTCGATCCCGATCGTCACCTTCGTCGACGTGCCGGGCTTCCGCCCCGGCACCGCGCAGGAATATGGCGGGTTGATCAAGCACGGCGCCAAGCTTCTGTTCGCCTATGCCGAAGCGACCGTGCCAAAGATCACCGTCATCACCAGAAAGGCCTATGGCGGTGCCTATGACGTCATGGCGTCAAAGCATTTGCGCGGTGACATGAACTATGCGTGGCCAACGGCGCAGATTGCGGTGATGGGCGCCAGGGGCGCAGTCGAGATCATCTATCGCAAGGATATCGGCGACGCGGAGAAAATTGCAGCGCACACAAAAGCTTACGAGGATCGCTTCCTGTCCCCCTTCGTTGCCGCCGAGCGTGGCTATGTCGACGAGGTGATCATGCCGCATTCAACCCGCCGCCGCATCGCCCGCGCGCTCAGGATGCTGCGCAACAAGGATATGCAAAACCCCTGGAAGAAGCACGACAACATTCCGCTGTGAGGGGTTGATGTCGCGCCTGGTCTTCTACATGGGAGCGCGCTTCGGCAGGTTTGCCGTCCTGCTTTTCGCTCTGCCGCTGTTCTGCCCAACAGTCTTATGGTTCTGGTTTCTCGACCGGCATCCGCTCGCCGTCATCGCGGCTGGCGTTGTTGCGATCCCAGCTGCGATGCTGGGCATGGTTCTGTTGATCGGGACATTGTTCGCCGGTTTTCGACCCAGCAAGGTGGACGGGATCACTCGGGAATCAGCCCCGAAATTATGGGCCATCTGGGAGAGTATTGCCGGCAAACACCGCGCCAGCCGGACTACCATCGTGCTGAGCCCCGATCTCAACGCTAGCATCGGTGAAGAGCGGCCGTTTGTGGGCCTGCTTGGTCGCAGGGCAATTCTCACCGTGGGCCTGCCGCTGCTCGCAGTGACCGACCAAAAGGGGTTTGCGGCGATCTTGGCCCATGAGGACGCCCATCTGAAAAATAAAGATACAAATGGCGGGCTCAACCTGGCCGAACTCGAAAAGAGCTTCGATCTAATCTTTGACTTCGCCCCACCGGGAAAAACAGTTTCGGGCAGCCTGTTCTACTGGATGCTTGGCCCGCTGTCGCGCACGCTGGAGCGCGAAGAAATACGGTTGTCGCGGCGGGCGGAAATTGACGCGGATCGTCATGCAGCGATGTCCGGCGATGCATATGAAGCGGCCCGCGCCCTGCTGCTGGTCGGTGCCGCCAGTGCGTTCTTCGATGACCAAGTGTATATTCCGCTTAAACGTGAACTGCTTGGCACCATGGTACCGCCTCGTCCACCACTCGAAAGAATTCTGGCGGCCGCCAGTCACCTGTCGAGGCTTCCCATCCTGCAAGAATATGCGCAAAAGGCCTGGGACGCGCCAGATAACGAAAGCGCGGATCATCCGCCCTGGTCCGAACGTTTGACTGCTCTTGGATTTAGCTCGGCTCCAGAGATAGAACCAATTCTGGTTTCCGCCTTGTCGAGCCTGCTGAGCGATGAGATCGTCGCCGAACATGTCCGCCATTTCGACGGCGAATGGACATCGAAGATCGCCGACTATCTCGATCGATAGCTATCCACCTGAAACTATAGCGGCTAATGCCCAGTCGGCGCAGGCTATTCCGCTTCCGCCGCTCCGAACCCGCCCCCCCTCGTCGCGCGGACAGCGCCCGACCATGGCGTGGCGTGATTGTCGATGCGCATCTGGAAGATAAAATAAGTCGGCGAGCAGAAGCCGATGCCCTTCACTTTGCCGATACCGGGTGTATCCGGCGGCAGCGACTGACACATGTAATCCTCTCGGCAGAAATGGTCGGCCGAGCAGGCAGGACGATTGCCGCGATTGACGGCGCCGCCCAGGCACTGGTCGAAATTATTGGTCGCCACGCAGGTGTCGAATTTCTTGCCGCCAACCAGCCCGCAAATCTCGTTCGGCATCGGCTTGCCCGTCTTGAAGGCGGCAAAGCTGCGATCCCGGTCATCGCAGCCGCGATAGGCGATACCCGCCGGCACACCGATCTTCGGCGGTCGGCAGGTGTAGGCGACGCGCGAAATGCCTGGCGCGAACGCGGCGAACTGACCGGTGATGGTATACCGGTCATTGAAAGGCCGTGCCGGGTTGCTGGCGATGGATCCCGTTAAACAAGGGTGGCCGGAAAACATGTCTTCGCTGTCCTTGGGCAACAGGCATTGCGCCAGCTTGGTGCGCACGCCGGACGCGGTGGTCAACGGCGTGCAGACGGTGCCGCCACCGCATTGCCATGTCGCGCCGAAGCGGGCCGCATCTTCCGGCATGAAGCACGGCATCGCCATTTCGGCCGGCGAATAGGCAATTTCGCCGGCATCGTTCCATGTCGCCGGCGGCGCGAAGGACAGCGGGCGGAAGCGGTTCGGTTCCTTGCCGTCGGCAGTCGCGTGCAGCCAGGCGACGCGGCGCGGGATGTCGGCGTGGAGATGCGGCGAGATGCCGACCTCGATGCGGTTGAGCGGCGAGGTTGTCTTGTCGTCAAGTCCGATAAAATGGAAGCCGGCGGTCGAGCCCGCCTGATGGCAGCCCTGGCAGGCGCCGTTGTCCAGCCGCTCGGCCAGTGCCTCCGGCGTGCGCACCAGCTTCAGCGCGGAGAAATCGACACCAGCGAAATCCGCGGGCTGGAACAGTGGCGTGAACGGGTGGTTGGCCTGCCTTGCACTGCCGAAGGTCGACCACGAAATGACCTTCCTTGCCAAGAATTCATCGGGGATTTGGTAGACGCCGAGATCGACCGCCGCGACATTGGGGCGGACATAGTTGGCAAGTCTTGCTTTCAGCGCAGCGTCTTCGGCGAGACGTGCCGTGTCGGGCGTGTTTTCCAGCGGCTTTTCGCTGACAGCCGCTCCGTCGATGCCGAAGATACGCATGAGATAGGCAGCCTGCCCGCCGAATTCGGTCTCCTGGCCGGAGGGGAAGCGCACCACTTGCGCATTGAGCTCGAGCTGCTTGAAGGTGAGCGCCGTCCTTTCCAGCGGCCCACCGGTCAGCCAGCCGGCATCGACGCTCTCGTCGAGTTGTGGTGCCCAGCGTCCGGCGACGCCGACACAACCGCCGTCGGCATCCGGCGCGGCATCGTAGACGGCACTGAAATTGAACGGCAGGCGCGAGGCCAGAACCTTGCCGTTCTTCTTGAAGCCGTAGGCGAGGCGATAGATGAAGCGCACTTCGCCGCAACTCGTGTCGCCTTGCAAGGCGGCGAAGTCGCGCCGGTCGAGCCGGTTGACCACGCCGACAAGGCGGAAGCGTGCGGCCTCGGTCCTCAGCCAGCGCATGTCCATGACGCGGCCAACATTGCCGTCGGTCACCTCGTAAAGCGGCCGGCCGCCGGCCTTCATCTCGGCCCGCAATGCCGCGACGTCGCTTGCAATCGTTTCGACGATCGCGTGGTAAGCGGGCGCCTTGTCATAAAGCGTCTTCAAATCGCCGTTGCCATCGACGCCGAAAATGCCGGCGAACCCGTAACCGTTGCTGTCGAGAGCGGCGAGAACGGCCGGGTCGTCGACGATCGTCAGCGGAGTTTCGGCGTTCGCAGCCTGCGCCATGAATACGGCGCCGACGATCGCAACGAGCAGCGCGAACATGCGGTTCATTCGGCAGCTATCCCGCGACTTTCGATAAGCTCGCGCAGGACCGGCACCAGCGCCAGCGGCAGGTCCTCGGCGATCAGCCCCGGTCCGAAACGGCTGCCGGCCTCGGCATGGATCCAGACTGCCGCACAGGCCGCTTCAAAGGCCGGCATGCCCTGCGCCAGCAGCGCGGCGATGATACCCGACAGCACGTCGCCCGAACCGGCGGTGGCCAGCCAAGGCGCGCCATTGCCGTTGATCGCTGCCCGGCCATCGGGGGCCGCAATCACAGTGTCGGCACCCTTGTAGACGAGAGTGGCGTTGGCCCGTTCGGCTGCGGCGCGTGCCTTGGCCAGTTTGGACAGGTCCTTGTCCTCGGCGATATCTGAAAAAAGCCTGACGAATTCGCCGTCATGCGGCGTCATCACCAGAGCCGGCGCGCTCGGCCGGCTGGCGGCTTCGAACAGGGCATCCGTCGCGTCGCGAAACGAGGTGACGCCGTCGGCGTCGAGCACCAGTCCGTCGATCCCACCGTCTTGCCCACGAGCGCCATTCAGCACGGCCAGGGCGAATTCGCGCGTCTTCTCACCAATGCCAAATCCTGGGCCGAGCACGAAGGCCGATGGCCGGCGGCTGCCGACGAATTCGTCCACATCCGCGACAGTGTCTAGCTTGCGCAGCATGATCGAGGTCAGATGCGCCGCGTTCACATGGATGGCGTTCGCCGGCGACAGCAAGGTGACGGCCCCTGCCCCGCTCCTAGCCGCGGCAAGCGCCGACAGCCGCGCAGCACCCGTCGCCGACGGCCCGCCGGAAAAGACGCCGACATGGCCGCGTTTATACTTATGGGCGTCGACGGCCGGAACCGGAAAGCGGCCAAGCCAGAGCGCCGGAATGTTCTCGAATGTTCGTGGTTCAAGCTGCGCAACAACACTGTCGCTTATGCCGATATCAGCGAGCACGATTTCGCCGCACAGCTCGCGCCCCGGCAACAAAAGATGGCCTGGCTTTTTTCGCGCGAAGGTCACCGTGGTCCGGGCCCGGAAGGCCTTTCCTAACACATTGCCGCTCTCGCCTGAAACGCCCGACGGCAGGTCGACCGCGACAACCGGCAAATTCAATTCCGCCGCAATGTCGATCACCTTGGCGGCGTCGCCGGACAGCGGCTTGGACAGCCCCGCCCCATAGACCGCGTCAACCACGACCGAGCCCATCTCGGCAACGAAATCCGACAGCGGCCGAGCTTCAACCGGGCATTCCGAGGCAGCGAGTGCCGCATCACGGCCGCGTTTGGGCGATCCGGACGCCCACACAGAGACATCGACGGCGCTCTCCCGAAGGATGCGCGCCACGACATAGCCGTCGCCGCCATTGTTGCCGGGGCCGCAAAGCACATGGACGCGCGTTGCTTTCGGGTAGCGCTTGAGCACCACGGCAGCAACCGCAGCGCCGGCATTGCGCATCAGGCCGATGCCGTCGAATGGACCAGCGGCAATCGCCAGCCGGTCGGCCTCGGCCATTTCGGACGGAGAAAGAAGTTCGTGGCTCATGCGGGCGACATGCACATCATCTGCCGAAGCATTGTCCAGTTTTTGATCCGACGCAAACTACGAAGGTTATGAAACACACCGGCAATGCCCGGAGCGACGAGTCGCAGGTCCGCAGCTGCCCATGAAATATCCGATCTGCCCATTTTTTGTGCGGACGACGGGACCGGCGTTGTTTAGGCTCGTAGCGCTCATGGCGCATCCAACGCTGCGAATGACGCGAATGTACATTCCCGCGTGGCATGGTATCCAAATCATGTGAGGCCGTTCGGCGCCCCATCAATTGGCACAGTTCGTGCTTGATTGAGGCGCAAGCGGGGCTCACAACCCGTCTTTTTTGGCAGTGGAGGCCACTTTTTACATGAAAAAGATCGAAGCGATCATCAAGCCATTCAAGCTAGACGAAGTGAAGGAAGCGCTTCAGGAGGCCGGCCTGCAAGGTATCACCGTTACCGAGGCCAAAGGGTTTGGCCGCCAGAAGGGCCATACCGAGCTTTATCGCGGCGCCGAATATGTCGTCGACTTCCTGCCGAAGGTGAAAATCGAAGTCGTGCTCGGCGACGATGCGGTCGAAGCAGCGATCGAAGCCATCCGCAAGGCGGCCCAGACTGGCCGTATCGGCGACGGCAAGATCTTCGTCTCCAACATCGAGGAAGTGGTGCGCATCCGCACCGGCGAAACCGGCATGGACGCCGTCTGAATTTTCCCGTTAAAAGGCCGTGTTCAAAACGTCATCACATAGGGAAGCAGGGACATGACGACAGCCAAAGACATCATGAAGCAGATCAAGGACAACGACGTGAAGTTCGTTGATCTGCGCTTCACCGATCCGAAGGGCAAACTGCAGCACGTTACGATGGATGTCGTCGAGGTCGAGGAAGACATGTTTGCCGATGGCGTCATGTTCGACGGTTCCTCGATCGCCGGCTGGAAGGCGATCAACGAGTCCGACATGGTGCTGATGCCGGATTCCGATACGGTGCATATGGACCCGTTCTTCGCGCAGTCGACCATGGTCATCCTGTGCGACATCCTCGATCCGATCTCGGGCGAATCCTACAACCGCGACCCGCGCGGCACCGCTAAAAAAGCCGAGGCCTACATGAAGGCCGAAGGCATCGGCGACCAGATCTTCGTCGGTCCTGAAGCCGAGTTCTTCGTGTTCGACGACGTCAAGTACAAGGCCGATCCTTACAACACCGGCTTCAGGCTGGATTCGACCGAACTGCCGTCCAATGACGACACCGACTACGAGACCGGCAACCTCGGTCATCGGCCGCGCATCAAGGGCGGCTATTTCCCGGTGCCGCCGGTCGATTCGGCGCAGGACATGCGCTCGGAAATGCTCACCGTGCTCGCCGAGATGGGCGTGCGCGTTGAAAAGCACCATCACGAAGTGGCCGCCGCCCAGCACGAGCTCGGCATCAAGTTCGACACGCTGGTCCGCAACGCCGACAAGATGCTGATCTATAAATATGTCGTGCACCAGGTCGCCAACGCCTACGGCAAGACGGCCACTTTCATGCCGAAGCCGGTGTTCGGCGACAATGGCTCGGGCATGCATGTCCACCAGTCGATCTGGAAGGAAGGCAAGCCGACCTTCGCCGGCAACGAATATGCCGGCCTGTCCGAGAGCTGCCTGTTCTACATCGGTGGTATCATCAAGCATGCCAAGGCGATCAACGCCTTTACCAACCCGCTGACCAACTCCTACAAGCGCCTGGTGCCGGGTTATGAAGCGCCGGTGCTGCTCGCCTATTCGGCACGCAACCGCTCGGCCTCGTGCCGCATTCCGTTCGGCTCGTCGCCGAAGGCCAAGCGCGTCGAGGTCCGCTTCCCCGATCCGGGCGCGAACCCCTATCTTGCCTTCGCCGCCATGCTGATGGCCGGCCTTGACGGCATCAAGAACAAGATCCACCCGGGACAGCCGATGGACAAGGATCTCTACGACCTGCCGCCGAAGGAATTGAAGAAAATCCCGACCGTCTGCGGCTCGCTGCGCGAGGCTTTGCAGAGCCTCGACAAGGACCGCGGCTTCCTGAAGGCCGGCGGCGTATTCGATGACGACCAGATCGACAGCTATATCGAGCTCAAGATGGCCGAGGTAATGCGCTTCGAAATGACCCCGCATCCGGTCGAATACGATATGTATTATTCGGTGTGATCCAGATCGTTGCAGCCAACAAAAAAACCCCGGAGGAGACGCCGGGGTTTTTATTGCGATGCGATCGGAGAGAAAGTCACGGCGCAGACCTGAGGTCTACGCCGGGACGAATGCTCAAGCCGCGGCCGAAACTTCGGAGCTGGTAGGGACGGAGGCGATCGTCTTCAATATCTGCGAGGCGATCTGGTAGGGGTCACCCTGCGAGTTCGGGCGGCGATCCTCGAGATAGCCCTTGTAGCCGTTATTGATAAAGGAATGCGGCACGCGGATCGAGGCGCCGCGGTCGGCGATGCCGTAGCTGAACCTGTTCCAGGGCGCGGTCTCGTGCTTGCCGGTCAAACGCTTGTCGTTGTCCGGCCCATAGACGGCGATGTGATCCATCAGGTTTTTGTCGAAGGCTGCCATCAGCGCCTCGAAATAGCCCTTGCCGCCGACTTCGCGCATATAGGCGGTCGAGAAGTTGGCATGCATGCCGGAGCCGTTCCAGTCGGTGTCGCCGAGCGGCTTGCAATGATATTCGATATCGATGCCGTACTTCTCGGTCAGGCGCTGCAACAAATAGCGCGCCATCCACATCTGGTCGGCGGCCTTCTTGGAGCCCTTGCCGAAGATCTGGAATTCCCACTGGCCTTTGGCCACCTCGGCGTTGATGCCTTCATGGTTGATGCCGGCGGCAAGGCAAAGGTCAAGATGCTCCTCGACGATCTGCCTGGCGACGGAGCCGACATTGCTGTAGCCGACGCCGGTGTAGTACGGGCCTTGCGGCGCCGGATAGCCACTCTCGGGGAAGCCGAGCGGACGGCCGTCCTTGTAGAAGAAATATTCCTGCTCGAAGCCGAACCAGGCGCCGTCGTCGTCGAGGATGGTGGCGCGCTTATTGGAGGCATGCGGCGTCACGCCATCGGGCATCATGACCTCGCACATAACGAGCGCGCCATTGGTGCGGGCCGGATCCGGGTAGACGGCGACCGGCTTCAGAACGCAATCGGAGCTGTGGCCCTCGGCCTGCATGGTCGAAGAACCGTCGAAGCCCCACAGCGGAAGCTGGTCGAGCGTCGGAAACTCGGCATAGTCCTTGACCTGCGTCTTTCCGCGAAGATTGGGAACCGGGGTGTATCCATCGAGCCAAATGTACTCGAGCTTGTATTTCGTCATTCTAGCCTCTCGTTGCTTGATCACCGAACCCTGGATGGCGCCGGGGCGAGCCGGCCTATCCAGCAGCCGACCTGCCGGATTACTAAAATGCAATTCGTGTGCCATTCTCGCCGGCGATGGATGCGGCAAAAGTGAGGTTGTATCCGCCCAAAATCGCTGGTCCGCTGTCATGCTGCGTTCGGATCATCCACAAGCACATTTTGCACAAATAATATGCAAGTACTGATCTTTTCGTAATCATATTGCCTATTTCGATTGCTGAACCTATGTTGGGGAAAGGTTGAATCGGCAAGGTTCTGTCGAAGAAAGGAAACCGACAATGGAAATCACTTCCACTCGTCAGTCGGCCAAAATCCTGATGTTCCCGGTGGCAGCGCGCGCTTCTGCCTCAAATTTAAGCGGAAAGGCTAAGTTCGCGGCAGAACTTGCTTCGTTGCGCAACCGCACGGATTTCGGAAGTGCCTGGTATCATGAGGCAGCGATCGAGGAAGCGAACCAGGATCGGAAGAGCTAAGCCCTTCCCCTCCCTGCACTTGATAGATTGGAAAAGCCCGGCGCGATCGCTCGCGCCGGGCTTTGCTTTGAACCGGACAGGCCGGCTACTGTTTGGTGTGCAGGTCCGTTCCGAGCGTATCCCTGATGAAGATCATGCCGATGATCAGCGACATCGCTGCAACGGCGACCGGATACCAGAGGCCGTAGTAGATGTTGCCCTTAGCCGCGCTCAGCGCGAAGACGGTCACCGGCAGTAAACCGCCAAACCAGCCATTGCCAATGTGGTAAGGCAGCGACATGCCGGTGTAGCGGATGCGCGTCGGGAACATCTCGACCAGGATCGCAGCAATCGGCCCGTAAACCATGGTCACGTACAGAACCAGGATGAACAGGATGCCGATGGTCAGCGGCCAGTTGATCTGCGCCGGATCCGCGAACATGGCAAAAGCGCCGGAAGCGGGAATGTTGTAGACTGTCACCTCGGTTGCGCCAGCCGCTTCTTCCTTGGTCAGGATCTTGTCCGCGATTGCCTTGTCTGTCGGGACGGTTGTTTTTTCGCCGGCACGAATCGCGGTGGCATCGAGTTTAAGCTCGGGATTGGCAGCCACAAAAGCGTCGAGCTTCTGGTCGGCCACTTTCGATGCCGCACGCTTTAGAGGATAACCTCCATCCTGTAAGGCGATATTGATTGCCTTGCCGAAGGCTGTCTCCTTGGCCTTCAACTGGTCGCCAGCCGCGACCGCGTCATAGGCTTCAGCCGTTTCGTTGCCAATCTTGACCGTTGCAGCCGTTCCGGGCGCGGCTGTCGTGACCACATCGTATGGCACGGAACTCTTCGCAAGGAATGCCGTGGCCACATCGCACGAGCTGGTGAATTTCCATGTTCCGGTAAGATTGAACTGGAAACTGCAGTCGCCCGGTGCCGCGGTGACGGTTGCTCGAACATTTTCCTGCGCGGTAGCTAGAGTGGGATTAGCGGCGCGGGTCAGTGCCTTGAACAGTGGAAAGGTGGTGACGATCGCCAGCGCCAATCCCGCCATGATGATCGGTTTGCGGCCGATCTTGTCGGAGAGCCAGCCGAATACGACAAAGAAGATGGTGCCAAGCGCCAGCGCGATCGCGATCATGATGTTGACCGACTGCGGATCGACCTTGAGCACGTTCTGCAGGAAGAACAGCGCGTAGAACTGGCCGTTGTACCAGACCACGGCTTGGCCAGCGGTAAGGCCAAGCAGTGCCAGCAATGCGATCTTGGCGTTTTTCCACTGGCCGAAGGCTTCGGACAGGGGTGCCTTGGAGCCTTTGCCCTCGGCCTTCATACGCTGGAAGGTCGGAGACTCGGCAAGTGACAGGCGAATCCAGACCGAGATGGCGAGCAGCACCGCGGAAACCAGGAACGGAATGCGCCAGCCCCAAGCTGTGAAATCTTCCTTGCTGAGGGAATTCTGCACAATCAGAATCACGATCAGCGACAGGAACAGGCCGAGCGTTGCGGTGGTCTGGATCCATGAGGTGTAGAAGCCACGGCGGTCATCTGGAGCGTGCTCGGCGACGTAGGTCGCGGCGCCGCCATATTCGCCGCCAAGCGCCAGACCCTGCAGCAGACGGAGTGCAATCAGCATGATCGGCGCGGCAATGCCCCAACTGGCGGAGCCGGGAAGCAGGCCGACCAGGAAGGTCGACAGACCCATGATCATGATGGTGACAAGAAATGTGTACTTGCGGCCGACGAGATCGCCGATGCGGCCAAACACCAGGGCACCGAGCGGGCGAACGATGAAGCCTGCGGCGAACGCCAGAAGCACGAAGATGTTTCTCGTTGTTTCCGGATAAGAGTTGAAGAATGCCGTGCCGATCGCGGCCGCCAATGCACCGTAGAGATAGAAATCGTACCATTCGAAAATGGTGCCGAGCGAGGAGGCGAAGATGACCTTCTTCTCCTCGCGCGTCATACCGCGGCTTGTTTTGCCGGCGGTCGATGCCATTGCCATGAGCGTGTCCTCCCGTGTGATTCCGTCAGTCCTCGATGCTGCGCGTCATCGTCCGCGTTTCCTCGCAACGCAGACTCAGTGCAGCCACCGGTGCAAAAAAATGACAGAAAGCGCCGTCCAGAGGCAGACCGTCTTTGGGATTATGACTTTGGTCTAATGTGCAGTGCGAAATAGAAACGACGGTGCGGTCAGCCTTTGAGAGCTTCGAGCAGCGTGACTGCCGCCATCATGTCGCGCTTGCGGGCCGCGCGGTGCGCGACGGCCTCGGCATCATGGCCCCATTGCTCGGCCTGCCAGTCCTCGTCGACATGACCGGCAGCCCAGGCCGCCTCGCCGTCGAGCTCGCCGAAGTCGACGGCCAGCGCCAGCAGCGCCGATCCGGTCAGCAACGTCATGACGTGGATGGCGGCAAGGCGCAGCGGATCGGCACGTTGGGCAAGATGCTGGCCAAGCAGCGCGATACTCTCGCGCGGCTGTTCGACATGGATCACGCCTTCGGCAAGATGGAACCGGGCGCCGAGAGCGCTGCGCACCCAGTCGATGACCGGATCCCAAAGCTGGTTCTGCCGCTCGACGAGTCCTTGGGGCGCATCGGCGCGGTAGCAGAGCAGATCGGACGAGGCAAAGCGCAGGATATCCTCCAGCACGGCCTGGGGATCACTGGCGACGCCATCGATTGCCGTATTGACCAGACGCATCACCGGCATCGTCACCGGGTTGATGGTCTCCTCCTGTGCGGCGAATTCCTCGGCGACGAGAGCAGCCGCCTTTTCGGTCGGCAGCGCCAGCAGCGCCTTGGCCGGCGTGCGGACGGGCTTGCCATCGAGATGGACGGCAAAACTGTCTTCGACCGGTGCTACCGCGACGGTCTTGTAGAAGCGCTTCGGCAGCGGCGTCTTCATCTGGATCTGGGCGCGACGCACCGGGTCCGGATCAGAGAGCAGCTTTCCAGCTTCGAGGTCGTTCAATATATCGCGCATGCTCATCCGGGACTTTGTTTTCGGGCCGGCCGGTTGACGATGATGAGTCCGGCGGCGATCAGGGCGAGTGCCAGGAAGATACGAACGGTCAGCGGCTCATTCAAGAACACGGCGCCGCACAGCACACCAAATACCGGCGACAGGAAAGTGAAGCTCGACAGTCCAGATGCAGGGTAGCGCCGCAGCAGCCAGAACCACAGCACATAGGTGAAGGCGACGACATAGACGGCCTGGAACAGCAGAGCCAAGGTCGGCAGAAGAGTAAAGCTGCGGACGGGCGGCCCGGCAAAGGGCATCACCAAAATGCCGACGACAGCGGCTCCGGCCAGCTGATAGAGCAGCAGCTTTTCGGCGCTGGCCGTCACCAGCTTCGACCGCTTGATGACGATATTGGTCACGGCCCACAGAATGCCGGCACCGAGACTGAGCAAATCGCCACCCAATGTTGCGCCGCCATTGGCGCTCAGTTTATCGGAAAACACCGCGATCAATCCAGCGAAAGCGAGCAGAAGACCAACGAGCTTGCGTGCCGTGATGCTTTCGCCCAGCAGGAAATGACCGCCGACCAACATCCAGAACGGCATGGTGTTGACCAGCAAAGTGTTGCGCACGACAGTGGTATGCTCGAGCCCGACATAGAGAAACAGGAACTCGAGACCGAAAAGCGCGCCTGCCAGAATGCCGGCGACGAGGGTCTTGTCGGGCGTGAACAGCGCACTGCCGCGCCAGCGGCACCAGCCGAAAACACACAGGCCGCCGATCACCGACCGTGCGATCGACAGGAAAATGGGATCGTAGCCGGCGTAGGAGATCTTGGCGGCGACGTAGTTCAGCCCCCAGGAAAAAGTCAACCCAACCATGATGGCGGCTGCCGCCAGATCGACCGCGTCACGGCGGTCGAGGGTTTCTGTGGCGACGCCCACCAGCGCTAGTCCTCGGCACTCTGCTCGTCGAAACCGAGCAGGTTCCAGCTCTGGCGCATATGCGGCGGCATCGGTGCGGTGACGTCGACAAAGCCCTTGTCGGGATGCGGGATAACGATGCGGCGCGCGTGCAGATGCAGCCGGTTCTGCATGCCGCCTGGAAAATCCCAATTGGTGTCGGCCTCGAAATATTTGGGGTCGCCGATGATCGGGCAACCGATATGGGCGGCATGGACGCGAAGCTGGTGGGTGCGCCCGGTATAGGGTTCCATTTCCAGCCAGGACAGGGTCTGCGCCGCCTGCTCGACTATGCGGTAATAGGAGACGGCGTGATCGGCGCCCTTTTCGCCATGCTTGGCGATACGCACACGATCGCCGTCGGGCGTCGGTTCCTTGATCAGCCAGGTCGAGATCTTGTCCTCGCGCTTCGGCGGCACGCCCTTGACCAGCGCCCAGTAGGTTTTCTTCGTCTCACGCGCCCGGAACGCTTCGGCGAGCTTCATGGCGGCGAGCCTTGTACGGGCGACAACCAGCACACCCGACGTGTCGCGGTCGAGCCGGTGCACCAGGCGCGGCTTCTCGCCCTTCTGGTTGCGCCAGGCTTCCAGCATGTCGTCGACATTGCGGGTGACGCCCGAGCCGCCCTGCACTGCCAGGCCGGCCGGCTTGTTGAAGACGAAGACCTTCGGGTCCTCATGGATCAGCATCTTTGCCAAAACGTCGGCGTCGCCCTGGTTGCGGATCGAATGACCGGTGAGCGGGCTTTCACCTTTCTTGTCGACTTCGAGCGGCGGCACACGCACCGTCTGGCCGGCTTCGACGCGGGTATCGGCCTTCACCCTGCCGCCGTCGACGCGGATCTGGCCGGAACGCAGCAGCTTCTGCAGATGACCGAAACCGAGACCGGGGAAATGGCTCTTGAACCAGCGATCGAGCCGCATGCCCGCCTCGCCGGCGTCCACTGTGATCTGTTCAACGCCTGCCATGATTCCAATCGCCGTTTTGCAGGCATGCAACGGCATTCGCCGGTACCCGCAATCTCACTCGCTTATTCGTTGTCGGTTCCATATTGCAGAACCTGAACTTTCTCCAGCGTAATCAAACCACTTGTCATGATTGTTTCAAGCACGGGCAGGAAAGCGGCCAATTTTTCCTCGTCATCGACGATCTCAATGACGAGTGGCAGATCCTCCGATAGGCGGAGGATCTTCGTGGTGTGAAGCCGGCTGGAATGGCCGAACCCCATCGCGCCGCGCAGGACGGTCGCGCCGGCTATCTGCATTTCGCGGGCCCTCAGCACAATAGCCTCATACAGCGGACGGCCATCTGCCCTGTCGTTTTCGCCGATAAAGATGCGCAGCAATTGTGCCTGTGTTGGTATCTTCATTGCCTGGACCCTCTCAGCCGGTTGAGCCGAACTGCAAAGATGTGGCCAAGCCAGACGGCGGCAAGCCAGGCCACCACGGAGATCGCGATATTGAGTCCCGCCGCCACAAACCTCCCGCCTTGCGCGAGGATGAGTGTTTCAAGGCTGAAAGCGGAGAAGGTCGTCAGGCCGCCGCAGAAGCCGGCCATGAAGAATTGACGTTGCAGCGGACCGGCGAAGACGCGACCATCCGGTCCCGTCAATGTCGCGTAGAAGCCGATGAGGAACGAGCCAACAATATTGACGAGGAGCGTGCCGAAGGGAAATCCAGCGCCCCACAGGGCAGTGCTCGTCGATGAGGCAAGCGCCCGCAACACACCGCCGATCATGCTGCCTGCGGCCACGGTCGCATAGAGCCGAACCGTTTCGTTGGTTCTGCGACGGCCAATGAGGCGCGCCGCATGCCCTGCCGCGGCAGTGTCCGTCCCGTCGTGGCGGAGCTTCCGCGGGCCGCTCACCGCGCCCCGCTGCCAATCAGAAGACTTCCGGCGGCAAAGCCCAGCGTCACGCCGCCGAGGCTCAGAAAAACCGAAAGCAGCACATTTCCGCCGGCGCGCCGCCATTCGCCCTCGCGCGCCAGCGCCAGCGTCTGCAGGCTGAAGGAAGAAACCGTGGTATAGCAGCCGAGGCCGCCGGTAACGGTAAAGGCCCAGATGGCGGGCATGCCGTCGCGCGCCACCGCATGCGCAACGACGCCGATTGCAAACGCTCCCGAGACATTGACGGCCATAGTGCCCCAGGGAAAGGTCTCGCCGACCCGGCGGGCGACGAAGCCGGACAGGAAGAAGCGGGCCATTGCACCGATCGCGCCACCAAGGCAGACAAGCAACAGATGATACATCGTGCTCCCTCGCGCCGGTCACACCATGGTGTCAGGCGGCTCCGGCCTTCTTCGGCTTGCTGGAGCCGATCATCTTCCAGTTCTTGTAGAACATGGCATTGATGCGCTCGACGCTGACCGAAACGATGGCGAGAAGAGCGGCAATCATGCCGGGAAATGGCGATGGCCGGATGATGTCCATGAACACGCAGTAGCGGCGCCCATCATATTCGTTGACCGATCGGTGCAGCAGCGTGTCGTCGAAAATATAGAGCGGATTGTCGTGCCAGTAGTTCCTGGCGTTGTTGCACTCGACGAAAACCTCGGCCTTCACCGGGAGAAGATTGTAGAGAATGCGCAGGCTGAGCCGCAGCGGTCCGAAATGCCAGGAGGTCGATTCCCTGCCCCTAAACACCGACACGGCGATGGTCTTGATGTATTTGAAATCCTTGTTGAATTCGGCAACGTTGTCGATTTTGTGCTTGCCATACCACTGGTAGACATACATGCCGCGCCGGCCGCTGCCGAAATTGGCGTCGATATCGGCGATGATCTCGTCCTTGCGCGCTTTGAAGACGTCCAGAACCTCGTTGACCTCACGCTGATAGTCCGGAGGAAACTGGTCCAGTTTCCAGACACCGCGGTTTCTGTAGCACAGCAGATCGACCAGCAGATTGAAGGGCGAAAGCAGCCAGGTGAAGATGCCGTTGCCGAGGAAATAACCACTGAACAGGGCCCAGTTCTTGTTGTCGTTGCGCAACACGTCGATCAGGCCGAGGACAATGAAAATTGTCGTCAGGATGGGAATGAAATAGAAGCCGAGCGCCAGCAGCGGGATCGCTATGGCGAACTTCCGGAGGGTCTTGCGAGTTCTTTTTGTCATTTTTCCACGCGCCAGGCGCGATTCCGTTCTGAATATCGTCGGTACGTTTCTGGCCTGTCCGCCGGCCGAAGGCGCACCTTGATAGGGTTTTTTATCCCGCCAGACAACGGCGATCACACCAGTGTGCGACTGGCAGCTACTTTTCCCGCTCGCTGCGCCGCTTGGCCCAATAATCCAGCCGCTTCCTGATATCGCGCTCGAAGCCGCGCTCGGGCGGGTCGTAGAATGTCTGCCTTCCCATCTTCTCCGGAAAATAGTCCTGGCCGGAAAAAGCGTCGGGCTCGTCGTGGTCGTAGCGATAGCCGGCGCCGTAATCTTCCTGTTTCATCAGCTTGGTCGGAGCATTGAGAATGTGCTTGGGCGGCAGCAGCGAACCGAATTCCTTCGCCGCCTGTGTGGCGGCCTTGAACGCGGTATAGACTGCATTGGATTTCGGCGCGGTGGCGAGATAGACGGTCGCCTCGGCGAAGGCCAGTTCGCCCTCGGGCGAGCCCAGATAGTCATAGGCGTCCTTGGCGGCGTTAGCGACGACGAGCGCCTGCGGGTCGGCCAGCCCGATATCCTCCATCGCCATGCGCACCAACCGGCGCCCGAGATAAAGCGGATCTTCGCCGGCGTCGAACATGCGGGCGAGATAGTAGAGTGCCGCGTCGGGGTCGGAGCCGCGCACCGATTTGTGCAAGGCGGAGATCAAATTGTAGTGGCCGTCCTGTCCCTTGTCGTAGATCGGCGCGCGGCGCTGGACGATGCGCTGCAGAGCTTCGGCACCGAACACGTCCTTTGATTTCGCTGCGCGCCAGACCTCTTCGGCGAGCGTCAGCGCCGCGCGGCCGTCGCCGTCGCTCATGCGGATGAGCATCGCCCGCGCGTCTTCATCGAGCGGCAGCGGCCTGCCCTCTGCCTGTTCGGCCCGCGCCAGCAGCTTGGCAATACTGTCCTCGCCGAGTGAGTGAAAGACCAGCACACGCGCGCGCGACAAAAGCGCGGCGTTAAGCTCGAAGGATGGATTCTCCGTGGTGGCGCCGACCAGCACGACGGTGCCGTCTTCCATCACGGGCAGAAAACTGTCCTGCTGGGCGCGGTTGAAGCGATGGATCTCGTCGACGAACAGCAGCGTCTGGCGGCCGTTCGAGCGGCGCAGCTTCGCTGCCTCGAACACTTTCTTCAGGTCGGCAACGCCGGAAAACACCGCCGAGATCTGTTCGAAGGCGAGGCTTGTCTCGCCGGCAAGCAGCCGTGCGACCGTTGTCTTGCCGGTGCCGGGCGGGCCCCAGAAGATCATCGAGCCGAGCGAGCCGGAGCCGATCAGCCGCGTCAGCGCGCCGTCGGGTCCGGTCAGATGCTCCTGGCCGACGACCTCGCCGAGGTTCTTCGGGCGCAGACGGTCCGCCAGCGGCCTGCCGGGCGGCGTCTTTTCCGGTTCGTCGACACTGAACAGATCGGCCATGCAACTTCTTCTGCCTGGAGTCCGATCATGCTGACGGTCGGGCTCAGTAACGCAACACCTGGCGCAGTATCTGCCCGCCGCGCTCGACGGTAAAGCGCCACCAGCGCGTATCCTGCTGGGCTACCTGTTCCAGGGTCGCCGCCTTGTCGATCGTCAGGCCATTGACCTCACGCACGATGTCGCCTGGCTGGAAGCCAAAATCGGCAGCAGGCGAATCGCGGTTGATGTCGACCACGGTGACGCCTTTGACATCGGTGCGCAGACCGAGCCGTTGGGCAAGCCGTGGCGACAGTTCAGCAACCTTGGCACCGGAGAACGGGCTGCGGCCGCGCAATGTGAGTTCCGCAGCTTTGGCGCCCTCAGGCGGCCGTTCCAGCGCGATGTCCATCGTCGCCTGCTGACCCTTGCTCAGAACGCCGAAGCTGGCATTCGTACCAATCGACAGCGTCGCCATCCGGTAGTCCAGCGCCCCGACGCTCTCGACCGGCTTGCCGTTGAGCGACAGCACTACGTCGCCCGGCTTGAGCCCTGCCTTGGCGGCGGGTCCCGCCTCTTCGACCGAAGAAACCAGCGCACCGGTCGGTTTGTCCATGCCGAGCGATTCGGCAATCTGCGGCGTCACCGCCTCGAACTCGGCACCGGCATACGGCCGCTCGAAGAAGTCGAGCCCGGCCTTGGCCGCGTCGGCGAAGGCGCGAACCATGTTCGAAGGGATGGCAAAGCCGATGCCGATCGAGCCGCCGCTACGGCTATAGATCGCCGTGTTGATGCCGATCAGCTGCCCTCCCATGTTGACCAGCGCGCCACCGGAATTGCCGGGGTTGATGGCGGCGTCGGTCTGGATGAAGAAGCTGGAATCGGAGACGCCGATATGGCTGCGCGCCACGGCCGAAATGATGCCGCTGGTGGTGGTCTGGCCGACACCGAACGGATTGCCGATCGCCAGCACCAGATCACCGACCTCGAGCGCGTCGGAATCGCCGATAGCGATCACCGGGAACGGCTTGTCAGAAGAAATCTTGAGCACGGCGAGGTCGAGCGTCTCATCCTTGAGCAGCACCTTGCTGTCGAATTCGCGCCCGTCGGCGGTCGCTACCTTGACCTGGTCAGCGTTCTTGACGACGTGGAAATTGGTGACCACGACGCCAGTGGGATCGACCAGCACCCCCGAACCGAGCGAAGACTGCGCGCGCGGCTGCGAGCGGCCGAAGAACTCCTCGAAGAACGGATCGCCGTCGAAGGGCGACGTCACCTTGGCGGTTTGCGAGGCGTAGACATTGACCACGGCCGGCGCTGTCTGCTTGACCAGCGGCGCGAAGGATAGTTGCACCTCCTCGCGGCCGAACGGCACGCGCTTGTCGGGGCCGGAAGTGGCGTTTTCGCCTTCGACGCCATGCAATAGATCCGTCAGCACGTCGGACAAACCGGGGTCTGGCTTGTTCTCCTCCGCCAGCGCGTGCCTGGCCGCCGGCACGATGGCCAGCGCCATCAAGGCGCAGATCAGAACAAGGGACAGCCGTTTAACGCGCATTCCGAATCCTCCAAGTCGGGCGCCATTGTCCTGACGATTGTGCAAAATGAAAGGCTAAGCCGCTGAAATCCGATTATTTTGGGCGGCAAAGCGGTTATAGGTCGAGGTGAAACCGGAAAGCCGTGTCGGCAAATGAAAAAACAGCTCGTTTCACTCCGTGATTTTTTTATGACCGGCACTTTGGGGCCTGTTATCCCCGGCATGAAAATGATCGAAATTGCCGAAGCGTTCGGCGCGCCGGATGATTGGATCACCAAGTATGCCGAGACGATTCCCGTCTATTGGATATATGGTCAGCTCGAAGCTTCCTTTGATAACGAGCCGCCTCACGATCTGAATTGGTTTCAGATCGAACATGTGCATGCCATCCGCAGCAAGACCGAGCGCATAACCGACCAATTTGCTCTTTCAATGGATGGGTTCGACAGCAGAACAAAGCCATCGGAATTTCTGAACGCGGGCCTGTGGACACCAGAAGAAGCTATGGTCTTCTACATCGCATCGAGGAACGACATCGACCTGAACATCTGCGCGGGTCCGATCCAGATTTATTTCCGCGTTGATACCGACTTCATCGAAGATCGGGACGCCGAAAAATATCTGAACGGCGTGACTGTGTCCCAATTGATAAGCGATATCGATCACCGAACGGAGATCGACAGTGTTTATTCCTATTCGCATCCCGCAATCGAGCAAATAACAAAGGCGATTGATTGGAAGTCAATAAGCGGAAGAAACTACCTCAACTTTGCTCGGCAAGAGGTAGCCGCCCCAATGAAAAAGGGGCCGCAGGCCCCTTAAACTCACTCAGAAAAACCAAGCCTTATGCGGCTGCGGCTTCCTCTTCGGTGCCTTCGGCCTCGATGCGGGCGCGATCGCCGGCGCCCTTGGCAGAGGTGTCGCGGTCGACGAATTCGATGACGGCCATTGCGGCATTGTCACCGTGGCGGAAGCCGGCCTTCATGATGCGCAGATAGCCGCCGTTGCGGGTGGCGTAGCGCGGCGCGATGGTATCGAACAGGCGCTTGACGACGCCTTCATTGCCGATCTGGGCAATAACCTGGCGGCGGGCGTGCAGGTCGCCGCGCTTGCCGAGCGTCACCAGCTTTTCGACGATCGGACGCAAATCCTTCGCCTTCGGCAGCGTGGTGAGGATCTGCTCGTGCTCGATAAGCGACACGGCAAGGTTGGCAAACATCGACTTGCGATGGCTTATGCTGCGGGCGAACCGGCGGCCTTTAAATCCGTGGCGCATGGCTCTTCTCCTTCATTGCGGTTTCAAGAGGCCTGAGCCTCAGTTGGTTAGCCGCATGATCTTGTCCGAAAGTCTGCAACTTTTTGCTGCGCTGACCTTCGGTTCGGGATCATGCTTAATATTGATCTTCGTAACGCTTGGCGAGGTCTTCGATGTTTTCCGGCGGCCAGTCCGGTACTTCCATGCCGAGATGAAGGCCCATCGCCGCCAGGACTTCCTTGATCTCGTTCAGCGATTTGCGGCCGAAGTTCGGGGTGCGCAGCATCTCGGCTTCGGTCTTCTGGATCAGGTCGCCAATATAGACGATGTTGTCGTTCTTCAGGCAGTTGGCCGAACGCACCGAAAGCTCGAGTTCGTCGACCTTCTTGAGCAGCGCCGGGTTGAAGGCAAGCTCGGTAACCTGTTCGGCGGCGACTTCCTTCTGCGGCTCGTCGAAATTGACGAATAGGCCGAGCTGGTCCTGCAGGATGCGAGCGGCGAAGGCCACCGCGTCCTCGCCCGAAATCGAACCGTCGGTCTCGATGGTCATGGTCAGCTTGTCATAGTCGAGAACCTGGCCCTCGCGGGTGTTCTCGACCTTGTAGGAGACCTTCTTGACCGGCGAATACAGGCTGTCGACGGGGATCAGCCCGATCGGCGCGTCCTCGGCGCGGTTACGGTCGGCCGGCACATAGCCCTTGCCGGTATCGACGGTGAATTCCATGCGGATTTCAGCGCCTTCGTCCAGCGTGCAGATGACGTGGTCGGGATTGAGGATCTCGACGTCGCCGACCGTCTGGATGTCGCCGGCGAGAACCGCGCCCGGTCCCTGCTTGCGGACGACCATGCGCTTGGGGCCGTCGCCTTCCATGCGGATGGCGATTTCCTTGATGTTCAAAACGATGTCGGTCACGTCCTCGCGGACGCCGGCGATGGACGAGAATTCATGCAGAACGCCGTCGATCTGCACGGCGGTTACAGCCGCGCCACGCAGCGAAGACAGAAGCACCCGGCGCAGCGCGTTGCCTAGGGTGAGGCCGAAGCCGCGCTCGAGCGGCTCGGCGACCAGCGTGGTCAGCGTCTTCTTCTTCGACGAGAACTCGATCTTGTTCGGCTTGATCAGTTCTTGCCAATTTTTCTGGATCATAGTGCTTTCCTTCCGTTGTCCCGCCACCATCCAATCGTGGCGGGCGACCTGGAATGCCGTGGAGGAGCGCCCTTGAGGCGCTCGCGCGGCGTTCGGTAAATTCTTTAGACGCGGCGCTTCTTGCGCGGACGGCAGCCGTTGTGCGGGATCGGCGTCACATCACGGATCGAGGTGATGGTGAACCCTGCTGCCTGCAGTGCGCGCAACGCCGATTCACGACCGGAGCCGGGTCCACAGACCTCGACCTCGAGCATGCGCATGCCGTGTTCCTGAGCCTTCTTGGCAACATCTTCGGCAGCCATCTGGGCAGCGAAAGGGGTCGACTTGCGCGATCCCTTGAAGCCTTGTGCTCCGGCCGACGACCAGGCAATCGAATTGCCCTGTGCGTCGGTGATGGTGATCATCGTGTTGTTGAAGGTCGAATTGACGTGGGCAACGCCCGACGAGATATTCTTGCGTTCGCGACGGCGAACACGAGCGGCTTCCTTGGCCATGATAGTCCTTTCAGTTGATCTCTACACCGCCGTAATGCCAGCGGCTCCACCAGGGAGAAGGCAGTAGGGGAATATGGCAGTAGGGCAGTATGTCTGCCGTCCCTATTGCCTTACTGCCCTACCCCCTTACTGCCCTAAATTACTTCTTCTTTCCGGCAATCGACTTGGCCGGGCCCTTACGGGTGCGCGCATTGGTGTGCGTGCGCTGGCCACGAACCGGCAGCGAGCGACGGTGACGCAGGCCGCGGTAGCAGCCGAGGTCCATGAGCCGCTTGATGTTCATCGACACTTCGCGGCGCAGGTCGCCCTCGACCTGGTAGTCGCGGTCGATGGTCTCGCGGATCTGCAGCACTTCCGCGTCGGTCAGTTGGTTGACGCGGCGCTCGGCCGGGATGCCGACCTTGTCGACGATCTCCTGGGCGAACTTCTTGCCAATGCCATGAATGTATTGAAGCGCAATGACAACGCGCTTGTTGGTCGGAATGTTGACGCCGGCTATACGAGCCATGTTCTTCTCTTCTCCATATAGGCCGGGCGAGCCGGCGCTTCAAGTTGCCCCGCGTCCGGTGGAGGCCGGCCCTTGCGGGAGTTTCCAGTTCAAAGCGGCCTGCCTTGCCCTTGCGGACAAGCAAGCCTCATGCCTGATAGGAAGACGGGCCGCCATACCCCAGCGGACCGCTCCAGTCAAGCGCAATCGTTCGATTCTCTAGCCGGCCGCCTGGCCAACCCGCCGGGTCGTCGCCCTGAGCACCGCCTCGATCTGCTGCGTCACCGCATCGATGTCGGCCATGCCATCGACGCCCCTGAGTTTACCCTTGGCGTAGTAGTAGCCGATCAGCGGCGAGGTTTTCTTGTAATATTCCCTCAAGCGTTCTTCGAACACCGCTGGACTGTCGTCTTTGCGCACCGGCAGGCCTGCGGCCTTGGCTTCTTCGGCTCGCTTGACGATTCGGCCAACCAGCGCCTTGTCGTCGACGACAAATTCGATGACCGCGTCTAGCTCCAGTCCGCGATCCGACAGCATTTCCTCAACGGCGTCCGCTTGCACCAGAGTTCGGGGATACCCGTCAAGGATGAAGCCGTTTGCGCAATCAGCTTGATCGATGCGCTCTGCTACGATGGCGTTGACGATAGCGTCGGACACCAGTTCGCCAGCGTCCATCACCGCTTTGGCGCGCTTGCCGACTTCGGTGCCGGCCTGGACAGCAGCACGCAGCATGTCCCCCGTGGAAAGCTGTGGGATGCCGTGTCGTTCTACCAGTCTCAGTGCTTGTGTCCCCTTGCCCGCCCCCGGCGGTCCAAGCAATATCAACCTCATCTGGCCTTTTTCCCCCCGCGCAGCTTCGACTTCTTGATCAGGCCCTCATACTGGTGCGCGATCAGGTGACCCTGAATCTGCGCCACCGTATCGAGCGTTACACTGACCACGATCAGGAGCGAAGTGCCACCAAGGTAGAACGGTACGCCAGTCGCTGAAATCAGGAACTCGGGCAGCAGACACACCAGCACCAGATAGATGGCGCCGACGACGGTGATGCGGGTGAGCACATAGTCAATATAGTCCGCGGTGCGCTCGCCCGGGCGATAGCCCGGGATGAAGCCCGAATGCTTCTTCAATTGGTCCGCGGTGTCCTTCGGGTTGAAGACGATCGCCGTGTAGAAGAAGGCGAAGAACACGATCATCGCCGCGTAGAAGGCCATGTAGAGCGGCTGGCCATGGCCGAGCGATGCCAGGATGGTGCTGGCCCAAGCGGGCATGTTCGTCGTCTGCGAGAAACCGGCGACGGTCGCCGGCAGCAGCAATAGCGACGAAGCGAAGATCGGCGGAATGACGCCGGATGTGTTGAGCTTCAGCGGCAGATGCGAGGTATCGCCCTGGAACATGCGATTGCCGACCTGGCGCTTGGGGTACTGAATCAGCAGGCGGCGCTGGGCGCGCTCGAAAAAGACGATCAGGCCGATAACGATAATGGCGAGCACGATGATCGCCAGGATCAGGCCGGTCGACAGCGCTCCGGTGCGGCCTAGCTCCAAGGTACCGGAGATGGCGCGCGGCAGGCCGGCGACAATGCCGGAGAAGATGATCAGCGAAATGCCGTTGCCGATGCCGCGGGCGGTGATCTGCTCGCCGAGCCACATCAGGAACATGGTGCCGCCGACCAGCGTGACGACGGTCGAGATGCGGAAAAAGATGCCGGGATCGTTGACGATGCCGTTTCCGCCCTCGAGCCCGACCGAAATGCCGTAGGCCTGGACCAGCGCCAGAAGCACGGTCCCGTAGCGCGTATACTGGTTGATAATCTTGCGGCCCTGCTCGCCTTCCTTCTTCAGCGCTTCCAGCGACGGAATGACCGAGGTCATCAGCTGCATGATGATGGAGGCGGAGATATAGGGCATGATGCCGAGGGCAAAGATCGCCATGCGCTGCACGGCACCGCCTGCAAACATATTGAACATGCCAAGCACGCCCTTGCTCTGCGACGAGAAGGCGTGGGCAAAGGCCTCCGGATTGATGCCGGGCAGCGGGATATAGGTGCCAAGACGGTAGACGAGCAGCGCGCCGATGGTGAACCAGATGCGCTTCTTCAGATCCTCGGCCTTGGCGAAGGCCGAAAAATTCAGATTCGAGGCTAGTTGTTCAGCAGCCGAAGCCATGCCTGATTCTCCGCTTGGTCACGCTCGATGCCCGCAGCTCAGGCGGCGCGTGTCACCGAAACTCACGAGATAAGCTCCGGACTGCAAACATGCAAGCGGCCGCGTTGATGCGGCCGTCACATCTGTCGGATCAAAGCACGACCGCAGGCAAAACCGAATTCCACCTTTGCCGGCCGTGCTTCAAATTGCCGTTACTCGGCGGCTGCCTTCTCAGGCACCTTCACCGAGCCGCCGGCCTTTTCGATCTTCTCGATCGCGGCCTTGGAGGCTCCGGCCACGTCGAAGGCAAGCTTGGCCTTGATGTCGCCGTCTGAAAGGATGCGCACGCCGTCCTTGACGCGACGGATGACGCCAGCCGCAACCAGCGCCTCGGCCGTTACAACTGTCTTGGCGTCGAGCTTCTTGGCATCGAGCGCCGCCTGGATGCGGGCCAGCGACACGACGGTGAAGCTCTTGGCGAAGATATTGTTGAAGCCGCGCTTCGGCAGGCGGCGGTAGAGCGGCATCTGGCCACCCTCGAAGCCGTTGACGGCGACGCCGGAGCGCGCCTTCTGGCCCTTGACGCCGCGACCGGCGGTCTTGCCCGAACCGGAGCCGATGCCACGGCCGAGACGCTTCTTGGAGTGCGTCGCGCCGTCCTTGTCACGCAGATCATTGAGTTTCATCTGGGTTCTCCTGCGCTCTGGTTCAGCCCTCGTCCACGACGCGGACGAGATGCTGGACGGCAGCGATCATGCCGCGCACCGAGGGCGTATCCTCCAGCGTGCGCTGCTTGTGCATCTTGTTGAGGCCGAGGCCGACCAGCGTTGCGCGCTGCTCCTTCGGCCGGCGGATCGGCGAACCGATCTGCTCGACGGTGATGGTCTTGGTTGCTTTCTTGGCCATGGTCAAATCCCTGGTCAGCGTCGACTATTCTTCAGCCGCAACGGCGGTGCCGCGGCGGGCCTGAAGGGTCGAATACTTGATGCCGCGCGCTGCAGCCACATCCTTCGGATGCATCTGGCTCTTCAGCGCGTCGAAAGTGGCACGAACCATGTTGTAGGGGTTCGAAGAACCCATCGACTTGGCGACCACGTCATGCATGCCGAGCGTCTCGAAAACGGCGCGCATCGGGCCGCCGGCGATGATGCCGGTACCTTGCTTGGCGGCGCGCAGCAGAACGCGTCCCGCACCCCAGCGTCCCTCGACGTCGTGGTGCAGCGTGCGGCCTGAGCGCAGCGGCACGAAGATCATGTCGCGCTTGGCCGATTCGGTCGCCTTGCGGATCGCCTCCGGCACTTCGCGCGCCTTGCCGTGGCCGAAGCCGACGCGGCCCTTCTGATCGCCGACGACAACAAGTGCCGCAAAGCCGAAGCGCCGGCCGCCCTTGACGACTTTGGCGACACGGTTGATGTGGACGAGCTTGTCGACCATGCCGTCGTCGCGCTCTTCGCGATCACGGCCGCGGCCGCCATCCCTACGTTCCTGTGCCATATCCTGTTCCTTGTTTTTTTCCGGAAGCACGGTTGATGATGATATCCGGCGCCTCTGTGGGTCGCCGGGGGCGAATTTCGTTTTTTAGAAGCTCAGACCACCTTCACGGGCAGCCTCGGCAAGCGCCTTGACACGGCCGTGGTAGATGTAGGCGCCGCGGTCGAAGACGACTTCCTTGACGCCGGCCTTCGAGGCACGCTCGGCGATCAGCTTGCCGATGGCAGCGGCCGCCGCCGTGTCGGCGCCGGTCTTGAGCGAACCCTTGAGCTCCTTCTCGAGCGTCGAAGCAGCCGCGATGGTGTGGCCCTTGGCGTCGTCGATCACCTGGACATAGATGTTCTTCGACGTGCGATGGACCGACAAGCGCGGACGATCGCCGGCAACCTTCTTGATCTGGCGGCGGACGCGCTGGGCGCGGCGTTGGGTGGATTCTTTCGAGCCCATGATATCAGTTCCTTGCCTTCAAAAAAACGGGGGCAACCATATGCGGTAGGACGAGCCTCCCGCGACCGCTCCCCGCGGCGTTAAAATTACTTCTTCTTGCCTTCCTTGCGGACGATCTTCTCGCCGGCATAGCGGACACCCTTGCCCTTGTAGGGCTCGGGGCTGCGATACTCGCGGATCTCGGCGGCAACCTGGCCGACCTGCTGCTTATCGATGCCGGTCACCGTGATTTCCGTCGGCTTCGGCACCGAAATCGTCACGCCCTGCGGCGTCTCGTAGACGACGTCATGGCTGAAGCCGAGCGCCAGCTGCAGGTTCTTGCCCTGCATGGCGGCACGATAGCCGACGCCGGTGATCTCGAGCTTCTTTTCGAAGCCGTCCTTGACGCCCTGCAGGATGTTGACGATCTGCGTGCGTGACATGCCCCACTTGGAACGGGCAGTCTTGGTCTGGTCGCGCGGCTGGACAGCGATCTCGCTGCCTTCCATCTTGACCAGCACTTCGTCGTTCACCACGAACTTCAGCTCGCCCTTCGGACCCTTCGCCGTCACGGTCTGGCCGTTGACGGTCGCGGTCACGCCCTGCGGCAGCGAAACGGGTTTCTTTCCAATACGAGACATTTTGTTGTCCTCGTCACTTCTCTTGTTTCAGGTCTCGGCTTTCGGGACTAGATCCCGAAAACCTGTTTCCAACCGGGTCACATACCAGATCAGAAGATCTGGCAGAGGATTTCCCCGCCGACATTCTGTTCACGCGCTTCGTGGTCGGCCATCACGCCCTTCGGCGTCGAAAGGATGGCGATGCCGAGGCCGTTGGCGACGTGCGGTATCGACTTGGCCGAAACGTAGACGCGGCGGCCGGGCTTCGAGACCCGAGCGATTTCGCGCACCACCGGCGCACCATCGAAATACTTCAGCTCGATCTCGATTTCGGACTTGCCGTTGTCGAAGTCGGTCTGGCTGTAGTCGCGGATATAGCCTTCCGCCTTCAGCACGTCGAGGACGCGGGTACGCAGGCGCGAGGCCGGCGTCGAAACGCTCGACTTCTTGCGGCCATACGCGTTGCGGATGCGGGTCAGCATATCGCCGAGAGGATCGCTCAATGACATGTTATGTCCTCCTTACCAGCTCGACTTGACCAGGCCCGGGATCTGGCCGTTATTGCCGAGATCACGAAGCGCGATACGCGATACTTTGAGCTTGCGATAATAGGCACGCGGACGTCCGGTGACTTCGCAGCGGTTGCGGATGCGGGTCTTGGCCGAGTTGCGCGGCAGCGCCGAAAGCTTCAGCTGGGCGCGGAAGCGCTCTTCCATCGGCTTGGACTGATCCATGATGATCGCCTTGAGCACCTCGCGCTTGGCAGCGAACTGGTCCGCAAGCTTGCGGCGCCTGTTGTTCTTCTCGACTGAGCTGGTCTTTGCCATTTCAGATTTTTCCTTTTCTCGCTGCCGTTACTGGCGGAAGGGGAAGTTGAAGGCCTTGAGCAATGCCCTGGCTTCGTCGTCCGTCTTCGCAGTCGTACAAACGATGACGTCCATGCCCCAGATCTGATCAACCTTGTCGTAGTTGATCTCCGGAAACACGATGTGTTCCTTGATGCCCATGGCATAGTTGCCACGGCCATCGAAGCTCTTCGGATTAAGTCCGCGGAAGTCGCGGACGCGCGGCAGTGCGATGTTCACGAGGCGGTCGAGGAACTCGTACATGCGTTCCTTGCGCAGCGTGACCTTGGCGCCGATCGGCATCTTCTCGCGGACCTTGAAGCCGGCGATCGAGTTGCGGGCGCGGGTGACGACGGCCTTCTGGCCGGCGATCATCGCAAGGTCTTCCGCCGCGATCGAAGGCTTCTTCGAATCGCCGGTCGCCTCGCCGACGCCCATGTTCAGCACGATCTTGTCGATGCGCGGAACCTGCATCTCGTTCTCGTAGCCGAACTGCTCCTGCAGCGCCTTGCGGATGGTCTCGTTGTAGACCTGCTTGAGGCGCGGCGTGTTCTGGGCAGTTGCCTGCTTGGTTTGAGCCTTAGCCATTGATGACTTCTCCCGAGCGCTTGGCGACGCGCACCTTCTTGCCGTCCTTCTGGAAGATGAAGCCGACCCGGGTCGGCTTGCCATCCTTGGGGTCGGCCAGCGCGATGTTCGACAGCTGGATCGGCGCTTCCTTGGTGATGATCCCGCCCTCTTGGGACTGGGACTGCTTCTGGTGACGACGGATCAGGTTGACGCCGCGCACCAGCGCGGTGTCGTCCTTCGGCTGTACCGAGAGGACTTCGCCCGAACGGCCCTTGTCCTTGCCGGCCAGCACGACGACCTTGTCGCCTTTTCTAATCTTCTGCATTGGTCCGGCTCCTTACAGCACTTCAGGCGCGAGCGAGATGATCTTCATGTGGTTCTTGGCGCGGAGTTCGCGCGGAACCGGTCCGAAGATACGCGTGCCGATCGGCTCTTTCTTGTTGTCGACGAGAACGGCTGCGTTCTTGTCGAAACGGATCACGCTGCCGTCCGGGCGGCGGATGTCCTTGGCCGTGCGAACCACGACCGCCTTCATCACATCGCCCTTCTTGACGCGGCCGCGCGGGATGGCTTCCTTGATCGACACCACGATGATGTCGCCCACGGAAGCGTATTTCCGCTTCGAGCCGCCCAGCACCTTGATGCACATGACACGACGGGCGCCGGAATTATCCGCGACGTCGAGGTTTGTTTGCATCTGAATCATGACTGGCCGCCTTCTTCTTTTCTAACGGGACGGGTTTCTCACCCCTCCCCGGTCTGTCCAAAATTCGTTTCGTTGGCCCTGATCAGGCCTGGTCCGAAGACACCACGACCCAGCGCTTGTCCTTGGAAATCGGCTTCGATTCCTGGATGAACACCTGATCGCCGACCTTGTGGGCGTTGTTCTCGTCGTGCGCCTTGTACTTCTTGGTCATGCGCACGGTCTTCTTCATCACGGGATGCGTGAAGCGCCGTTCGACCTTGACGACAACCGTCTTCTCGTTCTTGTCGCTGACGACGGTGCCCTGCAGAATGCGCTTTGGCATGGTTTTCGTCCTTAAGCCTTCTTGGCCGCGGACTTTTCCGCAGCGATGGTCTTGATACGCGCAATGTCCTTGCGGACCTGCCTCACGCGCGCGGTCTTCTCAAGCTGGCCGGTGGCCTTCTGAAAGCGCAGGTTGAACTGCTCCTTCTTCAGGCTGGCCAGGTCGTCGGTCAGCTGGTCCTGGGTCTTGGTCCGGATGTCTTCGGCTTTCATGATCAGCCCGTCCTTATTCTGCGATGCGCTGTACGAAGCGCGTCCTGACCGAGAGCTTGGCCGCGCCGAGACGCAGCGCCTCACGGGCGGTTTCCTCGTTGACGCCGTCGATCTCGAACATGATGCGGCCCGGCTTGACGCGTGCCGCCCAGTAGTCGACCGCGCCCTTGCCCTTACCCATACGGACTTCGGTCGGCTTCGACGTCACCGGCACATCCGGGAAGATACGGATCCACACGCGGCCGGCACGCTTCATCTCGCGGGTGATCGCGCGGCGGGCCGCCTCGATCTCACGCGCGGTGACGCGGTTCGGCTCAAGCGCCTTCAGTCCGAAACCACCGAAATCCAGGTTGGTGCCGCCCTTGGCGGTACCGTGGATGCGGCCCTTGAACTGCTTGCGGAACTTTGTGCGCTTTGGCTGCAGCATCGTTCTAACTCCAAATTCCTAAATGTCTTACGCGTTTTCGCGACGGCGACCGCGTTCGCGCTCACCACCACCGCCATGCGCATGATCGCCCTCGGTGGCGCGGCGCTCCGAAGCCATCGGGTCGTGCTCGAGGATTTCGCCCTTGAACACCCAGACCTTGACGCCGCAGATGCCGTAGGCCGTATTCGCCTCGGCCGTGCCGTAGTCGATGTCGGCACGCAGCGTATGCAGCGGCACGCGGCCTTCGCGATACCATTCCATGCGCGCGATCTCGGCGCCGCCGAGACGGCCGGCGCAGTTGATGCGGATGCCTTCGGCACCGAGGCGCATCGCCGACTGCACGGCACGCTTCATGGCGCGGCGGAACGCGATGCGGCGCTCGAGCTGCTGGGCGATCGACTGGGCGACCAAGGTCGCGTCGATCTCCGGCTTGCGCACTTCGACGATGTTCAGATGCGTCTCGGACTTGGTCATCTCCATGAGCTTCTTGCGAAGCTTCTCGATGTCGGCGCCCTTCTTGCCGATGATCAGGCCCGGACGCGCCGCATGGATGGTGACGCGGCACTTCTTGTGCGGACGCTCGATCACGACTTTCGAGATCGCAGCCTGCTTGAGTTCCTTCTCAAGATATTTGCGGATCTTGATGTCCTCGTGCAGCAGCTTGCCGTACTCGCCGGTGTTCGCGAACCAGCGCGAATCCCAGGTGCGGTTGATGCCGAGACGCAGACCGATCGGATTGACTTTCTGGCCCATTATGCGGCCTCCCCTTTTTCTTCGACTTCACGAACGACGATCGTGAGGTGCGAGAACGGCTTCTCGATACGGCTGGCGCGCCCACGGCCACGGGCATGGAACCGCTTCATGACGATCGACTTGCCGACATAGGCTTCCGCCACGATCAGCGCATCGACGTCGAGGTCGTGGTTGTTTTCCGCGTTGGCGATCGCCGATTCCAGCGTCTTCTTGACCGTGCCGGAAATCCGCTTGGCCGAGAATTCGAGGTCGGAAAGCGCTGTCGCGACCTTCTTGCCGCGGATCAGCGCGGCAACCAGGTTCAGCTTCTGCGGGCTGATACGGATCGTGCGCAACACGGCGCGCGCTTCGTTGTCAGCAAGCCTGCGCGGAGCTTTGGCCTTGCCCATGATTATTTCCTCTTCGCCTTCTTATCCGCGCCGTGACCGTAATAGGTCCGGGTCGGAGCGAATTCACCGAACTTGTGACCGACCATGTCCTCGTTCACCGAGACGGGAACGTGCTTCTGGCCGTTGTAGACACCGAAGGTGAAGCCGACGAACTGCGGCAGGATGGTGGAGCGGCGGCTCCACATCTTGATCACCTCATTGCGACCACCTTCACGAACCTTGTCCACCTTCTTCAGAAGGTAGCCGTCGATGAAGGGGCCTTTCCAAATCGAACGAGTCACTTGGCGTTACCTCTTCTTAGCTCTTGCGCTGATGGCGCGAGCGCAGGATGAACTTGTCGGTCGCCTTGTTGGACCGCGTCTTCTTGCCCTTGGTCGGCTTGCCCCAGGGCGAAACCGGATGGCGGCCACCCGAGGTGCGGCCTTCGCCGCCGCCATGTGGATGGTCGACCGGGTTCATGGTCACGCCGCGATTGTGCGGACGTTTGCCGCGCCACACGGTGCGGCCTGCCTTGCCGTCATTGATGTTGCCGTGGTCCGGGTTAGACACGGCGCCGACAGTGGCCATGCAGGAGCCGTGGACGACACGCTGCTCGCCCGAATTGAGGCGCAGGATCGCCATGCCCTGGTCGCGGCCGACGAGCTGGCCATAACCGCCGGCCGAACGGGCGACCTGAGCGCCCTTGCCGGGCTTCAGCTCGATATTGTGGACGATCGTGCCGACCGGCATCGAGGCCAGCGGCATCGCGTTGCCCGGCTTCACGTCGACCGATTCACCGGCCACGATCTTGTCGCCGGGAGCCAGACGCTGCGGGGCGATGATGTAGGACAGCTCGCCATCGTCATACTTGATCAGCGCGATGAAGGCGGTGCGGTTCGGATCGTACTCGATGCGCTCGACCGTGCCGACGACGTCGAACTTGCGGCGCTTGAAGTCGATGATGCGGTAGGTGCGCTTGTGACCGCCGCCGATGAAGCGGGCTGTGATGCGGCCGTAATTGTTGCGGCCGCCCGACTTGGTCAGGCCTTCGGTCAGGCCCTTGACGGGCTTGCCCTTGTAGAGGCCCGACCGATCGACGATGACCAGCTGACGGGTGCTCGGCGTTACCGGGTTGAATTTTTTCAGTGCCATTGTTCTGTCCTCGCGACCTTGCTCAGAGACCCGTCGCGACGTCGATCGACTGGCCTTCGGCCAGCGTCACAACCGCCTTCTTGACGTCGCTCTGGCGGCCGATCGTGCCGCGGAAGCGCTTGATCTTGCCCTTGCGGACAAGCGTGTTCACGGCCATCACCTTGACGCCGAACAGCGCTTCGACGGCGGCCTTGATTTCCGGCTTCGACGCCTTCTTGGCGACGTTGAAGACGACCTGGTTCTGCTCGGAAGCCATGGTCGACTTTTCGGTGATCGCCGGCGAGACGATCACGTCGTAATGACGAAGGTCGGTCATTTGAAGCGCTCCTCGAGAGCCTCGACGGCGGCCTTGGAAAGGACCAGCGTGCCGCGGCGCAGAATGTCGTAGACGTTGATGCCCTGGATGGGCAGCACGTCGATGTTCGGGATGTTGGTCGCTGCCAGCTTGAAGTTCTTGTCAAGCTCGGCGCCGCCAATCACTAGGGCGTTGCTCAGGCCCAGCGTCGCGAAATTCGCGATCAGCGCCTTGGTCTTGGCCTCGGTCAGCTTCAGCTCGTCGATGATGATGATCGACGCGCTCTTGGCCTTGGCCGAAAGCGCATGCTTCAGGCCGAGCGCACGCACCTTCTTAGGCAGATCGTGCTCGTGGCTGCGCACGACCGGGCCATGGGCCTTGCCACCGCCGCGGAACTGCGGAGCGCGAGCCGAATGGTGACGGGCGCGGCCCGTACCCTTCTGCTTGTACATCTTGGCGCCGGTGCGGGCGATTTCCGCGCGACCCTTGGCCTTGTGCGTGCCCTGCTGCTTCTTGGCAAGCTGCCAGCGCACGACGCGCTGCAGGATGTCCTCACGCGGATCGAGGCCGAAAATCTCTTCGGAGAGCTTCAGCTTGCCGGCGTCCTTGCCGCCAAGCGTTGTAATCTTGAGGTCCATTATTCCGCTCCCTCTGTGGCCGGGGCCTCGTTCGTGGCGGCACCGTCAGTCGCAAGGGCGCGGATCGCGGCGGGCTTCGGCGCATTGGCCGGAAGCGCCACCTTGGCCGCGTCGCGGACCAGGATCCATGCACCCTTCGAACCCGGGACCGCGCCGCGGATCAGGATCAGGCCGCGATCGGCGTCGGTCGAGACGACCTCGACATTCTGCGTGGTGACGCGGGTGTCGCCCATGTGGCCGGCCATATGCTTGCCCTTGAACACCTTGCCCGGATCCTGGCGCTGGCCGGTCGAGCCGTGTGTACGGTGCGACACCGAGTTGCCGTGCGTTGCGCGGCCGCCACCCATGTGGTGCCGCTTGATGACGCCCTGGAAGCCCTTGCCGATCGTGGTGCCCGTCACATCGACCTTCTGGCCGACGACGAAGTGCTCGACGGTGATCTCGGCGCCAACATCGATCATGTTGTCGGCAGAGACGCGAAACTCGGCAACCTTGGCCTTGGGCTCGACGGAAGCGGTCGCGAAATGGCCGCGCATCGCCTTCGACGTGTTCTTCACCTTGGCAAGGCCAACGCCGAGCTGGACGGCGGTATAGCCGTTCTTCTCCTGCGTGCGCTGCGCCACGACCTGGCAGTTCTCCATCTGGAGAACAGTGACGGGAACATGTTCCCCGGCATCGTTGTAGATGCGGGTCATTCCCACCTTCTTTGCAATCACACCTGAACGCATCGGTTCAATTCCTTTAGAGTTCCCTGTCGGGGCTGTCGCCCCTCCACGCCTCTTGTTCCTTCAGAGTTCCGGGTCGCCCCGCTGACCTCTGGTTCCTTAGAGCTTGATCTCGACGTCGACACCGGCGGCCAGGTCGAGCTTCATCAAAGCATCGACCGTCTGCGGGGTCGGGTCGACGATGTCGAGCAGACGCTTGTGCGTGCGCATCTCGAACTGCTCGCGGCTCTTCTTGTCGACGTGAGGCGACCGGTTGACCGTGAACTTTTCGATCCGCGTCGGCAGCGGAATGGGGCCGCGGACGTTGGCGCCGGTGCGCTTGGCGGTCGACACGATTTCCCGTGTCGAGGCGTCGAGCACCCGGTGATCAAACGCCTTCAGGCGGATGCGGATATTCTGTCCGTTCATGCGTCACTTCCTTGTTCTGGCGCGGCGCGGGCAGCGCCCGCGACAGATCGGTTTAAGTCCAAATTACTCTGTGATGGTGACGACGATGCCGGCACCGACGGTGCGGCCGCCTTCACGGATGGCGAAGCGCAGCTTCTCTTCCATGGCGATCGGCACGATCAGCTC
>NZ_JAMYVL010000019.1:0-119013 GCF_040323955.1 Mesorhizobium sp. M0018 | reverse complement strand
ATACGGATAAGGTGTTCCACGGACGGCTCCCTTGTTTGAGATCTCAACGAACTCATTCTGGCACATCCGATGCCGTCGGGCGCCGTCCACCCCATCATGCCGTTCCCTAGCGGCAGTGCTCCTGCGGACCGGAGTCTACCACCCCGTTCCGCGAAAAAGCTCGAACCACTCCGGGTTGGTCTTCTCGATCAGCTCGTACCGCGCTTCTGGCTCGCGGTCATGGTGGCATGGCCGGTGACGGTTGAAGGGTAGCCGGCGCTGGTGCAGACGCAAGCGCCGTTCTGAACCGCTGCCTTCTTCGGCTGACGTAACGGCATGGATCCTCGGGTCTCCGCAACGTCGCTTCGCTCCTGCTCCGCCCGAGGATGACGAAGATGTGGTGGCTTATCGCTAATCGCAAACCTTGGCGATTGGCAGCCCGATCGGCAGGCTCCCATCCACAGCCCTTTCAGGCTCTGTCAAAGAACCAAAACCTCTGTGCAGAGGAACTAGGTCGTGAACCCATAAGGGTTGCGGAGTGAGCGGGCTCATGCTCTGACGGTGCAGCAAGCCGATCCGCGAGACACTGATGCGTAGCGAGAACGTCGAGATACTATCGGACAAGACCAATGCCGCCGTCATGCGGCATCCTGGTCGGGCTTCCCCGGCGTTCTCGTTCAGGGTGACAGTCTTTATATTCTGTGTCAGCGAGCGGATCTGGCCTGCAAGGAAGTCGGGCGAGGTTCGCCGGGTTACGACGAACTGAATGATCTTCGCAACGCTCTGTGGTCATATCTCAACCATTATAAGGTTACACTGCTGGAGCACGACATAGCGCTTCCCTTCTCAGAACAGCAGGCACCCTGAAGCCGGCCTTTCAATATCGTCGCTGATGTGATTCAGCGGCTGTATGAGCCGATATGATCTGACCGACTTCGAATGGCGCGTGATCCAACCGCTCCTGCCCAACAAGCCGCGAGGCGTGCCGCGCGTGGAGGACCGCCGCGTGCTGAACGGCATCTTCTGGGTGCTACGATCAGGCGCACCGTGGCGCGACCTGCCGGAGCGTTATGGACCGCGCACGACCTGTTACAACCGCTTCGTGCGATGGCGAAAAGCAGGCTTGTGGCATCGGCTCATGGACGCTGTCAGTGCCGCGCATGACAGTGAAATCCAGATGATCGACAGCACTTCTATCCGGGCGCACCAGCAGGCTGCGATAGGAAAAAAGGGGATGCAGATCAATGTCTCGGCCGCTCCGGAGGCGGGCTCACGACCAAGATCCACGTGGTCGTCGATGCGTGCGGGCTGCCGATCCGGCTCGGCCTGACAGCAGGGCAAGCCCATGACGGGCAGATCGTCGATACACTCCTCGACCACCTCGGCCCGCGCGCCATCGTGCTGGCGGACAAGGCCTATGATGCCGACCGCATCCGGGAGCTGATCCAGCAGCAGGGTGCCACGCCGAACATCCCGGCCAAGCGCAACCGGAAGTGGAAGCTCTGCTTCAGCAAGCGGCTCTATCGCGAGCGCAACCTGATCGAGCGGTTCTTCTCCAAGCTGAAGCACTTCCGTCGCGTCGCCACCCGATACGACAAGCTGGCTGCCAACTTCCTCGCCATGATCCAGCTCGCTTCGATCAGGCTATGGCTTCGCGCTAATGAGTCTACGGCCTAGTACTGTTGCAGCGTAATTTTGCCGGCAAACGGCAACCTTGAGATTGGCCGAAGCCTCCCTCGCTTCGTCATCCCAGGGCGGAGCAGGAGCGAAGCGACGTTGCGAAGACCCGAGTATCCATGCCGTTACCCTCGCGGCAGGGGCCCCGGCGGGATTCAATCCGGCCGTGAAATGCTCTGGATAGACCACCCGCAAAAAAGCCCGGCGCATGGCCGGGCTTTCTGTCGAATAGAGATTTTCTATCAGTTGGCATCGATCGCCGTGGCCATGCGGGCGATGGCCTGTTGATAGACGCTCGCCGAATTCCAGCCAGCAATTGCGCCCATATTCGCCTGCGCGCTCGCGCCGGCCCGCCAACCATGACTCTTGAGGAAGTTGGCGGTAGAAGCCAACGCAGTGGCCTTGTCACGCAGGTTTTTGTTTCCGACACCATACGTCAAAACATTTCCGGGCAGGAACTGCGTGTGGCCAATCTCGCCATGCGCGGCACCGACCGACGAGGCACTCAACGCTCCGCGATCAACCAGCTTCAGGGCCGCAATGGCATGCGGGTAGAAGAACTCCGGACGGCGGCAGTCATAGGCCAGCGTTAAAATGGCGGAGACCGTATTCTGGTTGCCCATGGCGGAACCGAAGCCGGTCTCCATACCCCAGATGGCGAGCAACACGCCCGGCGACACGCCGTAATTCCGTTCGATCTTGTCGAACAGCGCAGCATTGGCCTTCTTCAGCGCACGGCCCCTGGCAATGATCGCGGACGCGCCACGGCGCTTCATGAAAGCTTCCACCGAGCCGCTGAAAGCCTTATGGATGGCGCGGTCGACGGAGATCGTCTTTGTCGCGTAGGTTGCGCGAGCCAGAGCGGCCAGACCTTTCGAGCCGACACCGTCGGCCTTCGCCTCCGCGGCGAACTCCGGTTTCCATGCCTCGAAGCCGGCGCCGCTCTTGCCACAGCTGGCCGCCGCCTGCGCGCCCGTCGCCAGCGCAAGCACCGCCACCACCGTGGCCACTACAAACATCTTCCCCTTGGCAAGAAATGCCATGCTGCTCTCCTGGTTGCCTGAATCACGTTCCCAATTGCGAACTTGCCTGCGAAACACCTGCTTGTCACTGCCCCGGCGCCACGCCGATGCACTCAATACAGCAGGAACCTCAAATCCACCACACTGGCGGACGCCCGGGAATTTGCCTACGATCAAGTAATTATTGTGGCGGGGACAGAATAAGCATGGAAGACGTTGATGTCGTGATCATCGGCGGGGCGCTGAGCGGTTTGTATGCTATGCGGCGGCCCGGCCCGGCCACTCGCAAGCGCGCCACGCTGATGCAGCCCGTGGCGGAAAAGATCTTCTTCGCCGGCGAGCATTTGGCCTGTCCGCTGATGCAGACCTGCGGCGGCGCCAGATTGTCGGGCGAGGCAGTGGCCAAGGAGGTCGTCGCCCAGCTTGCGGCAAAATAGCATCTGCCGGCAGGAACGTCGGCAGCTGACAGGCGTTTGGCGTTCTCCTGCTCGTATCGTCCTCCGCATTTCGAATGATTTGAGACGCCAATGAAGCTTTTCGACTGCCCGCAGTGCGGCCACCGTCTCTATTTCGAGAACGCGCAATGCCTGAACTGCGCCAGCCTCGTGCTCTACGATCCCGAGCATGCGCGCTTCGCGCTGTCCGGGGCCGAGGTCTTCCATTGCACCAATGCCGACGAATGCGCCTGCAACTGGATGGCGGAGCCCGGCCACGCCTTCTGCCGCGCCTGTGCGCTGAACCAGCTGATCCCGGATCTGTCGGTCGACGGCAATCGCCGCCGCTGGATCCGTGTCGAGGCGGCAAAGAAGCGTGCCGTCTATTCGCTGCTCGCCTTCGGCCTGCCGGTCGCACCCAAGCAGGACGTTGGCGACGAGATCGGTCTCGCTTTCGATTTTCTTGCCGATCCGATCGGCGGCGGTCCGGGCGGCGAGCGTATCCTGACCGGTCATGACAACGGCCGGATCACGCTCAACGTCGCCGAGGCGGATTCGGCAGAGCGCGAACGGCGGCGCGTCGAGATGGGCGAGAACTACCGCACGCTGCTCGGCCATTTCCGCCATGAGCTCGGCCATTATTACTGGGACCGCCTGATCCGCGACGATTTGCAAAAGCTTGCCGGTTTTCGCGCTTTGTTCGGCGACGAGCGCGCCGGCTACGAACAGGCGCTGAAGACCTATTATGCCGATGGCGCGCCGCCCGACTGGCAGCAGCGCCATATCTCGGCCTATGCGACGTCGCACCCATGGGAGGACTGGGCCGAGACATGGGCGCATCACATGCACATCACGGACACGCTGGAGATGGTGCATGCCCTGAATTTCCCGCTCGGCCGGCTGGAAACCGTTGAAGCCAACGAGCTGCCACGCGCCGATACCGGCGGCAAGCTGCAGCCGGCACCATCGGAACCCGCCGCCAGCCCAGAGCCCTTCGAAAGGATTCTCGACCGCTGGCTGGTGCTGTCGGAGGCGTCCAACTCGATCAACCGCTGCATGGGCCTGCCCGATCTCTATCCCTTCGTCATCTCGGACGTGGCGGCGCAAAAACTTGCTTTTGTTCACGAGCTTTTGACCGACCTGCCGAAAACGACTGGAACAAATCGTGAGCCGGCCGAAGCCTTTTAGCCGGAACGCATGCGGCTTTGCTTCGTTTTCCGTGCCAAGGGACTGTGAAACGGAGAGAAGACCATGAAACGCATATTGTTTCCGGCGGTGGCCGGAGCGCTCATGGCGATGTCGGGCTCTGCCTTGGCCGACACCGCCGTCTCGGCCATCACTGATCTCAATGTACGCGCCGGCCCCGGCCCGCAATATCCGGTGATCGGCGTGCTTGCGGCCGGCCAGTCGGCGACGCTCGACGGCTGCATCGCCAACAGCAAATGGTGCACCATCGCCGAGGCTAACGGCCAGGGCTGGGTCTATTCCGACTATGTGACGGCCGATTTCGGCGGCAGCCGTGTGGTCCTGACACAGCGTCCGGCCAGCGCCGACATTGCCGTCGTGACGCCGCCCGCCGATAGCGTCGAGTATTCCGACAGCTATACCGGAGCAATCGTCGCCGGCGAGGCGATCGAGCCTATCCGGAGACCGCCGGCCGAGATCCGTACCTATGTACGTACGCATCGGCTCGATCCGGTCTATCTCGAGGGCGAGGTGGTGACGGGCGCGACGTTGCCTGACACCGTCGAGCTGCGCGAGATTCCGGACTATGATTACCGTTACGTCTATGTGAACGGCCAGCCGGCACTGGTCGATCCGGGCAGCCGGCGTATCGTGTACGTCGTGCGCTGACGATACAAACAGGGCGGTCGCCCTGTAATGGCGGCCGCTCGCACTCCCGACATTGCCACAAGCCGGTATTGCCGCTGCAATACCGGTTTCCACATTGGGGCCGATGTTCTAGACCTTGCGAGCCGAAGCACCAGCCAGCGAGCCCGCGTGACGATCGACCCAACCGCCTTCCAACAGTACCGGCACACCGCCAACAACAAGACCACTTTGCCGCGGCTTCTGCTTGGAGCGGTGGTCGTCATCCTGTTCTGGCTCGGAACCACTGCCGCCGTGCTGTTCGGCGGCACCTATGCCTTTGCCGTTTGGCAGGCATCGTCTGGCACCGCCCCGCCAGGTGGGGGAGCGGTGCAGGATTTCATGGCCTCTCCTGCGGGCATCCTTGCGGCGCTGGCTTCATTTGCCGGAATCTGGCTCGGCCTTTGGGCTGCCATGCGCTGGATCCATCGCGAGAAGCTGACAGCCCTGATTGGCGTCAGCCGGCGCATTTCTTGGTCGGGGTTCCTGAAAGGACTGACCGCGGTGCTGATCACCTCGCTGCTTTCCGAGATCCTGCTTTATGGTTTGCAGCCCGACATCGCGCGCGGCGCGATCGGCTTGTCCGCGTGGCTTTTGTTCCTGATCCCGATCGCCGCCCTGACCTTTCTGCAGACCTCGTCGGAGGAGATGCTGTTTCGCGGTTATCTGCTCAGGGGCCTGGCGAGCCGGTTCCGGAACTCTTTCATCTGGGCGCTGCTGCCGGGATTGCTGTTCACCTCCCTGCACTGGAGCCCAGGTTCAAGCGCTGCCATCAATGCCTGCGTGCTGGCCTCGATCGCTGCCTTTGCGCTGCTGCTGACGCTTCTGGTCTATGCAACCGGCAATCTCGGTGCCGGCTTTGGCGCCCATCTCGGCAACAATCTGACCGGCTTCCTGCTGATTTCGCACCAGCAAAGCTATAATTCCTTCGCCCTGTTCAACGCCAAGCCGCTCGAAGCCGCGGGCTGGACGACTTCAGACGCCGTCCTCATCGCTTCGATCGGCATCGTCAGCAGCCTGTTGACCGTTCTGCTGCTTTTACATCCGCGCTCACCGCTGAAGGTCGAGCCGGATATGGCGCGCGCCGGCAGCGTGCGCTGATGTGCATTGCCTGGTCGTCCTGAGCTATTTGACGCAAAGCTTGACCAAAGCTTGACTCTGCGGCCGATTTCCTGTCTACACGCCGCGAATTCCGCGACGAGTATTCCTCCGAGCAAACCGACCGGGACGCCGAAACCTCTTTGAGGTGAAGTGCTGTAAATCGATCCCGGAGGCCAACACCCGGCAGCGCTGTGCGCCCCCGGGTGCTTTTTGGCTTTGGGCTTTGCCCGGACCGGCTTTTGCTTGGACAGTTGGCGCGAACGCATTACCTCTCGGGCATCATCCGGGTGCCAGGGAAAAGGAAAAAGAATGTTTGAATCGCTACAGGAACGCACAAGAGGCGTGGAGGGCCTTCGGCCCGACAGGGGTCAAAATGAATCCAAGGCGCTGTCGCGCGGCGGGTTGACCAATGTTTGAGTCCCTGCAAGAGCGTCTTGGTTCGATCCTGAACGGCCTCACCGGCCGCGGCGCCTTGTCGGAGGCTGATGTCTCGGCGGCGCTGCGCGAGGTGCGCCGTGCGTTGCTCGAGGCCGACGTGGCGCTGGAAGTGGTGCGTTCCTTCACCGACAAGGTGCGCGAGAAGGCCGTCGGCGCCGCCGTGGTCAAGTCGATCAAGCCCGGCCAGATGGTCGTCAAGATCGTCCATGACGAGCTGGTCGAGATGCTCGGCGCCGAGGGCGTCGCCATCGACCTCAATGCACCGGCTCCGGTCGTCATCATGATGGTCGGCTTGCAGGGTTCCGGCAAGACGACGACCTCGGCCAAGATCGCCAGGCGCCTCGCCGACCGTCAAAACAAGAAAGTCTTGATGGCCTCGCTCGACACGCGGCGTCCCGCCGCGCAAGAGCAGCTCCGCCAGCTCGGCGAGCAGGTCAAGGTCGCCACATTGCCGATCGTCGCCGGCCAGACGCCGGTCGATATCGCCCGCCGCGCCGTGCAGGCGGCCAAGCTCGGCGGCCATGACGTCGTCATCCTCGATACCGCCGGCCGCACCCATATCGACGAGCCGTTGATGGTCGAGATGGCCGACATCAAGAAGATGTCGTCGCCGCACGAGATCCTGCTGGTCGCCGATTCGCTGACCGGCCAGGACGCCGTCAATCTGGCAAAAAGCTTCGACGAGCGCGTCGGCATCACCGGCCTCGTGCTGACCCGCATGGACGGCGACGGCCGCGGTGGGGCGGCGCTCTCGATGCGCGCCGTCACCGGTAAGCCGATCAAGCTGATCGGCACCGGCGAAAAAATGGACGCGCTGGAGGAATTCCACCCCAAGCGCATCGCCGACCGCATCCTCGGCATGGGCGACATCGTCAGCCTCGTCGAAAAGGCGGCCGAGAACATCGACGCCGAACAAGCCGCGGCGATGGCCAGGAAGATGCAGTCGGGCAAGTTCGACCTGAACGACCTCGCCGGCCAGCTTCAGCAAATGTCGAAAATGGGTGGCATGGGTGGCATCATGGGCATGATGCCCGGCATGGGCAAGATGAAGGACCAGATGGCCGCCGCCGGTCTCGATGACAAGATGTTCGGCCGCCAGCTCGCCATCATATCGTCGATGACCAAGGCCGAGCGCGCCAACCCCGATATTCTGAAGCACTCGCGCAAGAAGCGCATCGCCGCCGGCTCGGGTACCGACGCGGCCGAAATCAACAAACTGTTGAAGATGCATCGCGGCATGGCCGACATGATGAAGGCGATGGGCGGCAAGGGCAAAGGCGGCGGCCTGATGCGCGGCATGATGGGCGGCCTCGCTTCCAAGATGGGGCTCGGCGGCATGATGCCTGGCGGCCCAGGCGGTCCCGGAGGCGGCATGATGGGCGGCGGCATGCCGGACCTCTCAAAGATGGACCCCAAGCAGCTCGAAGCCTTGCAGAAGCAGGCCCAGGCGGCCGGGCTCGGCGGCATGAAGGGCCTGCCCGGTGGTCTTCCCGGTGGCGGTGGCCTGCCTGGGCTGCCCGGCGGCATGAAACTTCCCGGCCTGCCGGGCGGTGGCGGGCTGCCAATGCTTGGCAAGAATGGCCTCGGCAAGAAGAAGTGAGGGCGCCATGAACGAAGAGAAGGACATAGCGGACGCGCGTACGGCGCTGGCCAATTATCGCGCCTCTATCGACAATATCGACGCGGCGCTGATCCACATGCTGGCCGAGCGCTTCCGCTGCACCAAGGCAGTCGGCGTGCTGAAGGCGGAACATGGCCTGCCGCCTGCCGATCCGGCGCGCGAGCAGGAGCAGATCGCCCGTCTTCGCCAACTGGCGAAGGACGCCCATCTCGACCCGGATTTCGCGGAGAAATTCCTGAACTTCGTCGTCCGCGAAGTGATCCGCCATCACGAGCAGATCGCCGCATCCAACGGCGTAGCGAAAACCGGCTGAGGACCAGCCACCAACCGATCAACCAAATCAGAGCTTTTAGGAGAAAAGAAATGCCACTGAAAATCCGATTGGCCCGTGCGGGCTCGAAGAAGCGTCCCTATTACCATGTCGTCGTCGCCGACGCGCGTTCGCCGCGCGACGGCCGTTTCATCGAGTCGCTCGGCTCATGGAATCCGCTGCTGCCCAAGGACGGCGAACGCGTCAAGGTCGACGCCGAGCGCGTCAAGCATTGGCTGTCGCATGGCGCCCAGCCGACCGACCGCGTGCTGCGCTTCCTCGATGAAGCCGGCATCGCCAAGCGCGAAGCGCGCTCCAACCCGAAGAAGGCCGAGCCCGGCAAGAAGGCGCAGGAGCGCGCAGCCTTGCTGAAGAAGGCGCAGGAGGATGCCGCCGCGGCCGTTGCCGCCGCCGCAGCCGCGCCGGCCGAGGCGGAAGCCGCCAGCGCCGAATAAATCATCTCCACAACCACGAAACGGCGGGCCCTGCCCGCCGTTTTGCTATTGCATCCATATGATGCGGCCCGATCAATAGCCTTCCGGGCAACTGGCAACGTAGACACGACCGTTACGATCGCGATAACGGCATTGGCCGCTTTCGCTGGCACGGCCGATCAGTGCACCGGCCAAAGCGCCGGCCGCACCGCCGATCACCGCGCCCTTGGTCGGGTTGCCGGCCACAGCAGCGCCGACCGCCGCACCGCCCAGGCCACCAACTGCCGCGCCTTGCTCAGTACGGGAGCAGGCACCGAGCGGGACCAGCAGGGCCATCAAGATCATCACCTTTTTCATTGTCGTTCCTCTCCAACAGGGTGCCGTCCTCGCCGCTGCACCCCCTAACTCGCAACCAGGCGATTTGATCCAAAGAAGAAGATCGGCTGCCGCCCGGCGGCGCTCAATTTGATCCAAAGAGTAGAAAGGCGGCGGCACACCGTGCCCGCTCTGGCGGCCTGGCCACCATCGAACGGCTTTCGATGTCGCCGCTATTGGCTGAACGGGAATAACGCGCGCACCCTTGGATCGCGCAGATACAGGCCACCCCAGAGGATGGCGCCGAGATAGACGCCGAACAGTATGTGCGAGAACAAAGGGCTGCCGATACGCACATGCGTGGCGACGGCGCCGCCGAGATAGGCGGTGAGCAGGATGGCGCCGAGCACCGAGGTGCGTGGCAGCGCGTAAAGCGCTGTCGAGACCAGTCCAATGGTGCCGAGCATGCGCGAGACATTGGCATCGGCCGGCCAGCCGAGCTGCACCATGGTCTGGGTGACGATTTCGAGCGGCGGTAGCTTGATGACGCCGTCGAAGATCATGAACAGCACGATGACGGCGCTGAGCACGCGGCCGGCCCACAGGGCACGCGGTGAGACGGGTGCTGCCTGAGACATGGTCATTGATGTTCCCTCCGGTCGTTGTGAGCACTGGCTCCTCCGCCAGCTCGAACCAAGGACGCGGCCCATGACGGCGATCCGACATGCCTCCAGCTCTTTTTCAGCTCCGGGGGACGGCGACCTTGGATGTGCAAGTTCAGTCAGCAACGAACCTGGCCCACCTTGCGGGGTGAGGTGGAGGGCGTTATTGAAAATCCGTAGAGGTGTCTTCCGAGCGCTCGACGGCAACCACCGCCTGATCGCACAACGAAAGCAACCGATGGCCGGAGAGACCGACCTGAAACAGTTGCTGGCGGCAATGACGCCGGAATTGCTTGCCGGCGTTCATGTCTTCACCACGTTGCCACCCGATGCGCCCGTTCCCGACAGGCTCCACCCGGTGATGCTATTTCGCGAGCGCGAGGGCATGACGCTGATCGTGCTTGAAGACCATGCCAAGGCCGCTGGACTGAAAACCGTGTTCCGCTGCCGGATGCTGACGCTGAACATCCATTCGTCGCTGGAAGCGGTCGGCTTCCTCGCCGCCATCACCGCGCGGCTGGCCACCGCCGGCATCGGCGTCAATCCGGTCTCGGCCTTCTACCACGATCATCTGTTCGTGCCCGCCGACCGGGCGGCGGAGGCGCTGGAGTTGCTGTTGGACCTAGCGGAGGAGAACCGGCTGTGACGCCGGCGCCTTGCTGCCTATTTGAGACGCCTGCGCTGCCCCTCATACGCCTGCCGGAACCTTCTCCCCGTGAACGGCGAGAAGGGCGCAAAACGGCCGAAGGCCGAGCCCGCGACTGCGGGCCGCCGGCCTTCCGGCGCCCCCGCGGAGGCCAGCCGCGTAGCGGCGATACGGCCGTGAGCAAAACAACCGCCGAAGGCCGAGCCCGCGACTGCGGGCCGCCGGTCGTCCGGCGCCCCCGCGGAGGGCCAGCCGCGACAGCAGCGATACGGCCGTGAGAGAAAAAGCAAGCTGAGCAAAAATCGCGGCCGAAGGCCGAGCCTGCGACCGCAGGCCGCCGGTCGTCCGGCGCCCCCGCGGAGGCCAGCCGCGCTAGCGGCGATACGGCCGTGAGCGAACTATGCCGCCTTCTTCTTCGGCTGGATCAGCCCGCGCTCGACCAGCAGCTCGGCGATCTGCACCGCATTGAGTGCCGCGCCCTTGCGCAGATTGTCGGAGACGATCCACATCGACAGGCCGTTATCGATGGTCGAGTCCTCGCGGATGCGCGAGATGAAGGTGGCGTCCTCGCCGGCCGATTCCAGCGGCGTGATGTAGCCGCCGTCCTCGCGCTTGTCGATGACCTGGCAGCCCGGCGCCTCGCGCAGGATCTCGCGCGCCTCTTCGGCGGTGATCGGCTTCTCGAACTCGATGTTGACCGCTTCCGAATGGCCGATGAACACCGGCACCCGCACGCAGGTCGCCGTCAGCTTGATCTTCGGGTCGAGCATCTTCTTGGTCTCGGCCACCATCTTCCACTCTTCCTTGGTGAAGCCGTCGTCGAGGAAGACGTCGATATGCGGAATGACGTTGAAGGCGATACGCTTGGTGAACTTCTTGACGTCGACCTGGTCGGCGACGAACACCGCGCGCGTCTGCGTGAACAATTCGTCCATGCCTTCCTTGCCGGCGCCGGAGACCGACTGGTAGGTGGCGACGACGACGCGCTTGATGGTGGCCGCGTCATGCAGCGGCTTCAGCGCCACGACCAGCTGCGCCGTCGAGCAGTTCGGGTTGGCAATGATGTTCTTGCGCGTGAACAGCGAGATCGCATCCGGGTTCACTTCCGGAACGATCAGCGGCACGTCCTGGTCGTAGCGGAAGGCCGACGAATTGTCGATGACGACGCAGCCCTGCTTGCCGATCTTCGGCGACCATTCCTTGGAGACGTTGCCGCCGGCCGACATGATGCAGATGTCGGTGTCGGAAAAATCATATTGGTCGAGCGCCCTGACCTTCAGCGTGCGGTCGCCGAACGACACTTCCGTGCCCTGGCTGCGCCGCGAGGCCAGCGCCACCACCTCGCTCACCGGAAAGCCGCGTTCCTCCAGTATGTTGAGCATTTCCCGGCCCACATTGCCCGTGGCGCCGACGATCGCAACCTTGAAACTCATCGAAATCTCCTGTCCCTCTCCGCTCGGTTTCTGGAGAAAACCCGCCGGCCGATGCGGGTTTCAACCCCCGGGCCGGACCCGGGAGAGGGTGGTTAGGCCAAGGGAATCAGACCGTTTTGGTGGTCGTTTTGCCGGTTCTTTTGAGCAAGAACGTGATTTTGCTGGAACGAGGAGACGCAGCGACGCGCCCGGCCCAATGGTTCGCATTGGGGCCGGGGATGTCGAAGGCAGAAAGCGCCATCAAAAGGCCGCGCATCGAAAACTATCCCGTTCGGTGCCGGCTTTTACGCGGTTTACGTCTAGAGTCAATCACAAGCAGGCCGACCCGCCCGCCCTGTACAATGACGGCGGCACCAAGTACGAACGAGCATCGTCTGGCTCGTGGCGCCCGTCTGTGGGCGCTTGCCGACATTTGACCCGTCGCCGGGTATTCAGAATCCGAATTTCGAAAGAGCAAGATGTCCAACTTCGAAGCTATTGTTCCCGCGCTGGCAAAGGCGCTGGAAAAACGCGGCTATGTCGAGCTGACGCCGGTGCAGAACGCCGTTCTCGAGCTTGGCCAGGCCGATGCGCTGGTTTCGGCCCAGACCGGCTCCGGCAAGACCGTCGCCTTCGGTCTGGCTTTGGCGCCGACCCTTCTCGATGGCGCGGAGCGCTTTTCCCACGCGGCGGCACCCCTGGCGCTGGCCGTGGCGCCGACGCGGGAGTTGGCCCTGCAGGTAACGCGCGAGCTGGAATGGCTCTACGAACTGACCGGCGCCACGGTGGCGTCCTGCGTCGGCGGCATGGACATGCGCACCGAACGGCGCGTGCTGGAGCGCGGCGCCCATATCGTCGTGGGCACGCCCGGCCGCCTGCGCGATCACATCACCCGCAATTCGCTCGACATGTCGGCGCTCAAGGCAGTGGTGCTCGACGAGGCCGACGAGATGCTCGATCTCGGCTTTCGCGAGGATCTGGAATTCATCCTCGATGCCGCACCCGCCGATCGCCGCACGCTGATGTTTTCCGCGACCGTGCCGCGCTCCATCGCCACGCTGGCCAAGGGCTACCAGCGCGATGCTGTGCGCATCTCGGCCTCCGGCGAGGAAAAGCAGCATCTCGACATCGAATACCGGGCGCTGAGCGTCGCCCAGGCGGACCGCGAAAACGCCATCATCAACGTGCTTCGCTACTACGAGGCCAAGAATGCATTGGTGTTCTGCAACACCCGCGCCGCCGTCAACCATCTGACGGCGCGCTTCAACAATCGCAACTTTTCCGTCGTGGCGCTGTCCGGCGAGCTTAGCCAGAACGAGCGCAGCCACGCGCTGCAGGCGATGCGCGACGGCCGCGCCAAGGTCTGCATCGCCACCGACGTCGCGGCACGCGGCATCGACCTGCCCAATCTCGAGCTGGTGATCCATGCCGACCTGCCGACCAACCCGGAAACGCTCCTGCACCGAAGCGGACGCACGGGTCGTGCGGGACGCAAGGGCGTCAGCGCGCTGATCGTGCCCAACAATGCCCGCCGGCGCACCGAACGGCTGCTGCAAAGTGCCGGCCTTGCGGCAACCTGGGCAAGCCCGCCGTCGGCCGACGACGTGATACGGCGCGACGACGAGCGCATTCTCGCTGATCCGGTCTTCAGCGAGCCTATGAAGGATGAGGAGCGCGGCTTCGTCGAGGCGCTTCTCGATCAGCACGGGCCCGAACAGGTTGCCGCCGCCTTCGTGCGGATGTGCCGGTCCAGCCACTCGGCGCCGGAGGATCTTCTCGACGTGGCACCGTTCACGCCGTCGGGCGAAAAATTTGCGCGCCGGGACGAGGCCCCGAGCCGCCGCGACGATTTCGGCGACAGCATCTGGTTCTCGCTGTCGGTCGGACGCCGGCAGAATGCCGAGCCGCGCTGGCTGATCCCGATGCTGTGCCGGACAGGCGGTATTTCCAAGCGCGAGATCGGCGCCATCAAGATGCAGCCGGAGGAAACCTTCGTGCAGATCGCGGCGGACTGGGCCGAGCGTTTCCTCGCTGCGATCGGCCCCGACCGGAAGCTGCAGGGCAACATTGCGGTCAAGCGGCTGGACGGCACGCCGGATTTGTCGCGGGCCGGCTATCAGGAACCACGGCCCGACAGGAAGCCGCACCGCGGCAAGCGCACCTTCGATCAGAACACGCCCAAATTCGAGAAGCGCGCACCGGCCGACCAGCGCCCGGCATTCGAGGCGAAGCCCTGGGCCGGGAAACCGGCCAAGGCGAAGTTCGAAGGCGGACCTGCGAAACACAAGAAATCGAAGAAACGGCCGGGGTAAATAGCCAGCACTCTCCATTTCCGCACGCCCCTTGCGGTCTGCCGGAACTTTGCACAGTCTGGGGCGGGGAAATGGGGTTGGGCAGGACATGCGCGGCGAAATTCTTCATTACGACGAAGACCAGGGTTTCGGCTTCATCACCGGAGCCGACGGCAACCGCTACACTTTGGCGCGCGAAGATTTGCGCCGCGAAGCATCGGTTGCCGGAGGTACGACCGTCGAATTCCAGCCGGCTGGCGGACGGGCACGCGATGTTTTTTCGATCCGTGCCCAACCTGCCAGTGCGCCCGCCGACGCCTCCACTGCAACCGCCGCGCCGTCTCAGGCCGGCAATGCGCCAGCGGCACGTCAGCCGCAACATTTCGGCCGTTCCGCTGAACAAAGTCCGGCCGAGTCGGCTGGCCTGTGGAGCTACTTCTGGCGGGGTCTGACCAAGAATTACTTCAACTTCGCCGGCCGTGCCCGCCGCAAGGAGTATTGGGGCTATTGTCTGTTCTGGACGATCGCGCTGATTGTGGTCATAGGACTCGGCGTCTTTATCGACGACGCCATGGGCAATCTCGACAACAGTGAATTGCCGGCAGTGACGGTCGGCCTTTCCGGTCTCTTCCTGCTGGCGACAGCCCTGCCGTGGTTCGGGCTCAACGTGCGTCGCCTGCACGATACCGGCCTGACCGGCTGGCTCTTCCTGCTTTTCCTGATCCCGACCTTCGGCACCGTGATCATCCTGATCTTTGCGCTGATCCCGACGCAGCCGCGCGAAAACCAGTGGGGTCCGGTGCCGGAGGGGATCAAGACCGCATAACCTCACCTGAGTTGGTTCTGCTAAAGCTGCTTGTGTTCGCTCAAGGCGATGCGTTCGATGATCTTGAAGTCCTTCGCGGAATGACCACGAAGGGTCTTCTTGTGGGTCTGGATCGTTTCCGTCCCGACAACCTCGAATGTGGACCCTTCATAGGCGATTTCGCAGTCGACCACCCTATCCGGCCAAAGCCAGATCAAGAGACACAACTCGTATTGATCGGGAATGGCTTCTAGCAGGTAGAAATCGCTCTTTTCGACCTGATATCGGTCGCAGATGAACTGCAGCAATGGCGCGAGGTGTTGATCGCCGCGAAACTCAACCTGGCGTTGGTGCTCGCCGAGAAGATCCCTTTCAATGGCGCGCTGCACCTCACCCATACACCTGTCACCCCAAAAATTTGGCGATGATCGCGTCGCCCATCTCGGTCGTGCCGACCTCGGTCATCCCCGGCGAATGAATATCCCTGGTACGCAAGCCCTGATCGAGCACGGCGGCGATCGCGCCTTCCAGCCGGTCGGCCTCTTCAACCATGCCAAAGGAATAGCGCATGCACATGGCGAAGGAGGCGATCATGGCGATCGGATTGGCGATGCCCTTGCCGGCGATGTCGGGCGCCGAGCCGTGCACCGGCTCGTAGAGCGCCTTGCGCTTCTTGGTCTTGACATCAGGTGCGCCGAGCGAGGCCGACGGCAGCATGCCGATCGAGCCGGTCAGCATGGCGGCGATGTCGGACAGCATGTCGCCGAACAGATTGTCGGTGACGATGACGTCGAACTGCTTCGGCCAGCGCACCAGCTGCATGCCCCCGGCATCGGCCAACATGTGATCGAGCTTGACGTCGGCATACCTGGCCTTGTGCGTCTGGGTGACGACCTCGTTCCACAGCACGCCAGATTTCATCACATTGCGCTTTTCCATCGAGGTGACGTGGTTCTTGCGCGTGCGTGCCAACTCGAAGGCAACGCCCGAAATGCGCTCGATCTCGAATGTGTCGTAGACTTGGGTGTCGATGCCGCGCTTCTGGCCGTTGCCGAGATCGATGATCTGCTTCGGCTCGCCGAAATAGACGCCGCCGGTGAGCTCGCGCACGATGAGGATATCGAGACCTTCGACCACCTCCTGCTTGAGCGAGGAGGACGCCGCCAGTGCCGGATAGCAGATTGCCGGCCTGAGATTGGCAAACAGCTCCATGTCCTTGCGCAGCCGCAGCAGACCCGCCTCCGGGCGCACCTCGTAAGGCACGGCATCCCATTTCGGCCCGCCGACGGCGCCGAACAGCACCGCGTCAGCCGCCATTGCCTTGGCCATGTCGGCATCGGAAATTGCCGCGCCATGTGCGTCGTAAGCGCAACCGCCGACAAGGCCCTCGTCGGTGGCGAAATCGCTGCCGAGGCTGTCGTTCATGCCGGCGATCAATTTCTTCACCTCGGCCATCGCCTCGGGGCCGATACCGTCGCCGGCAAGCAGGAGAAGATTTTTCGAAGCCATGAGAACCGTCCTGATTGTGTCGTGAGCCGCGGCCTTGCTAAACGCCAAGCGGCCGGCGCGCAAGCCTGCGGTTCAGAGCATCGGACCCAAAAGTGGAAACCGGTTTTGGGAAACTCCGATGCTCAAGACAAAATGCCTAGAGATGCGAAAGGATATTGACCAGCCTGCCGAACGGGTCGCGTACGAAGAAGCGCCGCACGCCCCAGGGTTCGTCCGCCGGACCGTATTCGATGGCAAAGCCGGCCGTCCTCATGCTTTCAAGCGCGGCATCGACGTCGTCGACTTCGATAGAGATGTCCGGCACCGGCGTTCCTGATCCCCCTTCGGCGATGAAACTGACCTGCACGGACATCGTCTCTTGCGAGCCGTAGGTAGCGATCCAGCCCATATCCATCTTGAGATCGAGGCCGAGCACATCCTGATAGAAGGGTTTTGCCGCCGCGATATCCTGCGTGTCTATGTTTGCAACGATGCGCCTGACCTTCGCCATGGGCCGATGCTCGTGCTAACCGTGTCGTTTTCGCAACCGTGACAGGCATCAGGCTGTGCGCCGCAGCGCCGTCACCTCGATCTCGATCTTCATCTCCGGCTTGTTGAGCTGACACACGATCATCGTTGCCGCCGGCCTGATCTCGCCAAAGGCCTCGCCGAGGATCGGGAACACCACATCCACGAAAGCCGCATCGGTAATATAGTAATGTGCCCGCACCACATCGGCCATCTCGAAGCCGCCGTCCCCGAGCGCCTTGGCGATCGTCGCCAAGCAATTGCGCGTTTGTGCCTCTACGGTCTCCGGCATCGACATGGTCGCATAATCATAGCCGGTCGTTCCGGACACGAAACACCAGTCGCCCTGCACCACGGCGCGCGAATAGCCGGCGGTCTTCTCGAAGGGCGAACCGGTGGAGATCAGTTTTCGCATGGCTTCCTCGCAGTGGTTGCGGCCATCCTGAAGGTATAGGGTCCACCCGGCCATGGGCCAGAGGCAACCGATTGTTGTTACGACGTGGAAGCGCAGACCTTGGAGATTGGCCAGAACATCTCTCCAGTCGTCGTCCTGGGGCGAAGCAAGGAGCGAAGCGACGCGGCGCAGACCCCAGGATCCATGCCGTGACATCCGAGCGACACAACGGTTCAGAATTCTGTTTCGCTGCACACTTCGGCCGATGTTACGGCATGGATCCTCGGGTCAAGCCCGAGGATGACGAAAGCAGGGTAGTCGCCGCGCCGCGCAAAAAACCTAATTCGCCGACCCCAGCGCCTTGTCCAGCGCTTCCCTCACGTCGGCCGGCCATGTACTCACCGCTGGCCACGCGTCCGGCTCGGGCTTGTCGCCGCGGCGGGCGAAATAGAGCTTCTGGTTGACCGGGTCGACCGCCATGAAGCCGTCATTGCCGCCGCAATCATGCGGCACGCAGCCGCTGGCAAAAAAGGCGCCCGACGCGGTTTTTTCCGTGCCGCCGCCGACCAGCAGGCTGGTCGCCATGTCGGGCATGTCCTTGCCAAGCAGCGTCTCAGCTTGCTTGTACACGGCCTCGTTGTGGAAGGCGTCGATGATGTTGTCGTATTTCGACGGATCGACGTCCTTCCAGTCGGTGCCCGGCTCCGGCATGTAGGTCAGATTGCCGGACGTCGTCAGTCCGGCCGTCGGCGACCATTGCAGCGCCGGCTTGGAATCACCCGGCAGCAGATAGGGCACGAAATAGACGGCGCTGTCGGAGATCGCGGCCGGCGGCGCGCCGCATTCATCCTGCTCGACCGTGACCGTCTGGATCGTGCCGCCTTCCGGCTTCCAAACGATCACCTTGGCTGGGCCGCATTGATTGCCGCCGTCGCCGACATCGACCAGCGCCACCTTGACGCCGCCGACCTCGACGATCTTGTCGAAGAAGACGTCGTAATTGCGCGCCAGTTCCTTGCCGTCGAAAGCGAGCACCCGTTCCCCGTACTCTTCCTCCTGAGTGATGGTCAGCTGGCCGCCCTCGAACGAAATCGGCGCCTGTTTGTCATTGTCGGCTAGGGCCGCATTGCTCACCGCGCCCTGGTCGGCGGCCCCGCCGGACGCATCGTCAGCCGGCACGAGCACCATGTCGGTCTGTGCATGCGCGCCTGCCACCGGCATCAGAATCCACGCCAGCGCGCAGGCCCCGGCAAGAAGCGAACGTGTCATGACTGTCCCCTCCGTTCAGCCGCCACGAACCCAGCCTGTCCCGGCCAGGTCATCCTACCGCTCAGGCCCAGGGGCGCTCAGCAGCGTTCTTCTTCTCGAACGAAGCGATGGCGCCGGCCTTCTCCATGGTCAGACCGATATCGTCGAGCCCGTTGAGCAGGCAGTGGCGCTTGAATTCGTCGAGGTCGAACTTGACCACGCCGCCGTCCGGCCCGCGGATTTCCTTGGCTTCGAGATCAACCGACAGCGTCGCGTTGGAACCGCGCGAGGCATCGTCCATCAGCTTCTCCAGGTCTTCCGGGCTGACGGTGATCGGCAAGATGCCGTTCTTGAAGCAGTTGTTGTAGAAAATGTCGGCGAACGAGGTCGAGATGACGCAGCGGATGCCGAAATCGAGCAGCGCCCACGGCGCATGTTCCCGGCTCGAGCCGCACCCGAAATTGTCGCCGGCGACCAGGATCTGCGCCTTGCGGTAGGCCGGCTTGTTGAGCACGAAGTCCGGGTTTTCCGAGCCGTCGTCCTTGTAGCGCATTTCGGCGAACAGGCCGGTGCCGAGCCCCGTGCGCTTGATCGTCTTGAGATAATCCTTGGGGATGATCATGTCGGTGTCGACATTGACGATCGGCATCGGCGCGGCGACACCGGTGAGCTTGGTGAATTTTTCCATGGTTCTTGCCCGTCTTCTTCTCGTTGCGGGGAATTGCTGGCGCTCGGTTTACACAATGCCGCGGGCAAATAAAAGACGGCTGTTTTTGGACTTCCGTCGTCGATCGAAACACAAAATCGGTACAAACAGCTTCAAAACCGCCGGCCCATGGTGCACTTTTGTCGACATGACAACGCGATCCACGATCCTTTACGCCAGCGAACCGGGCCTCGGCATCGCCGAGTTCCACCGCGTTCTGGTGGAATCCGGCCTCGGCGAGACACGGCCCGTCGATGATCATGCCCGTTTGAAGGCGATGCTCACGAGTGCCGACCTGGTGCTCACCGCGCGCATCGATGCACCGGGCAAGCCGCTGGTTGGTATCGCTCGCGGCATCACCGACTTTTCCTGGGTCTGCTATATCTCCGAGCTCGCTGTTTCTGCATCGGCGCAAGGGCTGGGTATCGGCAAGGGCCTGATGGATGAGGCACGCCGGCAACTCGGACCTTCCGTTGCCATCAGCCTGATCTCCATACCCGACGCCGTCGGCTTCTATCAGCGTATCGGCATGGAGCGCATGCCCAACGCATTCTGGTTCGGCCGCAAGCGCTGAAATCCACTCCCAGCGACCTCAACCCGCGCATTCTTGGCTACGGTTCTGCCTCTTGACATGCAACCAAATGGTTGCATATTAGAGTCATGAGCATGGATGCCGTCTTTCGCGCCTTGGCCGACCCGACACGCCGGCGATTGCTGGACAGCCTTCATGCCAGGAACGGGCAGACGCTGAACGCGCTGTGCGGTGAGATGGACATGACGCGCCAGGCGGTGACCAAGCATCTGGCGATCCTGGAAGAAGCGAACCTCGTCGCCACCATCCGCAAGGGACGCGAGAAGCAACATTATCTGAATCCCGTTCCCATCAACGAGATCGCCGAACGCTGGATCGGCAAATTCGAGCGGGGGCGACTGGGCGCCCTCGGCGATTTGAAGAAACGTCTCGAAAGGGAAGACTGATGAGCAACATTTTCGTTTATGTCACCTACATCCGCACCTCGCCCGAAAAACTCTGGCAAGCACTGACCGAGCCGGAGTTCCAGCGGCAATATTTCCTCGGCGCTCAGATGCTAAGCGACTGGAAACAAGGTTCGGCGTGGAAGATGGTTTACACCGACGGCCGCGTCACCGACAGCGGCGAGGTCCTCGAGATCGATCCACCCAAGCGCATCGTGCTCAAATGGCGCAACGAGTTCATGCCCGAGGTCAAGGCGGACGGCTACACACGCTGCACCTTCGCCCTCGAGCAGGAGGGCGAGATGATGAAGCTCGCCATCACACACGAAGCCGATGGACCGCACAAGCTGCTTGGCCATGTGGCGAACGGCTGGCCGCTCATCCTGTCCAGCCTGAAGAGCCTGCTCGAAACCGGCAAAGGCCTGTCGCGCCCGGCGTCGAAGGCTTGAGGTTGTTTCGATAGCGAAACGTTTCTGGAGGCAGGGCGATGTACAGTTCCGCGGTGCACAGCATGACCAATGGCGAGACCGTTATGGCGAGCGCCGATGTTCGCGCGCCGCCCGAGCGGATATTTGACGCCCTCGTTACACGCGACGTCGAGCGCTGGTGGGGGTCCGCCAGGACCTACAGGATGACCGGATGGGCGGCCGACCTCCGCGTCGGCGGCCGCTGGAGCGTCACCGTCGAGACGGCGGCCGGCAGACACCTGCCCGCCAGCGGCGAATTCCTGGAGATCGAAGAGCCGCGCCGGATCGTGCAGACGCGGAGATACGACTGGGACCATCCGACGCTTGGCCGCCGCGAAACCAAAGTCGCCTGGCTGCTGGAGCCGATCGCCGGCGGCACACGCGTCACCATCTGCCATGGCGGCTTCGCCGGCATCGCTGCTGCCGCAACGAAGCATGCCGAAGGCTGGGCCCGGGTGCTGGGCTGGCTTCAGGCGTATCTTGGTACGGGCGGCTTGGCGGCGGCTTAATCCACCAAGCAACGGTAGCATCCCTTCGCGCCAGCGTTAAATTACATTCAATTCCCGAAACGGCCGCCCGTCGGCAATCCGGCTGTACCCGAACGCCGAGCAATCCACCGTGCGATAGCCGCCATGTACTATCAGTTCGGCCAGCGCCTTGCCGACCGCCGGAGCCTGCTGCAAGCCGTGACCGGAAAACCCGTTGGCGAAGAGGAAATTGCCGACCTCCGGGTGCGGGCCGATCACCGCGTTCTGGTCGAGCGTATTGTAGTCGTAATGGCCGACCCAGGCGCGCGTCGGCTTGATCGCCTCGAAGGCCGGAATGCGGGTCGCCAGCACTGGCCAGATCACCTCTTCGAACAGCGGCCAGTCGGGGTCGAAGTCGGCGGGGTCGGCCGGTCCTTCGCCCTCTTCCGGCTCGGCGCCGCCGGTGATGTAGACCGAGCCCTCCGGCCGGACATAGATGCCGCTCGGGTCGACCAGCAGCGGCATGTCGTCATATTTTTCGCGCGCCTCGAAGACGAAGACATTGCGCTTGCGCGGCTCCACCGGCAGCGCCAGCCCGGCCATTGCTGCCACCTTGCCGGCATTCGGCCCGGCGGCGTTAACGACGGTGCCGGCCTCGAGCCGCTCGCCATTGTCGAGGGTCACACCGGCGACGCGCTTCCCCTGCCGCTCGATACCGGTCACCGACGCTGTGATGAAATCAATGTTCTTGCTTCGCAGTGCCTTGCGGAACAGCATCAGCATCGCGTGCGCGTCGAACCAGCCTTCGCCGCTGCGGCCATAGGCGCCGGCGGAAATGCCCTCGACCGACAGCCACGGAAAGCGGCGGACGAGCGCCTCGGCATCCTCGAGCACGATGTCGGCGCCCTCGGCCATCTGCGCTTCGTGGTTGGCCCGCAGGATCGGCAGCCCGTTCTCGCCGGCAAGGATGAGATAACCGCCTTCGCGAAAGCCGATATCGGCGTCCGCGCCAAACTCTTCCCTGAGCCGCCGGAACAGTTTCAGCGTGAATTGCGACAGCCGGATGTTTTCCGGGATCGAGAACTGCTGGCGGATTGAGGCGCAGGACAGCGTGGTCGCGGCGCGGGAAAATTGCGGGTCGCGCTCGACAAGCGCGATCGAGCCCGAAAACCCTTCCTCGCGCAGATAATAGGCGACCGAGGAGCCGACGATGGCTCCGCCGATGATGACGATGTCGTAATGCACCTTTTGGCCCTTCCGATCTGAACCGCCGCGTCACGCCGCCGGCAGGATGATCTCGAAGCGCGTGCCGCTCGCCGAGTCAACCAGCCGGATCGTGCCATCATGCGCTTTCAGGAGGGCCAGCACGATGCCGAGGCCCATGCCGGTGCCGCCGGAATCGCGGCGCGTGGTGAAGAACGGCTCGAAGATGCGGCCTCGGTTGCTGGGCGAAATGCCGGCGCCGTCGTCGTCCACCACAATGGTGGCCTTGCCGTCCGCGCTTGCGGCCGTGATCGAAACCAGCGTTGCGCCGTGCCGCGCCGAATTGTCGATGAGATTGGCCAGCACGATCGCCGCGTTTTCGGCCGATATGCGCAGACCGATCTGGGCGCCCGCCTCGAGGCGCAGCGCCAGCCTGTGGTCGGCCGGCAGCAGCGCCAGTGCAGCAGTGAGCGACGTGTTTTCGCCGCTCGGTTCGAGATTTTCGGCGCGCGCCAGGTCGAGCAGGCGGCGCACCAGAAGGTTGAGCCGGCCGGCATCGGTGACGATATTGTCCGAAAAACGCCGCCGCTCGGCCTCGTCCATCGCGCTGCCCGAATCGCGCAGCAGTTCGGCGGCCCCCTGGATCGCCGTCAGCGGCGATTTGAGCTCGTGCGAGACGTGGGTGGCAAAGGTTTGGATGCCGTCGGAGCGTGCGTGCAGCTTTTCGGCCATGTCGAGGAAAGCAGCAGAGAGTTCACCCATTTCGCGCGTGCCGTGGTGATCGAGCGGCCTGATCGCCGCGCGGTCGCCGGCGGCGATGCGTTTCGTGCGTTCCATCAGCGCATAGATCGGACGGCTGACGGCGCGCAGGAAGACCAGCCCGATCAGCAGCGCGCCGCCGAGGATGGCGATTGCCGCCAGCGCCACCTTGCCGCGCTCGCCATAGAGATGCTTGACGATGTTGTTCGGCGTCCGCGACAGATAGACGACGCCGGCGATCTTGCCGGAGACCGCAACCGGCATGGCGACAAAGACGCGAACCTTGGTGGCGCGGCTGACCGAATAGAGCGGCGGCGACGGCTGGTCGGGAACCCGCAGCCTGAGCGCGCTGGCGTAGCGGCCGGCAAGCGCTGCGCGAATCTCTTCGACAGCCGCGAGCGACAGGCCGGCCTCCTCACGGCCGGCGATGACCACGCCTCTGGGATCGAGCAGCCGGAAGCCGGCGAGCGTGGTCTTCTGCGTCTCGGCAAGAATGCCCGACAGGCGTGCGCCGATTGAAGCGAACGCGGGATCGGCGCTGGCCGCGGTGGCCGCGGGCCGGGTCGGCAGGATCCCGTCGGACGCAAGATCGAGGCCCGGTTCGATCGGCTGGTAGGGAGAGGCCCGATCGCTGGTGTTGGGTGAAGGCACGGGTGCGCCTAGCTTTTCCGGGGCAATGCCGGCCTCGCGAACCTCTTGCGCATAGATCGCGCCAAGGGCGGCGCCTTGGGCGATCAGCTCGGCCTCGGTCTGCCTGATCAGCTGGTTCTCGTAGAGCCGGAAGAAAAACAGGCCGGCCAGCGGCAGCGCCATCACCATGATCAGGATGGCGATGACGACCGTGGCAAGCCGTGGCCGCCATTTGCTGCCAACCCATTTTTGGGCGCTCAACTCCCGCATTTACCCAGCCGAAAACCGACGCCGTGCACGGTCTCGATCGCATCGACGCAGCCGACGGCCGCCAGCTTGGCGCGGATATTGCGGATATGGCTGTCGACGGTGCGGTCTGCGACATGGATATTGGCCGCATAGGCGTTGGCCATCACCATGTCGCGGCCAAGCACATACGCCGGCCGCGCCAAAAAGCCTTTCAGGATCGCGAATTCGATCGACGTCAGCGCCAGCGGCTTGCCGTCGAAGCTGGCTGTATGGCTTGCCGGCACCAGCAACAGTCTGCCATGCGAGAATTGCCGGTCGTCGGCTGGTTCCGGCGTGGGCCGCGCGCGGCGCAGAATGACGTTGACGCGGGCGACCAGCTCGCGCGGGCTGAACGGCTTGATGACATAATCATCGCCGCCCATCTCCAGCCCGAGGACGCGGTCGATCTCTTCATCCCGCGCGGACAGGAACAGCACCGGCAGGTCGGATGTGTGGCGCAGCCGCCGGCACACTTCCAGCCCGTCCATTTCCGGCATGCCGATGTCGAGCACGACGAGATCGGGCGCATGGCGCTCTATCGCCTGCAAGGCAGCCGCGCCGTCCGGCACCGCCAGCGTTTGCATGCCGGCCTTTTCCAGCGCGAAGCAGATGATTTCGCGAATGTGCGGGTCGTCGTCGGCGACCAGTATGTGGTGCGGCATCAAATCAGCGGCCCGGCATGAAGGGTTCGGACATCGGAGGAACCACGAACGGGCCACGCCTGTCGAGGGCGCGGTTGAGCCGCCAGTCACGAAAGCTCCAGCCCCGCCAGTTTTCCTGGCCGGCGCGGAAGCGTGCTTCGTCCTGTGCATACCAGCCGGCGAGTTCGCGGATGGAGGCATCCTCCGCGGAAACCGTCCTGCTCTGGTGCTGGACGAAGCGATCGAGCGCCGGCAAGGCGCCGGGCCCGAGCGAGCGCAGGTACCAGACGTCGAGCTGGGTGCCTTGGCCGGTCATTTCGAAGCAATGGTCGACATGTAGTTGGCGATCAGCGCGGCAAAGTTGATGAACGAGCAGGCATAGAGCGTCGCCGATAGCGTCAGAAGATTGGCGGCAAGCAGCCATTCGTTGGACTTTTCGCGCGCGATGCGGGCCATGATCAGGACAAGGCCCGCCGCCACCAGCCCCATCCAGACGAACGCAGCGACACGCCAATAGGTCAGCGCATAGATACCGATATAGAGATCGAGCCGCAGGATCGACGAGATCACCAGGAGGATGTTCTGCGCCACCCAGGCATAAACCAGCCGGCGGATGAGCGGATCGCCGGAGGTCGCGCTTCCCGGCCGCAGCGCCGCCAGCACGAAGCCGGCGGCCAGCAGCGCCGTGACGATCAGCGGATAGGCGCCGCGATGCGCGTAGGCGGCATAGGTCAGCCCGTCGGGAAGCGCGATGCCGCCCCACAGATAGGTGGCGTCGAGTGCGCTCTGCACCGCGAACAGGATGTTGAAGACGACGAGCGCGCGGAGGATAGCGGCCTTGCCGAAGACGATATCTTCGATCGTGGGACTTATGGCTGGCCTCGTCGGTGTGCTGGCAGGCGTTCCCAACCGGGGAATATGCCGGAGAAGCCGCGGCAGGCGCGGCCGCAGAAAGGCCCATACGCCGGCGAGCGCGAACAGCCAGAAGGCAAGACGCGGCAACTGCATGAGGTTGAGCAGGGCGAAGAGATCAATCAGCGAAAACCAGTATTCGATGACCGGATTGGCGGCGCCGAACAGCGCGAGGAACACTGCGCCGAGGCCCAGCGGCATGACCCAGACGGCGATCGCCGCAAGGCGCACGCGCCGCCGGCCAAGCCGCCGCGCCGCCGTGCGCCAGCGGAAGAAATCAAGAACGAGCCGAAATGGCGTTGCAACCAGGAACAGCGAGAGTTGGCCGGCAATACGGGCAAGGCCGCGCCGCAACCGTCCGGCCAGTGAAAGCGCGAAGATGGCCAGCCCCGCCAGCGCGATCGAGACGGACAGTGCGCTGACATTTTCCACAAGCGGCAGCAGCGCCATGAGCAGCGCAACCGGCTTGAACCAGAATTTGCCATCGTTGAAGGAGCCGAGAGGATGGAGAGCCATGCTCGCCGCGGCAATCGCAACGCCGAACAGGAAAAGCGTGATGCCCGCCGGTTGGCCATAGAAGAAAAAATCGGCCAGCGCGACGAGCAGGACGGCAACGCCGAAGCGGTTGCAATAGCTCGGCGCCGCCGGGAGGAATACTATCATGATCGGGCTTTCTCGGCGGCTTTGATGCGGCCGGTGGGCGGGGATTTCCGGACGAAAGGAAGGAGGTTTACCGAAGTCCGGGGCGGATCGACGAGCCACCAGCTTTCGCGGCGAAGCCGGTACGGCAGGGACCAGCGGGAGTTCGTTTGCTCTTGCATGCCGCGCTTGTCGCATCCGGTCGGGTGGCAAGCGGGGCGGAGACGAGGAGATTTTCCGAAATTGCGTGCAGTTTTTATGCACGGCTTGCCTCGGCCGGCTGCAGACGGCATAGATCGGAGATGACCACCGAAAGCTACCGCCCGCGCCGCTCGGTGCTTTACGTCCCGGCTTCGAACGACAAGGCGCTGGCCAAGATCCAATCGCTGGCCTGCGATACCGTCGTCATCGATCTCGAGGACGCCGTCGCCCCGGCCGACAAGCCTTCCGCGCGCGAAAAACTGGCGGCGATTTTCGCCGGCCGTTCCAACCGGCGCTGCGAGATGGTGGTGCGCATCAATGCGCTGTCGAGCGAATGGGGCGGCGCCGACCTGCTGGCCGCGGCAAAATGCACGCCCGACGCCATCCTGCTGCCCAAGGTCGACACGCCGCGCGACATTCTCGAGGCCGGCGACGTGCTCGACGACAATTTTATCGCCGACGAAGTCAAGCTATGGGCGATGATCGAGACGCCTAAGGCGCTGCTCAACATTGGGCCGATTGCCGAGCTCGGCCGCGATCCGGCCTCTCGACTGGCTTGTTTCGCTGCCGGAACGAATGACCTGGTCAAGGACACCGGAATTCTCGCCACGCCCGATCGGCGTTATCTCGTTCCATGGCTGATGCAAATGGTGCTCGCGGCGCGTGCCGGCGGCCTCGACCTGCTCGATGGCGTCTTCAATGATTTTCGCGATATGGACGGGTTTGCGCGCGAGTGCACGGAAGCGGCCGCCATGGGTTTTGACGGCAAGTCGCTGATCCATCCGGCTCAGATCGAAGCCGCGAACCGCGCCTTTGCACCGTCGCCCGAAGCAATAGCCGAGGCGCGCGCGGTCAAGGATGCCTTCGCGCTCGCCGAAAATACCGGTAGGGCGGTAGTTGCGCTGAACGGCAAGATGGTCGAGCGGCTGCATCTGGCGCAGGCCGAAAAACTGCTGGCGAAGGCCGCCGCTGTTCGCGCATGACTAACGTAACCGACGACAGGATTGAAGAATGAAACTCTACCGCTTTCTGTCCGGCCCGGACGATGCCAGCTTCTGCCACAAGGTGACGGCGGCGTTGAACAAGGGCTGGCACCTGTTCGGCTCGCCGACCTATGCCTATGACAAGGAGGCCAAGACCATGCGCTGCGGCCAGGCGGTGGTGAAGGATATCGAGGGCCAGGAATACGGCCCCGACACCAAGCTCAGCGATTGGTAGGGTGCTACCAGCTACGGCAGCCTTTCCCAGACGGCTCTGATTTCGTTGAGCCGCGCGTCTGCGAGCCCGTCGACGTCATCGCAGCTGAAATAGAGTATCGATAGCGCTGCAAGCAGGCCGGGATAACCGGAGACGTAACCCATCTTCGTAAGTATCTCGGGAACCGGCAGTCGCTTGCGTTCGACCAAGGAGATCGCGCATTCTGCAGTCAGAGATGCCACCGGGTGGTCGACTTCGGATAGCCAAAAGTCGACCAGAGCTAGGAGAATGGCGGGCTCGACGGCAGCACTTGCGGGCAGATGGCAAAGCTCGCTAAGTGCTAAGAACGCGGCATTCGGCGAAATCCTCACTGCGGATTCGATCAGTTCCCGGCTCAGTGAAATGTCGTGATACGGCCAATTGCAATCGATCAGATCGGCAAATTCTGCTTCTGTCATCTGAGTGCTATTCAGCCGCTTCCTCGATCCGCTCCATATCGTCGTCCGACAGGCCGAAATGGTGGCCGATCTCGTGGATCAGCACATGGGTGACGATGTCGCCCAGCGTTTCCTCGTTCTCGGCCCAATAGTCGAGGATGGCGCGGCGATAGAGCGTGATGCGGTTCGGCCCCTCGCCGGTCTGCGGGTTCCAGCGCTCGGCGATGCCGCGCCCCTCGAACAGGCCGAGCAGGTCGAAGGGCGTTTCCAGCGACAGGTCGTCCATGATCTCGTCGGTCGGGAATTCGGCGATCTGGATGACGATCTCGCCGGTCAGCTTGCGAAACTCCTCCGGCAGATGGGCATAGGCCTCCAGCGCCAGGAGCTCGATTTCCTCCATCGACGGCGAAAGCTGGTCGTGCCAGATGCGGGTTTGGTAGATGCGAGCCATGCGTTATCCCTTTGATCCCGGCATATAGGCTTTCGGGTCGGACTCGGCAAATGACGCCGCAGATTCAAGGGCGCAATCTGTCATCCGCTCTGGTCTAGGGATGGCCTTTGCGGGATGATGGACGTCGCCTCCATCGTTCTGTCAGAGTCGAGTGTTCAAATGCCATTCAGCAACCAATTCGTCAGAAGCGCAGCAATTTGTGGAGGGTTTGGCGCACTGCTTCTTTTGGTGCTGGTGGTCTTGACCAGTTATCTCGGCAGGAATTCCGAGTTGGTCAGCCTGCTTCGGATGCTTGTCGGCGCCATCATAGGCGTCATGATCGTCTGGCTGGTTTTAGGGATGGCCCGGAAGCGGCCGGGTCGATAACTCACGGGAAGTTCCTGTTTCGTGAACGGCCCGCTAAAATCGGGCAGGAATAAATTCCCCATGACTCCGCTTGACTCTTCATCCTCCCTCTGGAATCTATAAGAACATAACAGGAACAATTGTGAGTGGAAGCTGACCGTCATGGCGACAAGCGCCGTGGCGCGGGAGACTGTTTTTGCCCTGCGCCGCCAGATCGCGAAGATCGAAGGGACCTTGCCCGAGCGCCTGGAGGCGCCGGCCAGTTCGTCGTTTGACGCGGATGTCCCTCGTCAGAGTCTGACACCCTCTCGGCATCCGACACCCGCTCGGAATCTGACCATTGTCCGGCGCGGCCTCGCCGTGGCGCCGCCCGATGCGTTTTTGCGCACCGGCGCCGAGCGCCTCGATGCTGCGCTGAGCGGCGGCCTGCCGAAGGCGGCGGTGAGCGAGTTTCATGGCGCCGCGACCCGCGATGCCGGGGCCGTTGCCGGTTTTGCCTTGTCGCTCGTCAGCCTGATCCTCAGCCAGGGGCCGCGATTGCCGGTGCTGTGGATCGGCACATCCGAGGTTTTCCGCGAGGCCGGCTTTCCCTATGCCAGGGGGCTTCACGCCTTCTTCGGCATCGAGCCGGAGCAATTGCTGTTTTCCGAGGCGCCAGGGCTGCTCGATGCGCTGTGGATCGCCGAGGAGGCTGCCCGGATGACGGCGCTGGCCGCCGTCATCCTCGAAATCCGCGGCAGCCCGCAGCGGCTTGACCTCACCGCGACGCGGCGGCTGCACGCCCGCGCGCAGAGTGCGGGCCGGCCGCTGTTCCTGCTGCGCCAGGCCGGCGAGCCCGAACCGACGGCAGCGCCCGTCCGCCTCATCCTGTCGGCGGCACCGGCGGCAACGCGTAAGACGCTTGCCGGGCCGCTCGCCGGCTCGATCGGCCGACCCGCCTTCACCGTCGCCATCGGCAAGAGCCGCACGGCCTTGCCCGGAAAATTCACACTGGAGTGGAACCCCGATGAACGCATATTCGAAGAAAGACGGGGCGAGCAAGGAAGGTCTCAGGAATGGACCCCAGAACGGCCAAAGAATCCTATCCCTGTGGTTTCCGCATCTCGCCGCCGAGAGGATCCTGCGGCCGCGTCTGGGGCGGTCCTGGCGTTCCCGGCCGTCGGATCACCTGCCGCTGGTGATCAGTCACCGCGACCGGAACGCCCAGCGCATCGCCGCCCTCGACGAGCGGGCCGAGGCGCTTAATCTGAAGCGCGGCATGGGCATAGCCGACGCACGCGCCATGCATCCCTCGATCGACATCGTGGAGGCCGATCCGGAGGCCGACCGGCGCCTGCTCGAAGGCCTCGCCGACTGGTGCGACCGCTATACCCCGCTGGTGGCGCTTGACGGGACCGACGGCCTCTATCTCGACGTCACCGGCTGCACCCATCTTTTCGGCGGCGAACGCTCGATGCTGGACGATATCCTGTCGCGTTTTTTCCATCAGGGCTTCGATGTCCGCGCCGGGCTTGCCGCCACGCCTGGTACTGCCTGGGCGGCGGCGCGGTTTGCTGGCGACCGCATCGTGCCCGATGGTGAGGAGGAAGCGCTTCTCGCGCCCTTGCCGCTGGCGGCGCTGCGCATCGACCCGGAGGTACGCGCCAGCCTCGAAAGCGTCGGCCTGCGCACGGCGGGCGCCGTCATGGCGGCACCGCGCGCGCCGCTGGCCCGCCGCTTCGGCGCATCGCTGCTCTTGCGCCTCGACCAGGCGCTTGGCCGCCTCGAGGAGGCCGTGTCGCCGCGCCTGCCGGTGGCACCGCTTTCGGTCGAGCGTCACCTTGCCGAGCCGATCATGCTGACCGAGGACATCGAGCGGCTGACCGGCATGCTGGCGACCACCTTGAAGAGCGACCTCGAGCGTCGCGGCGAAGGCGCAAGGCGGCTGGCGCTGCTGCTTTTCCGCGTCGATGGCGGCGTCAGCCGCATCGCCGTCGGCACCTCGCGGCCTCTGCGCGAGCCGCGGCTGATCCAGAAATTGTTCCACGAAAGGCTTGCCGCGCTCAAACAGGATATCGACGCCGGCTATGGCTTCGATCTCGTGCGCCTTTCGGTGCTGACCGCCGCCGCCTTCGACATGCAGCAGGCCGACCTTGCCGGCGAGACGAGCGACGACGGTGCCGATATCGCGCTTTTTGCCGACCGCATTCGCGCCCGGCTCGGCGAAGGCGCGGTCTTGAAGCCGGTCGCCGTCGAGAGCCATTTGCCGGAGCGCGCCGTCGCCACCCTTCCCTTCACGGAGGCGCCGCAGAGAAGCTCGCCGCCGAAGCAGCCGGACAAGGCGAAGGACGCTCCCACGACCGTCTTCCAGCCGGAACGGCCGATCCGGCTTTTCCGTTCGCCCGAGCCGATCGAGGTGCCGGCCACCGAAATGCCGGAAGGCCCGCCTTTGAACTTCCGCTGGCGGCGCGCGCTCTACCGGGTCGCGCGCGCCGAAGGGCCGGAGCGCATCGCGCCGGAATGGTGGCGAGGGGCGGCGGGACGAGAAGATGCCCCGACCCGGGATTATTTCCGCATCGAGGATGCCGACGGCCGCCGTTACTGGCTCTATCGCCAGGGCCTTTACGGCGCCTCGCAGCCCTCGCCGCGCTGGTTCATGCATGGGATCTTCGCATGAATGCGCTGACGGCCAACCCCTATGCCGAATTCGGCATCCAGTCGAACTTCTCGTTTCTGCGCGGTGCCTCGAAACCGGAGGAGTTGGTGGTCGCGGCAAAATTCCTGGGGTTTTCGGCGATCGGTCTCGCCGACCGCAACACGGTGGCGGGCGTGGTGCGCGCCTGGCAGCAGGCCAAGGTGGAGGGTGTTTCCTATCATCCCGGCTGCCGCCTGGTTTTTTGCGACGGCACGCCGGACATCCTCGCCTACCCGCAGGACCGCAAGGGCTGGGGGCATCTCTGCCGCATGCTGACACAGGCCAATCTGCGTGACGAGAACGAAAAAGGGGCGACGCTCCTCAAACAGAGCGATCTTCTCGAATGGGGCGATCTCCTGTCGCTCGCCATACTGCCGGATGTGTCGGCGGACGCGGAAACCAGCCTCGCACTCCTTAGCCGGCTCAAGGATCGTTTCGGTGAAAACCTGCGGCTTGCGGTTTCGCCGGATTACCGCGGCAACGACCGCTTCCGTATCGAGCAGGCGGCAGCGATGGCGGATCTGGCCGGCATCCCGTTGATGGCGACCAACGATGTTCTCTACCATACGTCGGAACGGCGCCCGCTGCAGGACGTGCTGACGGCGATCCGCCTCAATGTGCCCGTCGCTGAGGTGGGGCTGGAGCTGGCGGCCAATGCCGAGCGTCACTTAAAGCCGCCGCTGGAGATGGCACGGCTTTTCCGCAGGCATCCGCAAGCGCTGGCGGAAACGCTGCGTTTTGCCGGCGAGCTGACCTTCTCGCTCAGTGACCTGCAATACAACTATCCCGACGAGCCGACGGAATCGGGTCTTGGGCCTCAGGCCGAACTGGAAAGGCTGGCCAAGGAGGGAGCCGCCATCCGCTACCCCTCGGGCGTGCCCGCTTTTGTGACGCAGCGCATCGAGGAGGAGCTCGCTCTGATCGAGCGCCTGAACTACGCGCGCTATTTCCTGACTGTCCACGACATCGTCAAATTCGCCCGCAGCCAGAACATTCTCTGCCAGGGGCGCGGCTCTGCCGCCAACTCGATCGTCTGCTTCTGCATTGGCATCACCGAAGTCGGCCCGGACAAGATCGAAACGCTTTTCGAGCGCTTCATTTCCGAGGAAAGAAACGAGCCGCCCGACATCGACGTCGATTTCGAGCATGAAAAGCGAGAGGAGGTCATCCAGTACATCTATTCCAAATACAGCACCAAGCGCACCGCGCTGGCCGCCGCCGTCGTCAGCTACCGGGGCCGCTCGGCGATGCGCGAAGTGGCCAAGGCGATGGGCCTGTCGGACGACGTCCGGGGCGCGCTGTCCAGTTCGATCTGGGGCTGGTCGACCTCGGAGCTCGGCGAAAAGGAGACAAAGGCCGGCGGCCTCGATCGGACCGATCCATCGACAAGGCATGTGATCGAATGCGCCAACGAGATCATGGGCTTTCCCCGTCATTTGTCGCAGCATGTCGGCGGTTTCGTCATCACCCGGGACCGGCTCGACGAGATCGTGCCCATCGTCAAGACGGCGATGGACGAGCGCAAGATGGTCGAGTGGGACAAGGACGATCTCGACGCGGTGAAAATCCTTAAAGTGGACGTGCTGGCGCTCGGCATGCTGACCTGCCTGCAGCGCGCCTTCACCCTGCTCCAGGATCATTATCCGCAGGCGCGGGACGAGTACGGCCTGCCCTATGTGCTGGCCACTCTGCCTGCCGAGGACAAGCATGTCTACGACATGATCTGCCGTGCCGACACGATCGGCGTCTTCCAGATCGAATCGCGCGCGCAGATGTCGATGCTGCCGCGGCTGCGGCCGAAAAGCTTTTACGACCTCGTCATCGAGGTGGCGATCGTGCGGCCCGGCCCGATCCAGGGCGACATGGTCCACCCTTATCTGCGCCGCCGGCAAGGCAAGGAAAAACCCGAATATCCCAAGCCGGAACTGGAAAAAATACTCGGCAGGACGCTGGGTGTGCCGCTGTTCCAGGAGCAGGCGATGAAGATCGCCATCGTTGCTGGCGGCTTCAGGCCGGGCGAGGCCGATGAACTGCGCCGCGCCATGGCGACATTCAAGCGCACCGGCACGATCGGCAATTACCGCAAGAGAATGGTCGACGGCATGGTCGCCAAGGGCTACGAAAAAGACTTCGCCGAGCGCTGCTTCAAGCAGATCGAGGGTTTTGGCGAATACGGCTTTCCCGAGAGCCACGCCGCCTCCTTCGCCCTGCTGGTCTATGCCTCCTGCTGGTTCAAGACCTTCTATCCCGACGTGTTCTGCGCCGCGATCCTGAATTCCCAGCCGATGGGGTTTTACCAGCCGGCCCAGCTTGTCCGCGACGCGCATGACCACGGCGTCGAGATCCGCGAGGTCGACGTCAATTTTTCCGGCTGGGATTGCGCCTTGGAGAAATCGCCTTTCGATCCGGATCGTATCCTTGACCGCCATGCCCAGATGCGCGGCGTCATCCGGACCAGCCATGCCGTCCGGCTCGGCTTTCGCCAGGTCAAGGGCCTGTCGAAGGAGCGCATGGAAGCGTTTGTGTCGAGGCGCGGCGCCGGCTATGCATCCATACGCGACGTCTGGCTGCGCTCGGGCCTCAACGTCGACGAGATCGAAAAACTGGCGCAGGCCGACGCTTTCCGGTCGCTTGGATTGAACCGTCGCGACGCTCTATGGGCGGTCCGCGCGCTCGACGGCAAGAGTGCCGCCGAAAAGCTGCCGCTGTTCGACCAGCCGGCGATCCGCTTGCGCGATCTGGAGCCTGCAACCAGGCTCCCGACAATGCCGCTCGGCGAGCACGTCGTCCACGACTACCGCTCGCTTGGCCTGTCGCTGAAGGCGCACCCGGTCGCCTTCCTGCGTCAAAGGCTGGATCGTTCCGGCGTCACGCCCAATGTGCGGCTCGGCCAGGTGCGGGACGGCCGGCGCGTTTCGGTCGCCGGCCTCGTGCTGGTGCGGCAGCGGCCGGGCAATGGCAAGGCGATTTTCCTGACGCTGGAAGACGAGAATGCGGTCGCCAACATCATTTTCTGGGAAAGGACTTTTGACCGCTTCCGCCCCATCGTCATGGGCGCGCGTCTCATCCGCGTCACCGGCAAGCTGCAATCGGAATCTGACGTCATCCATATCGTCGCCGAGAAGGTCGAGGATCTGACGCCGTGGCTGTCGGTGCTGCTTGAACAGGCAGGGCCCGCGGACAGACTGTCGAGCAGTGCAGACGAGGCTCAGCCTGACACCATCGCGCAAACGGAACTATTGGGAAAGGCGGAGAAGGTCATGCCCAAAGGGCGCAATTTTCAATAGAGGCGCGAAAGATCGCGACGGAGCGGCTCTGAACCGCAGCACTCAGGGCGTTCCACCCAGGCGCGGCGGCGGTGGCATGGCATCATCTATGGTGATGACACGCGCTTCCGATGGCAGCATGATCGGAATGCCGTCCCGCACCGGATAGGCAAGCTTTGCCACCCGCGAGATAAGCTCGCCGCGCTCCGGATCCCAGGCGAGCGGCCCCTTGGTCAGCGGGCAGGCCAAGAGTTCCAGCAGCTTGGGGTCGACGGTCCTGTTCCCGTCACGTCCATCCGCCATTCGATCCATCCTTTCCACAAGGCAATCGGTTAAGGTTTCGAGCGCGGACTTCCCCTTCTCCCCCTTGTGGGAGAAGGCAAGAACCTACTGCAAACTCGAACCGAAATCCTCATTGTCGCGCGCCAGCGCCATTTCGGTGATGGCGATCAGGGTCTCGGCGCGTGTCTTCAGATCGGCCGCTTCGAGCAGCGCCTGTTTCTCGGCCGGCCCGTAGGGCGCCATCATCGACAGTGCGTTGACCAGCATGGCGTTTTCGGCGCGGCTGACGCTTTCCCAGTCGGCCTCCAGATCGTTAGCCTGCAGATAGGCGCGAAACGCTTTGAGCAGCGCCGGCCGGTCGATCTCGGCGTCTGCCTGCTCCTCGTCGAGATCGGCGAGAAAGGGTGCCAACCGGCACTGCCGGAACGGTGTTTTGACCGTGAGCTCCTGGACAATACGGAACCGGCACACGCCCTGCAGCGAAATCAGGTAACGGCCGTCGCCGCTCTCGGACAGCGCAATGATGCGCCCGGCGCAGCCGACATTGCAGAGCTCCGGCTCGCCGTCGGGACGCAGCGCACCGTTAAGGCTGGGCTGGATCATGCCGATCAGCCGCGGCCCGGCGATCGCCTCGTCGACCATCTGCAGATAGCGCGGCTCGAAGATGTTGAGCGGCATGCGGCCTCCCGGGAGCAGCAATGCGCCCTCAAGCGGAAAGATCGGCATGGTCGACGGTAAGTCCGCAGCGAGCCGGTAATGCGCGTTTCCCGCCTGCACCTCAATCCTCCGATCGCTTTGTCAGGAAGCGCACAAAATCCGTCTCCTCCCGGCCGGCACAAGGCGCAACACCGGAAACCTGAAATCGAACGCCGTCCGAAAACCTAATCTGGCGCAGCCGCGGCCTACCGCAAGCCCGCGCGACAAAACAGTCTGCGCCGGCTCAGGAAAACAGCAGCGACGACAGTTTGCGCCGTGCCGACAGCGTTGCTTCGTCGGTCATGCCCCATGCCTCGAAGAGCTGCAGCAACTGGGTTCTGGCGCCGTCGTCGTTCCACGAGCGGTCGGCCTTGATGATCGCCAGCAGATTGTCGGCCGCCGCCATGCGATCACCCTTGGCGTTCTGGATCATGGCAAGCTCGAACCGTGCCTGGTGATCCCCGGGATTTTCGGCCAGCCGCCGTTCCAGTTCCGCCGGATTGCCGAGCACTGCTGCTTGCGCGGCGAGCGCCATCTTGGCCCGCAGCGCGGCGAGCTGGGGCGCATCCTTCTTTGCTTCCGGCGCCCGCGCCAGCACCGCCTCGGCACCTTCGGCATCGCCGGCCTCGAACAGCAGATCGCCCAAGCCAGCGATCGCCTCGATTGTCTCCGGCGCCTGTTCCAGGATGGCATCGTAAATGTCGGCCGCCGTCTGCACGTCCCCGGCGTCGCGCGCTTCGGCGGCCGCGGCAAGCGCCTCGGCAACTTGCGGCGCACCGCCGTTCTTGCCGCCGACCTTTTGGATGAATTGCGTGATCTGACTCTCGGGAATGGCGCCCATGAAGCCGTCGACCGGCTGGCCGTCCTTGAAGGCAATGACCGCCGGTATCGACTGGATGCCAAGCTGGCCGGCGATCGATGGATGGTCGTCGATATTCATCTTGACCAGCTTGACCTTGCCACCGGCGGCTTTCACCGCCTTCTCCAGCAGCGGCGTCAATTGCTTGCAAGGGCCGCACCACGGCGCCCAGAAATCGACCAGCACCGGCTGGTGACGCGATTCCTGGATCACGTCAGCGGCAAATCCAGCGGTCGTTGTGTCCTTGATGATGTCGGCCGGCGCCTCCGCAAGCGCGACCTTCTCACGCGCGGCATCGGTGCCGCCATATTGCACGGTGGTGGCATACCGGCCGCCATTGCTGCCAAATGGGCCGCCAAAGGGGTTGCTATCACTCATCTCGTCGCCTTTCGGTCGCGCCGCCGGCCAAGGGACGGGCGCAACATCCTTCTTTAGAACCCGGTTTCAGTCACCCATGTGGCGATCATGCCGAGACTTTCAAGATAACAGCATCATGTCCGGTTGCCTCGACGAATTTGACCAGGTCCGCGGCAGCGATGGAAGTCGTCGCTTCGTTGGTCAGCGGGTGGGCATTGACCACCGCATGGCTCATCAGCTCCTCGTCCAACACGACCTTGACCCTTCGCTCGGTGTCGTTGATCAGCCCGAACACCGTGACCGCGCCCGGGACGACGCCGAGAAGCTCCATCAGCATCTCCGGCCGGCCGAAAGACACGCGCCCCGCAGCGCCGATCAGATGGTGGATCTGCTTGAGATCGACCACCGCCTCCTCGTCGACGCTGACCAGGAAGAAATTGTCCTTCTTGTCCTTGAGGAACAGGTTCTTGGTGTGGCCGCCGGCAATCTCGCCGCGCAGCGCCTGCGAATCGGCGACCGTGAACAGCGGCGGATGCCGCCGCGTCGATACCTCGATCCCGAGTCCGGCAAGAAAGGCGAAAAGTTCGGCTTCGGTCTTCGGCATCGGTCTTTCTTCTGATGGCCCGCTTTCAACGGCTTGTTCGGCTAACGCCGTTTACGGCCAATGATGCGGCCAAGACAAGCCCGTCGCGCAACGCGGGGGTGATTGCCTTGCGACGTCCCGAGGAGCGCTTCTCCGCATTGCCGGCGAAGCAAAAAGCCTGCGAATTCCCTGTTGCAATCGCCGCGCTCTTCAGCCATATAGGCGCGGCTTGCGGCCCAAAAGCCGCGCGAGCGGGTGTAGCTCAGGGGTAGAGCACAACCTTGCCAAGGTTGGGGTCGAGCGTTCGAATCGCTTCACCCGCTCCAGTTTCCTTGAGGGGAATCAAGCGATTAAGAGGCGCCTTTCGGGGCGCCTTTTGCTTACGTGGCGAAAAGAGTGTCCCTGCCATGGCGATGCGCGGAAAGCCGCGCTGTGACCAGCAGGTGTCGCAGCTTTTCTATTCCGTTGTGCTAGCTTTTTTTCTGCGCCGAATAGTGTGCGACTGCGCGACGGCCATTTTCAACTCGGGCGTGATCTCCAACGGTGCATTCTCTGCCCCATGTTGGTTCTGTAGCCCCTGGACCTGGACGGTCGGAAATGGGAGTTCGATGCCCTGCTCCTTGAAGACCTGGCGGAGGCGTACATAGAATTTGCGTTTCATACCGAAGGCGCCTCCCGGCTTGGTTGTGGCCTTGACCCTCAATACGATGCCGTATTCGCCGAACTCCTGTACGCCCTGCATCTTGATCGGGTCGAGCACCCAGTGTTTGAACTCGGGATCTTCCGCCAGTTCGAGGCCGATCCGCTTGATCAGCTTGCGAGCGAAGTCGATATCGGTGTCATAACCAACGGTGATGTTGAATTTGTCGATAACCCAGTCACGGCTCTGGTTCTGGACTGCCCCGAGTTCACCGAAAGGTATCGTGAACAGCGGACCACGATGGTGGCGCAGCTTCACCGAGCGCAGCGAAAAGCTTTCCACAGTACCCTTGTAATTGCCCGATGAAATGTATTCGCCAACACGGAACGCATCATCGAGCAGAAAAAACACGCCTGAAATGACGTCCTTGACAATGGTTTGTGCCCCAAAGCCCACGGCGACGCCGACGACGCCAGCGCCGGCGATCAATGGGCCGATCTGGATACCCAGCGAGGCGAGCATCATAAGCACCGCCATCACGATGATCGATGCGAGCAGAATATTCTGGAGGATCGGCAAGAGCGTGTGCAGCCGTGCCTGCTGCGGATCGAGGATCGGGACGTCCTCGTCGCTGATCACAGGGTGCGGTGTTTCTATGCCCAGCTTTCGTTCGATCAAAGCTTTGATGATCGACCAGCCGAAGTCGGCGGCGAGGGCAATGACCACGACATTGATCAAGCCGCGCAATATGAACGTCGTCGTCGTATCGCTGTCCCGCATGGATTGCATGTCCAGACCCCAGACACGTGCGAGAAGGTAAGCCGCCGCCAGGATGAAAATCATTCGGATTCCGCGATCGATGACAGCGATCGTCACCGCCGGGATCGTGGGCCGGCCGACATCTTCCGAACCTGGCCGCAGAACGAAATTAACCCCGCGCTGCGTCACCACGATTGCCAAAGGCAGGAAGAATGCGGCGAAGGTGAACCAGAAGTATGTATAAAGGCCAGCGATACGCTGCAGGAACAGGACGACGAAATAAGCAGTCAATAGCCATGTCGCTTCCGTGTGACCGATGTGGCGCGCACCGTCTCGCTGCGTTCTTGGCCGACGCCAAATGGCGAGCAGCAGGAGCAACAGCAGCACGAAATCGGCGCCCAGTGACAGGACCATCATTCCGTCCTGATCGATGCCGAGACCTGGCAAGAGGATAAACGCGGCGCCGAAGAAGGCGAAGACGCCGACGATCCGGGGTAGCCAGTAGGACCAATGGTCAGCCGCTTCGTTGGTGATCGGCAAAGCACGAACCTCGACGGCGTTCTCGACGTTCATGAAGGAAGGGACGAGCATGGCCATGACGTACATGCGCACACCCCATGTAACGACTGCCGCCATCAGAAATGTCAGTACAATCTCGCGGATAAGCATCGGCCAGTCGAACAACATGAACGCGCCGGCGCTGCCCAGTGCGAAAGAGACTATCAGCATGCTGGAATAAAGCAGGCGGCCACCAATCTTCTTGGCTCGCCCAACAGGCGTATCCTTCAGTTGCGCGATAATCCAAAGACGAAATGGACGGGTGAGCTTGAATGTTGCCCAAGTGAGTGCCAGGCCGGCAGCTATGAACATTGCAATCAGCACAAATACGCCGGCAGGCCCCTTGCTGGACATATCCTCCATCGTCTCTGCCCGAACGCGCGCGAACTGGCCTGGCAGCAAGGGCAAAGTTCGCACGATTCTTTCGATATGATGCCTGATCCCATCGAGCGTCGAGGATGCCATCGTATTCATCTGGCCTGGTGCGGCCACGGCGCCGGACGATGCGTCGGTCGGCGAAGCCCCTCTCTCGGCGGGCGCTCCCGTTGATCCGGCGTCCTGATTTCGCTGTTCGGCCACCCAGGCCTTCACTGACGGATCGTCGAGAAGCTCGAGCAGCTGTTTGACCCTTTCAGGCGGGACGGTCGCGGGCGCCTGCGCCTGCGCCTGACCAGCCAACAAAAGGGCGATCGCAAAGACGAGCGGCCTGGCAATCAGGGCAAACATCGCAGTCAGGTCTCCGAGACGCCGTGCCGGGCGCGCCAGGTTCCTGGCGCCCAATCGTCGAGTCATGAGTGGCATCGTGCTGTTAACCTTCCGGTCGGATCGGCGAGTAACGACATCTATGTCCGTTGTTGCCCTACCTTGAAGAAACCGATGTTGCGGTGCAAGACGTCATCGTTCCGAGCCAGACCGTTGCGCCGGGTACTTGGCGGTGTTTATTTAGCCGCGGGGGCAGGACATTCCGACCTCGGCCCAGGCCTCCGGCCGTTCTATGAACTGGGCATCGACGTTAAATCTCAGGAACTGATTTCCTGAGTTGACCAGGACAGACCTTTGGCGGTCGCTCGGTGGTCAACTGCTTCGCGCACCGCTGCGGACATTCGAAACCATGATGTTGCTTGAGATGCAATGCGCTTCCGGGTCGGCACTGCCATGCGGCAAATCAGGCCGGGAGCCGCCACATTCGCACACGACCTGTACCACGCAATTCCGTTTCCTGGAGTGGGTCGCAAGCAAAATTTGGTCCAAGCAGTTGATGAGTTGCATCCGAAATACGGATTTCATCGGGCTCCGCGGACGTTTGGATACGTGCGGCGAGATTAACGGTGTCGCCCCATAGGTCATAGGCAAACCGCCTTTTGCCTATGACGCCCGCCACGATTGGTCCTGAGTGAATTCCAATTCTGAGTCTTATCGGTTCTCCTGCGAAGCGTTCGCGCTTAACCGCCTTCCGCAGTTCAAGTGCATAGTGCGCAAGGGCTTCCGCATGATCGGATCGCGCGGTGGGCAGGCCAGCGACCACCATCACACAATCGCCGATTGTCTTGATCTTTTCGCAGCCGTATCGCTCCGAGAGCAGATCCGCCGCCTTGAAGAAGTAATTTAAAATAGCGAGCGTCGTCACGGCTCCGACGCTCCGCGCTCTTTCCGTAAAGCCGACGATGTCGGCAAAAAGCACACTCACCTCCGCATGGTTGTCTGCAATTTGTTCGTGCGCTTTTAGCCGCTCCGCGATCGACGCCGGAAGAATGTTGAGGAGTAGGGCTTCGGCGCGCTGGTATTCACGCGACAATCCCTCTTGGCTCGCCCTCAACGCCTCGTTTGTCGATTGTAATTTCTCGTTGAGTTGACGCTCCCTCTCTTGCAGAAGCGTCATTTCATAAGCCTTCTGTTGAAGCCGCTGCCTATTGTCGCGTTCGGCAGTGGCGTCAAGAAAGAGCAGCCACACGCAGGCATTGTCAGCAAAAAGATGGAGGTCCGCGACACGCCCGCTGGGCAGTTCGACCATGGCCATATCATATGGAAGCTCGGGGCAGGGCAATAAACCTTCCATGAATTCAAGCTGCTCGGCAACAGGCTTACCTATGCGAACTGACGAGAGTCCGTAATGGTTAACGTTACCGCCCTTCGCAGCTATGCAAAGCTGGGCGTCGATTTTCAGATATGCGACCGAGCGCTCCTTGTAGAAGAAATCGTAAATCCAGCTTCTAACTTCTCTTGGCAAGACATCCATGGTTTATTTGCTGACCATCGAAGCAAGTTGACGAAACGCATCATCAACATGTTCGCCCGAAAGCGCACTTGTCAGATAGATTTGCCATCCAAGTTGCCTCAGTTCGTCAATTTCACTATCCGATATTGCCCATCGATCGGCCAGATCGGATTTGTTGAACAGCAATACAAACGGCATAGCGCCGAATTCAGCCTCGGCCCGCTCGCGCAACGTGAGCGCAACGGCAAGAGTAGCAGCGCGTGTTCCATCGACGACAAGCACGAGCCCACTCGCACCTCGCACATAGCTGACGCGGAATGAGCCGATATCGTCTTCGCCGGCCAAATCCCACAAAATCAGATCCACGGTTTTGTCCGGGAATGCGACACTCTTCTTGTCGATTTTCACTCCCACCGTGGTCAAGTAGGTTTCTGAAAAGATGCTTTGCACAAACCTGCGAACCAGACTCGTCTTTCCGACAGCGAACCCGCCCAACATACAGATCTTCTTTTGCAATATCCTGGGCTCCGCCTAGTGGAAGTTTACCGTAACCGAAACTCTGCGGTTGGCGGAGTTCCCGGTTCGGCTATTTTCAATCTCCGCTGGCTCAAAGGTGCCCGCGCCGCGAACCAAGAGCAACTCCGGATCGACGCCGCGCTTCTTGAGAAGCGCACGAACTGTCTCCGCGCGCGCGGCGCTGATCGACAACTTGGCCGTTTCACGGCCCGTCTCGTCCGAATGGCCGGTCAACATGAACTGTGCTGTTACGCCTGCCTTGCGGGCGTCCTCGGCCAATTCCTTCAACTGATTCGCCAATTTGTCGAGAACCGGCAGTTGCTCTGGTCCCGGTACAGCCTTGCCAGAATCGAAGAAAATGTTGACCGCTTGAATAGCCTCCCTCAAATGAGTGAGTTGCGGAGGGGTCAACTCACGCAGCTCGGAGAGTTCTAGAGAGAGTCCGTCCGCGGACAGCTGTTGGGCGGCGACCCGCGCCCGATCTATCCAGGCGGCAGGAGCTTCACCCTGGGCAACGATGCGATCCTTGATGATCGAAAGCCGTACTGAATCCGGCGGAGTCAGCGACGCCATCAGCCGCTTCACCACGAACTTCGGATCAAGGCTTTGATAGAATTGCCACTGTGAATGAACGCGAGCAGGATCGACCCCTGTTCCGGACAGCAGAGCCTTCGGGTCGGCGGCCTGCGGGTCTCTCAGGCCGGAAATATAGAAATGTCCCCCCCTCGCCGTTTGTTGGGCGACGATGATTCCCGCTTGGGCCTCCAGTCGCGACACATAAGTCTGCCAGTGCTCCGCCGCGCGTGCCTCGGGGCTCACATCACGAACCTTGGAGATGTCGAATTCCGGTCCGCCTGCCGAGAGCTGTCGGGCCGCTGCGCGTGCGCGGTCTATCCAGATGTCGGGAGCCTCACCCTCGGCAACGATGCGATCCTTGACGATCGAAAGCCGTACTGAATCCGGCGGGGTCAGCGATACCATCAGCCGCTTCAGGACGAACTTCGGATCAAGGCTCTGATAGAATTGCCACTGCGAATGAACGCGGGCGGGATCTACCTCCGTTCCGGACAGCAGAGCCTGCGGGTCGGCGGCAAGCGGGTCTCTCAGGCCGGCAATATAGAATTGGCCATCACGCACCTTTTGTTGGGCGACGATGATTCCCGCTTGGGCCTCCAGTCGCGACACATAAGTCTGCCAGTGCTCCGCCGCGCGTGCTTCGGGGCTCACATCACGAACCCTGGAGATGTCGAATTCCGGTCCGCCTGCCGAAAGTTGTTGGGCCGCTGCGCGCGCCCGATCTATCCAGGTGTTGGGAGCCTCACCCTCGGCAACGATGCGACCATTGACGATCGAAAGTCGTACTGAATCCGGCGGAACCAGCGACGCCGTTAGCCGCTTCAATACGAACTCCGGATCAAGACTCTGATAGAATTGCCACTGTGAATGAACGCGGGCGGGATCGACCTGCGTTCCGGCCAACAGCGACTGCGGGTCGGCGGCAAGCGGGTCTCTCAGACCGGCAATATAGAATTGGCCATCACGCACCTTTTGTTCGGCAACGATGATGCCCGGCTGGGTCCCCAGTCGCGACACATAGGTCTGCCAGCGCTGCACGGATTGCCAGGAAAGAAAGAACCAACCGCCTGCCGGAATCAAAACCAGCAGGACTGCAGCCACGACCAGCCACGGAAATCCCTGGTTTGATTCCTCCTGCTTCAGTTCAACGCAGGTCTGCAACTGCGTCTCTACGCCGGCCAACTGCGAACTGTCGCCGTCAAACTGCTCTAGAGCCTGTGAGCATTCATCATGGATGCGAAGCAATACATCGCGAATTATTTCATGTAATTCCTCCGGCGGATTTCCCCGGATCACCGCAACCAAGGTCGCAAACGGTCCAACTTCCGACCAGAGACGAAGCTCTCCGAAACGAATGGTATCCAGGCCGCTCTGTTCTTTCTCGTTAAATGAGTCTTTTACAAAATCTTGAATTGCACTAAGCATAGAAGAAATGAGTTGAGGATCTTCGCTAGTTGCATTATCGGCAGTTACATGCGCTATCAAAAGCCCGGAATTGCGATTGATTAGAAAGACGTGTTCTACACGATAAACAAGAGAATGCTTAAGAACAACTTCTGAGAAGCTTGCTCCTGTTCTCCACGCTTCAAGTCTCCACTTGAGCCCGTGCCAGGTAAATATATGTCTTAAAGTTTCATTCAACGATTGAAAGGTCTGGTCGATCTTTTCGCCGATCGACTTGCGAATAGCCGGCAGAAACACCGGGTACAATATATCCGTCAGCGTACGCGGGCTCTTCTGGATGGACCGTTGCACGGCCCTCTCGACAGCTGGCGCAAGGGCCTCTCCGAGTTGCGCATGAGGCGCACGTGCGGCTGCACTGGGGAGAACGCTCCCCACCGCAGCCGCAAGCTGCTCGGGTTCGTCGAGCAGGTGCGTAACTCGTGAAAGCTCCGAAATTTCGCGGCCGACCAGCAACTGGCGCAGCGTATCCATGCGAGGGTCGGCGGTTGGGATTCCGTCGAGACGCGCACGATAGTCCGGATCAACGTTCCGGGCAATTTCGATCAAAAGGCGAGCCAGCGCCTCGCGATCAATCTCTGTATCGTTCGAAGCTGCTCTTTGAGGGAGGCTGATTGGGTCGACAGTCGACGTCAAGTTCCGATCAACTCACTTTCCAGGTACGCTCCGAGTTGTTCTTGCTGCCGACGGGATCCTGATTTAGACATTTTGCAACCTCAACAAACAGGCCAGCCAAAAGATTTCGGTCGGTCTTGACATTGCCAAGATCGGAAAACATTTTCTCCATCAGCATCTGAATGCTTTCATTCTTTTGCTTGATTTCCTCACGCAGCAAATGATCGTTTCGATTTATCCGGTCCGCAACTTCCCGCTCAAGCTCGCTCAACTGATCCGACAACGCGCGCACCTGCTTTTCGAGCGCCTGATTTTGCTCGCGAAGATTCCGATCAATCTCCTTATCGGCGTCGGCTCGCGCGTCCTTTTCGTTCCGCAATTGCGCCGCAAGCGAGTCGACCTGCTTCTTTGCATTTGACTCGTACATTTCAAGATTGCGCTTGGCCTCGGATTCGACATCCTTGAAGCGCTGCAAGACCCGTTCTTCAAGCTTGGAAAAGCGGCGGTCATAGTCCTGCATCTGGTTGCCGAACAGCAGATCACGTATCTTGTCGACACCTACAGCGTCGCCGGGGGCCCCACTCTCGCGAGCCTGGCCCGCCATGAAGGTCAGCCCGCTTCCGTCTGCATTACTTATCAGATTTGCGTCCGCTTTATTTGCCGAAGAAGCGGTACTCGAAGATTCCTTGGCCATCCCATGCCCCTTCTTTTGAACATTGCCACAACGCTAATTTAGCAACTGGTAAACTTGCCAGTAAAATTGTCGACCCGCAAGCCGGAATCTTCTCGGCTTAAGTCGGTTCGAACGTCCCCCATTCGGGTAGATTTCGACATGCGGCTCGATCCGGATCAGCTCGCGCTCGCGTCTTCGCCCGCGATCATCTTTATGCAGATGAAATGCGAGAGCGGAGATGCCCTGGCGCATCGACCTCAGCTCCAAGCCGTCGGGCATTCGCGCTGCCATTCAGCCTGTGTTCAAGTCTTTTTTGCCCGCCTCTAATTCGCCCTTATCTTGACAGGGCAGTGCTGCCAGCCGATGCCGTCATCCGGTTTTGACATTTGCCAACTCTTGCCGAGGAAAACGGAAGCTCGATGATCCAGGATGCTACCGCAGGGCGGTGTGGTACCGATGCTCAATGCCGAGCAAACCGTCGGCGCAATGCTTGCCGGCATCCGCCGGCAGACCTGCCAGATACTGGATATAGTGGTGATGGACGATGGGTCGACGGACTGATCGGCGTCGATTGTGACGGCCTACGCCGAGAAAGATCAACACATCTTGTTCTACCTCGAACCAGGCGCGGGTAAGACGGCGTGGCGCATGATCCCTTGGTTTCAATCGTGGTTCCTGCGCACAACGCGGAGGTAACGCTGGCGCGCTCACTCGATTGCCTTCTTGATCAGGAAATAATGGATTGGGAGGCGATCATCGTCGACGACGCCTCCACGGACCGCACCCCTGCGATCATCGCCGGTTATGTAGAGCACGATGCCCGATTTCGGATGTTGAGCTCTTGCGCGCATAGCCCCGCCGGCGCGCGCAATAGCGGGATTTCGAAGGCGCGCGGCCACTGGCTCATGTTTCTGGATGCGGACGATTGGGTGGATGCCAGCTTCCTTGCCAAAATGCTGGCCGCACTGAAATCCGCTCCCGATGCAGTGGCTGCCTATTGCGGTTCCCGACGCGTGATGCCCGATGGCGAACTCACGGCGTCGAGCATCGCAACGGAGGTTGCGATTCAACCCTTCGAAACGTTCGCCCGCCGGTGTGCTGTCCGCACTCACGCGCTGCTGGTCGATCGGGAGATAATTGTCGAGTTGGGCGGTTTCGACGTGTCGCTGCGCACCTGCGAGGACTGGGATCTGTGGCAGCGCCTCGCACGTCTAGGCAAAAATTGGGTGATGGTCGACGAGCCGCTCGCTTTCTATCGGGCCAGCCCCAACGCGCTCAGCCGCAATTCGGCGCAGATGCTGGCAGATGGCGAAGTCGTGATCGCTCGCGGCTTTTCCGCCGATCCCAGGGTCAAACACCCGGCATCGGCTCACGCCAATGGAGCGACCGACGCGAACGGCCACACCGCTTCAGAAGCACTCGCGTGGTTCGCGTTGTGGAACGCCGCATCGGATTGCGGCTGCGGCTCGCGCTCGATCAACCCGCAGTCCCTGCGCGCGCTCCCAGCAGGACGTAAGTGGGCGCGTGAGATCGCCAAGGTGGCCGTCGATGGCCTTATGGTAGGAAGCCTGTCGGTGCCAGCGCAATTGGCTGCCAGGTGGGACAGGTTCGGCGCTTCCCTCACCGAGTTGATCCTCGAACTCGGCAAGGTCTGGAATAATCCGGACGCGGCTCGCCGCGTGCAGTATCACTTTGAGCAAATGCTGCTCGATGTCGACGATCTTGCCGCGCCGCGCAGGCTGGCGCGGACACTTGGAATTCGTGTCGACGCGCGAAATCCGGCCTCGATCGAAGTACCGGAAGGAATCGATCAAATCTATGCCCATCTGATGATGGATGGCCAGATCGAGGCTCTCGTGCAGTTCGGCGTACTCGGGAGAGTGACGAGGCGTCATTGGATTGAATTGATCCTGAATTTCCTGCCCTCTGAGCGGCCTATGCACAGTGCCGCGCGACTTGCGAGGCGATCGCCTGTAGATGCACCGCAAAAGGGCGCCGGTGCCGACAAGTCAAACATGTCTGCAGCCGAGGCATTGTTGTCCATGGCGGGACGCCGGTCTGATCGGGACAGCCATTTCGGCAAACTTGCGGGATTGGCCGCGGAAGCGCAGGCGCTGGTTCGGTCGAGCGCCGAAACTAAAGAGCCTTTTGCAGCGCCGCGCCGTGCACGGGCCGCGGATGGGCGCGACAATGACCGCACATCTTTCTGGAATCGCCATTTTGCGATCGAGGATCCCTGGAACTACGGTTCGCTCTATGAGCAGGAAAAATATGAGCGGCAGCTCGAAATTCTGCCTGCCGGTCCCATCGGACGGGCGCTTGAGCTGGCCTGCGCGGAGGGCCACTTCACGCGACAGCTGGCGCCGCGCGTGGGCCATTTGACCGCAACTGACATCTCCGCCGTAGCCGTCGGGCGGGCGCGCGCGCGATGCAGTGATCAGCCGAACGTTGAGTTCGGCGTACTGGATTTTTCTGCGGACACGCTGCCGGGCGAGATGGATCTGATCGTCTGTTCGGAAGTGCTCTATTACCTGGACGATCTCACCGAGTTGCGGCGCATCGCCAAAAAACTTGTTGAGGCGTTGGCGCCTGGCGGCAGTTTCATCAGCGCACACGCATTCGTGCTACGAGACAATGTTGAAAGGACGGGCTTCGACTGGAACACATTCGGTGCACAAGCGATCTCAGAGACGCTGGCAGCGGGCCACGGCCTCGTTCTCGAGCAATCGATCCAGACCGAGCTCTACCGCATAGACCGCTTCCGCCGCCTGTCACCAGGCGACGTGGCGACGGAACCGACGATAGATCATGTGCCAATCCGCGCACCCGTCGAAATCGGAGTCGCACGAAATATCGTCTGGGGCGGGGCGCGGGCCTTGCGCCGCGACGTCGCACATAGCGAGCGGCGGCAGCGTATCCCTGTCCTCATGTATCACAGCGTCTCCGATGAAGGTCCGGCCGCGCTCGCCCGTTTTCGGCTCGCGCCCGCCGCATTCGCCAGCCAAATGACATGGCTGCGCGCCAATGGCTTTCACGCGATTAGCTCCGAGCAGCTGGAATGGTTCATCGCCAACCGTCAGCCTTTCGTTGGCCGCCCAGTGCTCATCACCTTCGATGACGGCTTCCAGAACTTTGCCGACCATGCCTGGCCGGCCTTGCGCGCGAACGACCTGACCGCGGAAGTGTTCCTGGTGACGGACTTGGTGGGTGAAAGTGCACAGTGGGACGCCTACAGCGGCCCGCCGACGCAGCTTATGGACGCCGGGACGGTGCGACGCCTCGCCGGCGAAGGTGCGTTCTTCGGAAGCCATCTGGCGACGCATCGCGCGATCGATGGTCTGTCGAGCTCTGACTTGGCCGCCGAGCTCCTGCGCTCTCGTATGTTCATCGAACGGTGGACCGGTCGGCCAACCGCGGCGTTCGCGGCACCCTTCTCTGTCACCGACCGACGGCTTGGCAGGCTGGCCAAGGAGTGCGGCTATCGAATCGGCTTCGGCGGCAGACACGGACCGGCGGACCTCGATTGCGATCCCATCGACCTTCCGCGCATCGAGATTCGTGGGGATCGTTCGCTCGATGACTTTGTTGCCGTTGTCGAGGCCGTGCTCGCATGAACCGTGAACTTGTCAGTGTCTAGATTCGTACCAAATTGGTTCCGCTTTTTTGTTCCGTGTCCCGCCCGCTTACCTCGTTCGCAAGTCTATTGGGCGACTTGGGATACGGCTGACATCAGCTCCTGCGGGCTTGGCGCCCCAAACATGTATCGCCCACCCTCTGGAACCTCCGTGAAGCTCCAGCGGACGATCCCCTGCCGGTCCAGCAGGAACTGACCGACCAATTGTCCGTGTCCCGTTGCTAGCATCTGCTCGTCGGCTTCGGTCAGCTCGTAATGGTCCCTCTTGTTGAGCATTTCACTGGCCGCAAGAGGATCCATAGGACCGGGCAACTCGCCTGGTATGTCGACCCGCATATCCTTTGCCGCTGCCATCGAGACCTTGTACGGCCAGTTCGTCTCGTTTTGGGTGAATTCGAGATTGGGCAGTCCAAAAGCACGATGTGAAGCGCGTTCAGGATCGGAGGCCGCAAGCAGATTCGGCATCGGATGGTAGCGGAAATAGAGACGCGCCCGTTCGATCGGCGTGTTGACCACCGTCAGGCTCTCCACGCCCCTTTCGCGCAGCTCCGGATCAAGCCGCGCCTGGGCGGCGATATGGCGCCGGCAAAACGCGCAATGCAGACCTCGAAACAGGCCGACCAGCACCGGTTTTTGGCCGCGAAAATCGTCAAGCGCGATCTTGCCTTCCTGGGTAATGGCGTCGAGTACCACGTTTGGCGCACGGTCGCCCGGTTGAAGCGGCACCAAGTCACTACGCGCGGACATTTCCAACCTCCAACCCCGGCTAGTCGAGAAAAGGCAGCACCACAAGCGCTTCCGGGTCGAGCCCGTGCTGGGCGCATATACCCTGCGCCAGGGAAAAGTAGCGTTCGGCCTCGGCCAGATTGTCGAGATCGAGATTAAGCGTTGCGAGACCATCATAACACGGAAACAGCAGTTGGGGTTCGCCCGTTTCGCGAGCTACGTCCAGTGCTTCGTGGAACAACCCAACCGCCAGGTCCGGGCGGCCGTTGCACTGGTGGATTTGCCCAAGCACGATCAAAGGCACCGGCAGGTGCTCGCGCTGGTCGAGCGCACGGTCGATCTCAATGGCCTTCTCGGCAGCGGGTACGCCCTCCGTTGGACAGCGATCCGTGAAAGTACAACAAGCGACCGCCAGATTGGCGAGGAGGCGCGCCTGGAAACCCAAATCACCAATACGGCGCGCCACTTCAAGACCGCGCCGACAGACCTCCATCGCCTTTGCGGGATCGATGGTCGTGTAAAGCACGCCGAGATTGGTGTAGCCGCGGCAGGCCGCGCCCAGCAGACCGGCGGCTTCGGCCAATTCAATGCTACGCTCAACCTGACGCACGGCCTCACGGTTTCGCCCAAGGCGAGCCAGCGCGACAGCCTTGGTATTGAGTGCCTCGGCGGTCACAAGAGTGGCATCACACCTTACCTCGGAGACATGCTCCGTTGTCAGTGTGCCTACGCAATCCAGCGCCGCGTCTGCCCATTTTGCCGCGAGAGCGTGATCTCCGCTACGGAACGCCTGTCGGCCACGTTCTTGCCACAGATGCGCCTGCTCGATCGGGGCATCCGCTCCATCGAGGAGCGCTGCCGCCTCGGCATAGCGGGGTTCTGCCTTGTCCCGCTTGCCGACATCCCAGAGTAGCCGACCGATCTTACGCAAAACTCGCGCCGAGGCGACGCGATTGGCTGACTCGCGGTATGCCTGCAACACCGTCTCGTAGTGGTGGTGCGCGATCTCACGGCGGCCTGCCGGGCCGCTCAAATCGGCAATGCGCTCTGCAATTGCCAGTTTGAGCGGTGTTTGCCCGATCGCGCCCAACGCAGTCAGTGCTCGCTCGTAGAAACGAAGGGCGTCGTCGTTGGCATATATCATGCGAGCGCGATCGCCTGCCGCCTGCAGGTAATGCGCGCCCTTCTCCCGCTCGGCGCTCTGTGCAAAATGATGACCCAGCACGGTCAAATCCTCGAGCCGTTCCGGCTCGTCGCCGCACAGTTGCTCCAAGGCAGCACCGATCCGCCCGTGGATTTCGGTCCGGCGTTGCAGGAGCAGATTCTGGTAGATCACGTCCTGCAGCAATGTTTGCGTAAAGCGGTAGCTTTGAGACGAGACCGAGCCTGATCCGGCAACTTCCTCGATGATTTCCGCATCGCAAAGCAGTTCGCAGCCGGCTTCGAGCCGGCCGGGATCGGCTGTCACGGTTTTCAGAAGTGTGGCATCGAAGCGCGGGCCGATTACCGCGGCCTCCTGGGCCAACCGGCGCACCTCTTGGGGCAGCCGGTCGACGCGGGCAAGCAACATTGCCTGGATAGTGGCGGGGATGCCGGTTGCGACTTCGCCTGCCACAGTCCGCCATCGCTGGCCCTCTCGCACCAGTACACCGCGATCGATAAGGCCGCGAACGATTTCCTCTACAAAAAGGGGGTTGCCGCCCGCGCGCTCGAGGATCTGGTCGAGAAGCCCTCCCGCGGAGCTTACCCAGCTCTCGCCGAAAAGCGCTGCCAGCAGGCTGCGTCCGTCATCATTGTTGAGTGGCGGAAGCCTGAGCGCTGTGTGACTGACCCGACTTGAGTCGAGCTGGTCGTTGTCCGGCGCCGGACGATGCGTGACCAGCAACATCAACCGCGTGCGTTCCAACCTGTCCATCACGAAACGTAGTGCCTCGAGCGACACGGCGTCGGCCCAGTGCAGGTCTTCGACGACAATCAATAGCGGCGACAACGCAAGCCGCCGTTCGATGATTGTGCGGACTGCGTAGAGAATTTGCCGCCGCAGCTGCTCGGGCTCGACATGCTGCAAGGTGGCATCGGGGTCGCCAAGGCCAAGCACATGGTAGAGCAAAGGCATCAGCCGCTTCGCCTCCTCGCCCTGCAGGCCGAGATCGGCAAGCAAGCCTGCGAGCTTCCCCCGCATTTCGTCCCCATTGTCGTTTTGCATCATCCCGGCAGCGCTGCGCACCACTGCGCCCAAGGCGCCAAAAGATTGTTCACCCAGCGGTGAGCACGTGGCCTGCCGCACGGCGACGTTGCGAAAACGCTCGTCGTCGCCGACGCGGGCGACGAACTCACTCACCAGCCGCGATTTCCCGATGCCGGCTTCTCCGACGAGGCGGACAAGTTGGGCCGAGCCGCCGCACGCCTGGTCAAGGCTCGCCATCATTCTATTGAGCTCCGCACCACGACCTATTAGCGGCGCACTGAGGCCGAGCGCCTCGAGCCCGCGCGCTGCACGCGGCACCGCTAGCGGTGCGTCCAGTCGATGAACGAGCACGCTGCCAGCCTTGCCGCGAAACACGACATCACCCAGCGACTCATAAGAGAAGGCATGCCGGGTCAGCCTGTGAGTGAGCTCGCCTACCAGCACCTCACCCGGTGCGGCCAGCGATTGCAGGCGTTGCGCCGTATTCACTGTGTCGCCGGTCACGGAATAGGATCTGGCGGTGCCGATGCCCAATCCGCCAGTAACGACCGGACCAGTGTTTATGCCGATGTGGAGTAACAGAGGCGAGCCGGAGTGGGGGGTGCTTTCGCCGAGCCGCGCCGTCCGGGCGATCATGTCGAGAGCGGCACGAAGCGCGCGTTCCGGATCGTCCTCATGCGCGACCGGCGCACCGAACAAAGCGAGCAGCGCATCGCCGATGAATTTGTCGACGAACCCACCAAAGTTTCGCACGGCCGCCGTCAATTCCTTGAACAGTTTGTTCTGCAGCGCTTGCATGACCTCGGGGTCGAGCTGCTCGCTGAGTGTCGTAAAGCCGCAAAGGTCGGCGAACAGGACCGTTACCGTCCGGCGATCGGCGTCAGAGACGGGATGCAGCCCTTCTTCGCTTTCGATGTTCGGAAGCAGCGACGGAGTTCGAGAAGGCGACACAATGGTCCGGCTTGGTGCCGGAGCAGGCCGTTCGACGGCTTTTGCGGGCGCACCGACGCTTGCCCCGCATTTCGGACAGAACTCGAAATCAGGTGCGCAGGTGTAGCCGCAACTGGCGCATGGCACGGGCTGGCGCCTGCCACACCTCGGACAGAAGGCGTAACCGCCCTCAATCTCGAAACCGCAGCCCGAGCAGTCCATCGAACAAGACCTCACTAGTGGCCGTGACGGCGTGATCTCGCTCGCACTTCACGGCCAGGCTATTCACAAGGATGCACCGATAGCCGTCGGCGGGCAAGCGGCAGCGGGCGATCCGTGTGGGTCCGGTGGCAGACCGCTACCCATGACCTCTGATGCAACGGCTGGCTCGCAAACGCTGTCACCGACGTCTCGCGCGCGTTTCTGGCCGCCAGCTACGGTCATCTGGGCCGCTTCGCCGAGGCCCGCGCGCCATGGCAGGAGGTGCTTCGCGTCAATCTCCACTATTCGCTGGATACCGCTACAAAGTCTTGGTCTGCCACAAGAACCGGTCGATTTCGAACACGTGGTGGATGGGCTCCGCAAGGGCGGTGTGGTGCAATGACAGGTGAGGCCTGTGCGGCGGGGTCAGACGCCAGAGGCTCCCCGATGGATCGCCGTCGCTTGCGGTTGCGAATTAGGCTCAGGTCGGCTTGATCTCTGCCTGGCCGATCTTGCGCCATCTGGCGTTTTCGCGAACCAGTTTCAGGTCGTCGGTCGTCTCGGCAAATGTCCGCAATCGGTATTGCCGGAGCAGGTCCGGGAAGAGCGCTCCTTCCGGCAGGACGGCAAGCTGCTCGCGGACTGATATCTTTTCATCGATGACCCGCATGCCCCAGGCATTTTCCCGAACCTGCAGTTCCGCGGCCAGATCGCGCTCTTCCGGCACGTTTTCGTCCAGCACGGCCAGGAGGATCGAGTGGAAAAGCGCTACATAGCCAATCTGTCTCAGGCCGCCCACGACCCGCACGCGCGGCAATATGGCAAGGACGAGGAACGTCAGGAACAAGTTCGGCAGCAGCACGCCGTCCAGCAGCGCCTGCCTGAGATACGGCCGCTCGAACGGGATGGAAAGACCTTGCGGCCTGTCGGGCTCGATCAGGTGCCCGTTCTCGAGAACGAGCTTGCGCACGCGCTCCTCGCGGATGCCCCAGAAATAGTCCGTGGCATTGGGCAGGAATCTGCCAAATGGGCTCGATGCGGCCTCTTGCCAGGCATGTTCGAGACGCTGGCGTCTTGCGGGTTCAATCAGCAGCCTGGAAAGAAGGCTGCCGTCATATTCTAGATGCCGCGCCATGGCAGCCGCGGCGACCCGATCATCGACGAAAACCGGCAGGGCCATGCTGGCACGATCCCAATTGGCGACCAGATCCTCATTCAGTTCAGTCAGCGCATCGGCGGCGGTTTCAAACACCTTGTCCCGGCTGGCAAGCAGTGTGCCCAGCCAGCGGCTGCCATCCGTTTCATCGCCCACCGCTTCGAGCGCGCGCTTGTTGAGGGAGACGGGACCGGCCACGCAGGCGCTTTTGCGGCACAGTTTGTGGCGTCCCATGCCAAACAGGTTGACCTTGTCGTCGCCGACATCGAGCCATCCCGGCCCCTCCCGGCCAACTGTCTCCATGGTCATCGTCGTTCCCATGAAGCCGACGAAGGCCGACAGCCCGTTTTCGACCGCGCCGAGCCAGGCAAGCAGAAGAGCATCGAAGGTGATCCGGTCCATCAGAAGCAGGCAGTGCAGGCCGGACTGAATCACCGGTCTGTGCTCGAACTCGTCGAGGGCTTTGCCGATCTTCTCAGGCTGCATGATCCTACCGAGGCGCTGATGCAGGACTTCGCGCAGGATCGAGCGGGCAGCGATCGCCGGGCCCGATGCAGGCTTTGCCACCGGCCGCCAAAGATGGCGGGCGTAGTCGGAAACCGGTGCATTCCAGTTCTGCTCGATGTCGCGCACGACCTCCGGGCAGAGCAGCGACAGCACAGCCAGAATTTCCCGCGGAGGGGTAGGGGTTGGATCAAAGACGGCGGTCATTGGTCCCGTCTAGCCGCTTGCGGTGTAAACGCCAAGCGAGACCAGACTTGCTGGATGCGGCCGGCCCACATAGATCGTCAATTCGATCAAGGTGGTGTGAGACGAAATGACCGTATCCTACGCAATTCTCCTTGAGCAATCACCTGTTCGCTGCCTCGGCACGAATTGTCAGATAGGCTAAACAGCTAAGGCAAACAGCGGATCTTAGAACCGCAGCCGGGCCATGCTCAGGAGGTCGTGGTACTGCCCGTCGGTAAAGCCGGCCTTCACATGCCGGCCTTCGATCTCAAAGCCGTGGCTCTTGTAGAGACGGAGGGCCGCTTCGTTGTCGGCATAGACGGTCAATTCGACTCGCTTCAGGGCGCGCCAGTTGTCGGCCACGTCAAGCAGCGCGCCAAGTATGGCAGAGCCGATACCCTTGCCGACAAAGGCATCGTCAAGGCCAATATTGATCTCGCCGATGTGCGAACGGCGCGGTGAACCTTGCACGACCAGGCTGCCATGGCCGACGACCTTGCCGTCCAGCTCGGCAACGATCCAGGTGGTTTCCGGGCCGGACTTGGCAATGCGCCGCGCCACCTGCTCCACCATCTCGAAAGGCATCCTGAGCGTGCCCCAGCGGAAGCCCGGCATGTTGAAGATAGCGCAAAGCGCCTCCGCATCGCTTGGCCGGACGGACCGCAGCAGCGGCTGGATTTTCTCGGCGGGTGGCGAGGTCGTGCTGGTCATGGCGTTCCCGGCGAAGGCAAGCGGCCCGGTACGATGCACCGGACGCCACCCGAAAATCCAGCCGTCTCTGACCTATATGATGCCGATTGCGGGCTAAAAATACCGGGAGGCAGCGTAGAGTTTGAACACGCCGCTGATGCCTATCCAGCCGAAAAGGGCGAGCCAGCCCAATGTCCCGGTCGCCGTCCAGTCGATCCGGTGCACCGCAGCGTCGGTGATGACGACGCCGAGGATGGCAAGCAGGCCAACCAGAAACTGGGCCAACCCGAGCACCAGCAGTTCCTCGCGCGGCGCGCTTCTCCAGACGAGATATATACCGCCCGCACCGGCGAGGAAGATGGCGCTGTAGACCTGAGCGTGGAAGGCATCGATCGGCCATGGCCAGATGCCACTGAATGTCAGGGGAAACAGCAACAGGCCGACGCCATAGAGCCCAAGGATCGCGGATTCCGCCGGCATGTAGCCGCGCCATGCGGGATTTAAGGTCACGCCTTTTGCAGAAGGACGGGCCCTGGCCCGCCACAGGAACAGCCCGGATACCGCGGCCGAAGCAAGATAGACCAAAAACCACAGCCAAGGCGCTTTGCGCTCGAAGTTGAAATAGCCGAGATTGATGAACGAAGCCACCGACACGATGACGGTGAAGATGAAGGCCATGACGAGCACGAGCCTGCCGGGCGACCAGCGATTCCAGACCAGCAGTGCCGCCATCACGACCATTTCGGCGGTGTAGAAGCCACCGAGGAAGCGCGCATTGAACGGCGTGACGGCCCAAGGCCAGCCCGATTTCACCAGCGCAGGCATGAAAAACAGGCCGGCGCCTACGATCAGGACAACGATGACCCCCGCAGAAAAAAGGCGCAGGACCGCGGGAAATGGCGGATTGTCTGATGTCGGCATGGGAGAAAATCCCAAAGATGAATGCTCCATGGACCATCATAGTGCTGCTTGCGGCCGGTTAAAATCCGCCGAATGGAAATTGAACGGTCACCAGGCTTATCCATTCGAATGGCCGTACGGTCCGTTTCGAAGTAAGATGGAACACTCGGACCAAAGATCGGTCCGGTCAAAACGCCTCGAGGTGCATTTTCCGGAGCCTGCACGATGAACGAAGCTCAGGATCTATTCTCACTTCTGCGACAATCGGCCGATGTCGATCCGCAGGCGATCGACGCGATCAAGCGAACCATCGCGGAGGGCGAGGACCGCGAACTTTGCCGCATCAATGCGCCAGCCTTCGCCAGCAAGCATGACCTCGACGAGGAGCGCGCAATAGGCGCCTTTCTCCATGCGGCGCGGGTGGGCATCTTCGACATTTCCTGGAATGTTCTGTGTCCCGGCTGCGGCGGCGTGCTCGACACCAACGCCACGCTGAAAACCCTGCAAAAGGACGAATACACCTGCGCGCTGTGCTCCGAGGGCTATTCACCGACTCTCGATGAGATGGTCGAGGTGACATTCACCGTCAGTCCCCGCGTGCGCAGGATTGCCGCACACAATCCACACGAACTGCCGGTGGCGGAATATTTCCGCCAGATCTACTGGGCGTCCGGAGTCGATCTGCCGGAAGAGGATTTCGCGGAAAAGCTGGAAGCGTTCTCGCTGGAGGATATCGAGCTTGCGCCCGGTGAAAAGGCGGTTCTGACCATACAGCTTCCGTCTGAATTCATCATCGTCTTCGAGCCGGTCACCCATTCAGCGCAGTTCATCGACGGGAAGGGCGAACCAACAAAGGAGCGCCGGAGCCTCTCTTTGGCCTTCGACCGCGACCATGTCCAGAACCAGACGCTGGAGATGCAACCCGGCCCGTTGCGCATTTCGCTGGAAAACCGGACCGACACCCGCGTGCTGCCGACAGTCTTCATCGCCGGCCAGACATTGCATGATTTCCTGGGAAAACGCCGGCCCTTCCTGACCGCCAAGCGCCTGCTCACCAACCAGACGTTCCGCGATCTCTATCGCACGGATACACTCGACATCAACCAGCGCCTGAAGATCACCAGCCTGACGTTCCTGTTCACCGACCTGCGCGGATCGACCGAGCTTTACGAGCGGGTGGGCGACCTTTCAGCCTTCGATCTCGTGCGCGAGCATTTCCAGGTTCTGCACGAGATCGTCACGGCGGAGGCAGGCGCGGTGGTGAAGACGATCGGTGATGCGGTGATGGCGACCTTCGCGACGCCTGATCGTGCGATTGCTGCAGCCCTCAGGATGCGCGATGCCATGCGTACGCTCAACGACAAGAGCGGCCGCGAGGATCTGCTGCTCAAGATCGGAGTCCATGCCGGCCCCTGCATCGCCGTGTCGATGAATGAGCGACAGGACTATTTCGGCCAGACGGTCAACATTGCTTCGCGGGTGCAGAACCTTGCCAACGCACAGGCGATCTTCGCCACTCGAGCGGTGGTCGACGACAATCTCACCGCCGATCTCTTACATAGGAACGCGCTGACGCCCGTGCCCCACGAGGTCTCGCTGCGCGGCATTGACCGGGAGATAGCAGTATACACGATCCCCTGAAGGCTTGGCCCCTGAAGAGTTGGCTCGTCCCGGCCCCTCACACGCGCCTACAGATAAAATAACGATCGGCGGCAATCGAAGGTGGCGGCGAGAGGCGTTGCAACTGCGGGTGATCGAGCGGCGTGCCGCTGACCGCGATGCCGCCGACGCGAAGCAGGCGCGCGGTCAGATCGGGAAGCCAGGTAGAGGTCACTGCATCGCGATCTTCATAGCCGGTGCCGATGTCGGCATGAACAAGAGCGGCGTCGATGCCAATGAACCTGCTCGCCGTCTCGCGTATTTCGCCGAGCACGAGGTTTTCAGCTTCGGGAATTGAGCTGGCGTGTGCGGCAAGTGCGCGATCGAACGCTACGATCCGGCGTCCGGGCAGGCGCTCGCGCAGATGGTGGAACGTCCGGCCATTGCCGAGGCCGAGCTCGAGCACGGGCCCCTCCATCTTCGCAACCTCGGCGCAGACATGATCGAGTATGTCGCGCTGTGCGGTCATCCTCCGGATGAAACTGTCAAGGCGACTCATGTGCGATTGTATGTCCAGAACCAGTTCACGAAATCAACTGCCCCCGACCAGAGCGTTTCGCGGCTGAAACCCAGGCCGACGAGCTAAACCCCGATCGAGTCTTGCCGCGTGTAGAGGCGAACGATGAACACTGCAACAAGCGAACAGGCTGCCGACAAGGATCATACCGGGTGGAATCGGCGGCGCAGCGCGCGGCGGAACAGCGATGTCATTTGTAGGGGTCCGCGGCGTCCCGCAACCCGTCGCCCAGGAAGTTGAACGCCAAGATGACGAGAACGACGGGGAGCATCGGCAAAAGCAGCCATGGATAGAACGCGATCACGCTGACGCTGCGCGCCTCGGTGAGCAGGATGCCCCAGCTGGTTATCGGTGCCCTCAGGCCGAGCCCGAGGAAGCTCAGCGCCGTCTCGCCCAGGATCATGCCGGGTATGGAGATCGTCGCCGTCGCGATCAGATGCGACATGAAGCCAGGAATGAGATGCCGCCCGATGATGCGGCTGCTTCTGGCGCCCATCAATTGCGCGGCCAGAACGTAATCCTCCTCGCGCAAGGCTAGAAGCTTCGAACGCACGGCCCGCGCCAGTCCGGTCCAGTCGAGCAGCCCGAGGATGACGGTGATGCCGAAATAGATCAGGATCGGACTCCAGGTTATCGGCATGATCGCCGCCAGAGCCAGCCATAGCGGAATGCTGGGGATCGATTGCAGAACTTCGATTATCCGTTGGACGATCAGGTCGAAGATACCGCCGTGATAGCCGGCCAGTCCGCCGATGACAATGCCGAGCAGGAAGCTGAAACTGATGCCGACGAGGCCGATTGTCAGTGAAATACGTGCGCCATAGATGATGCGCGAGAGCACATCGCGCCCCAGCCTGTCAGTGCCGGCCAGAAAGAGTTGGCCGTTTTCGGCAGGGCAGACAAAATGCCTGTCGCCTTCGATAAGGCCCCAGAACCGGTAACTGTCGCCCTTGCAGAAGAAACGGATCCGCTGAACATCATCCTGTTTCTCGACGTAGTTCCGCTTGAGCGTGTCCATATCCAGCGTCATCTGGCGGCCATAGACGAACGGCCCGACGAACTCGCCGTTGTGGAACAGGTGCACCCGCTGCGGCGGTGAATAGATGTAGTCCATGTTGCGCGTGTGCAGATCGTAGGGCGCCAGGAACTCGCAGATCAGTATCCCGAAATAAAGCGCTGCCAGGAATATGCCGGATACAAGGGCAAGCCGGTGCCGACGGAATTTCCACCACATCAGCCGCAACTGCGACGCCTGAAAGACCTTCTCCTGCTCCGGCGTCATCGCCTCGACCGACTGCAGGTCAAAGGGCTCGATGGAAACGTAGTGTTGCAGTGGGGCACCCGGAGCGGGCAGCGGCGATTGCGTGTTCATTTGGTGCTGCCGCCTTGCAAACGAATTCGCGGATCAAGTAGCGCCAGCGCCAGGTCGGAAATCAGGACGCCGATGACCGTCAGGAAGGCGAGGAACATCAGGAACGACCCTGCGAGATACATGTCCTGGCTTTGCAGCGCCTTGATCAGCATCGGCCCGGTCGTTTCCAAAGACAGCACGATCGCCGTGATTTCGGCACCGGAGATGATGGCCGGCAGGATAGAGCCGATATCCGAAATGAAGAAATTGAGCGCCATGCGCAGCGGATATTTGACCAGCGCCCTGAAGGGATGAAGGCCTTTGGCGTGCGCGGTCACGACATATTGCTTATGTAGCTCATCGAGCAGATTGGCGCGCAGCCGCCGGATCATGCTTGCCGTGCCCCCGGTGCCGATGATCAAGACCGGAATCCAGAGATGGGCGAGGATCGATTTCGCCTTGGCCCAGCTCATCGGCTCGCCGAGATATTGCTGGTCCATGAGATGGCCGATAGACGTTCCGAACCAGATGTTGGCGAAATACATCAGGATCAGCGCCAGCATGAAGTTCGGAATCGCAAGGCCGAGAAGGCCGAAGAAAGTCAGGCCGTAGTCGCCCCAGCTGTATTGATGCGTGGCGGAGTACATGCCGATCGGAAAGGCGATGAGCCAGGTAAAGATGATCGTGACGAAGGAAACCAGCACCGTCAGCCACATTCGGTCCCCGACGACGTCGCGAACCGGCAGCTCATATTCGAAGGAATAGCCGAAATCGCCGTGCAGCATCCCGCCGACCCAGTAGAAGTAGCGAATGACCGGTGGCTTGTCGAAACCATATTCCTTGCGCATCATCTCGATGCGATCGGAATCCACCGCTTCGCCCTGAGCCCGAAGCTCGGCAACATAACTGTCGAAATAGTCGCCTGGGGGAAGTTCGATGATCGTGAACACCAGTGCCGATATGACCAGCAGCGTTGGAACCATCACGGCGATACGCCAGACAAAATATCGAAGCACGCTCAGGACTCTCCAAGCCAGAATGTATCCGGCATATAGACACCGAAATAGGCGGTCGGGTCGTAGCCGTAGAGCGCCTTGTCAGGCAGATTGCGCAGCCGCGAGGATGCCAGAATCGGCTGATGCGTTCCGTTTACCGTGCCGATCGAAAACACCTGATCGGTATAGATCGACAGCATTGAATTCCAGATCTCGGCGCGCTCCGTGGCTTCGGTCGATGCGTTCCAGCGCTTGAGTAAAGCCATCAACTCGACCACGGGCGGAAGATCGGGCGCTTCGCCGACCTTGCCACGGGACAAGTAGTGAGCACCCCAGAGCGGCCATTGCAGCTGGTCATCGACGGTGGGGGCGAGTTGGTAGGGGTTCATGTCGGCGGTCGGCACGCCATTGTCGATGCCCGACCACATCGACATCATGATCTGGCCACCAAGCGCGCGGCTGCGGAAGATGTCGCGCTGCGAAGTCCGGATGAACAGGGCGATGCCGATCTTGCGCCAGTGATCGGTGATGAGCTCGAGCGCGTCCGTTTCCAGCGTGCTTTCGCCGGCCGTTTCCACTACGAGCTGCGCCGGGCGTCCGTCGGGGAGTATCCGCAGGCCGTCATCGTCACGCGCCTGAAGCCCGACCTCGTCGAGCAGGGCATTGGCCTGGTCGGGATCATGGGCGACCCAGGCTTTCGCGAATTCCGGCCGGTAGAGCGGGCTCTCCGGCAGGACCGTATCGGCACTTTCCTGCGCCAATCCGTAGAACACAGCCAAATTGATCTCGCGCCTGTCCACAGCGAGCGAAAGTGCGCGGCGCACGCGCACGTCACGAAAAAGGCCACGCCACACCTGGTCGGCACAATTCAGATTGGGCAGCAGCGCCAGCCGCGAACCTTGTGTGCGTTTCCAGAGATGCATCTTCACCGGGTAGCGCTTCTCCGCATCCTTCAGGAAGGAGTAATCGGTGAAGTCAATTCCCATGCCTTGCAGGTCGCTCTCGCCCGCACCGGTCTTGGCGGAAATGATCGCCGACGAGCTGACATTCATGACAATCCGGTCGACATAAGGCAGTTGCCGGCCATTCTCGTCTATTCGATGAAAGAACGGGTTCCGCTCGAAGACGAACTGCTCAGCCGGCGGCTTGGTCCGGTTCTGCCAGGGATCGAGCGTCGGCAGTTCCGGGTTCTCCGGGCGATACTGCCGCGACATGCGGATGTGCAAGAGCGTCCATTTCTGGGCCCGGTTCTCCTTCATTAGGCCGGCGAGCCGGAATGGATCTTGGTATTTCTTGTGGAACTGCTTGAGATAGGCGGCCGGCAGAACAAGCGATAGGGGCGAAGCAGCGGCGAGCTTGGGCAGGAAGTCGGGATTGGGCGCATCCCAACTATAGCGGACCGTCAACGGATCGACGATCTCGAAGCGTGGCGGCTTGCCGTCCGCCAGCAGGGCCGGGGCGAGCCCGCCTTGCGAAAGCTCATCGTTAAGCCAGACATCTTCCCAGCAATAGCGAAAATCCTCCGACGTCAGCAGGCTACCGTCAGACCATTTATGTCCTTCTCGTATCTTGAAAGTGAAGACACGATCATCCGCTACATCGAAACTTTCGAGAATGTCGGCTTGCAGGTTAAGCTTTTCGTCATAGCCGACCAGGCGAGCGTACCCGTAGATTGTCATCATCCGGATGTCTTTCTGGCTGCCGATGATCGTGCGCAGCGTGCCGCCATATTGGCCGGGCTGCCGGCCCATCGCGGCGAGATTCAACGCGCGAGGGCGCTTGGGCAGGCGTTCGGCGAGTGCCGGCAGCGCTCTGGCCTTCAGCTGCGCCTCAAGAAATTCCGGCTCCAGATCGCCGGCGCGCAACGTGCCCGGCAGAAATGCCGAAGCCATGAGTCCAAGGACGGTGCGCCGGCTGATCAATGGCGTAGCTCGCTGAAATCGGCCGAACGTCGGGCCAGCACGACGTGGCCGCCGCCAAGATCGAGCGGCGACAGCATATCCTCGTCGCCCTCGTCGCGGAATTGCGGTCCCCATGCGCTGGTGTCGGAAGCGCCGCTGAGTTTCAGCGTCTTGAAATCCATCGGCCTGTCGAGATCGGGGAAAGGAACTGCGGCGACCAGTGAGCGCGTGTAGGGGTGGATAGGTTTCCTAAGCAGAATTTCGCGCGGCGCGAGCTCGACGATACGCCCGCCGCACATCACCGCGATGCGGTCTGCCATGTAGTCCACCACCGCCAGGTTGTGGGAAATGAACAGGTAGGTCAGGCCCAGTTCCTTCTGCAGGTCCTTAAGAAGGTTCAGGATCTGCGCCTGGACAGAGACGTCGAGTGCCGAAACCGGCTCGTCGCAGATCAGGAGTTCAGGTCCCAGCGCCAACGCGCGCGCGATGCCGATACGCTGACGCTGCCCGCCGGAGAAACTATGCGGATAACGCTTTATGAAGCGCGGGTCGAGCCCGATTGCCTGCATCAGGCTCTTGACCGTGGCGAGTCGGGACGCGGCATTGCCACGTCGATGGATTTCCAGCGGCTCGCTCAAAATGTTCTCCACCGTCATGCGGGGTGAAAGCGACGAAACCGGATCCTGGAATACCATCTGGATTTTCGCGCGCAGCATGCGCAGGGCGTCTCCCTCGGCTTCCAAGACGTCGATCGGACCATCGCGGCCATTGAAGATCACAGAGCCGCCGGTAGGGGTGACAGCCCGCATGAGGATCTTGCTGACGGTGGTTTTGCCGGAGCCGCTTTCGCCGACAAGACCCAGGCACTCACCCCGCCTGATATCAAAGCTCACGCCGTCCACGGCGCGAACAGAGGTTTGATGATCTCCGCCGAACCATCCGGACTTGCGGATCGTGAAGGTCTTTGTCAGATCGCTGACCGATAGCAGGAGGTCGTTCGGCCCCTTCGATGCCGGCGCCGTCTGCTTGCCGAGCAGGTTCCCGACATTCACCGGCACCTCGCGGAGCGCCTTTAGCCTTTCGCCGGGCTTCAGGTCGAAATGCGGAACGGCTGCCATCAGGCCCTTCAGGTAAGGGTGGCCCGGCCGGCGGAATATCGCCTCCACGGGTCCCGCTTCCATGATCTCGCCATGGTACATGACCACCACCTCGTCGGCGACATTGGCGACTACGCCAAGGTCGTGCGTGATCAGCAGCATCGCCATGTTCAGCTTCGTCTGGAGCTCGCGCAGCAATTGCAGGATTTGCGCCTGGATGGTCACGTCCAACGCCGTCGTCGGCTCGTCGGCGATCAACAGGGCGGGCCGGCAGATAAGCGCCATGGCGATCATGGCGCGTTGACGCAATCCTCCCGAAAGTTCAAAGGGATACATGTCATAGGCGCGCTTGGGGTTGGGAAAGCCGACAAGGCCGAGCATTTCCTCGGTCCGCGCCTTGCGCTCCACCCGAGCCATGGGCGTATGAATCTGTAGGGATTCGCTGACCTGATTGCCGATCGTATGCAGCGGCGACAGCGATGTCATCGGCTCCTGAAATATCTTGCCGATGCGGCTGCCTCTCAACGCCCGGATTTCGGTTCCGTCACGCGGCATCTGCAGTATATCCTGCGTCGTACCGGGCTTTTTTGGATCGGAGAACAGGATACGGCCGCGAACATGGGCTGTGTTCGGCAAAATGCCCATCACTGCCTGGCTGAGAACCGATTTTCCGGAACCGGACTCGCCCACAAGCGCGGTAACCTTGCCGGGCAGGACGCGAAGATTTGCACGCCTGACAGCATGCAACGGTCCCCCTATAATGGCAAAAGAGATGCCAACATCCTCGATCCGCAGCAGATCAACGCCCAAATTCATTCTCACACCAGCCCCCACTCTGGCACGTCCAGAAGGCGAGACTAACGCATTGCCAGCCTAGAGCAACTTGGATTCGAACAGTCGCCAGTTCCCTGGCGGAACCGGCGACCGGACTGCATACCAAACGCGTTCGGATCAGATCGTGGCGGTTACTGGAGCTTCCTCGGGTCGCCCGCGGACGGCCGCGCGGCATTGCGATGAAGCAGCATGACCTGCTCGGCGTCCGATATGCGGTCGTAAATCGGCTCCAGCGCACCATCTTCGTCGAGCGACAGAGCACCCGACAAATCGGGTGAAAGCACCGTTAGCTTCTGCCTGATGCCCGCCAGTTCCTCCATGCCGAGCGCCAGCCAGTTGTTGGCGCCGCAATAGCTGGCGAAGTCTTTGCTGGCGAGAACGCTGTGCGGATATTTCTTGGTCAGGGTCTGGAGGCGCTGGACCTCGTTTACGGCCGAGCCGAAGACAGAGAATGTGAGCCGGTCGGTAAGCCCGACATTGCCGAACATCACATTGCCGACATGCAGGCCGATACCATAGTTTATGTCGCTCAATCCCTGCTGCTTTCTGCGCAGATTAAGATCCATCATGCGCGCGGTGGCCTTGTGCGCTGCTGCAAGAGCAGCCTGGCAGGCGATCTCGGACTGTGAACGGTGCCTTGCGCAAGGGTAGACGGCAATGAAGCCATCACCTATGAAACTCATGATCTGCCCGCCCTTGCGATTGAAAGGTGCAGCAGCGGCGTCGAAAAACTGGTTCAGCGTATCGATATAGACTTCGCGGCCGGAGGTTTCGGCAAGTCTTGACGACCCGCGCATGTCGCCCATGACCAGTGCCGCCCGGATTGTATCACCCTCGCCGCGCTTGATCTGGCCTTCGAGCACGCGCCTGCCGGCGTCGCCGCCGAGATAAGTGGTCATCATGTTATCGGCAAGCTTGGTGAGCACCGCCATCTTGGTTGCGATAGCGAGATGGTTCTGGATACGCAGCAGCGCCGAAATCATGCTGTCGCTGAAGCCTGCAGCACTGTCGGTGGACCAAGACCCGATCATGCCCTGACTTGTGTTGCCGCTGAAGGGATGGACAAAAGCCATGTAATCGGTGACGCCCATCAGCTTGAGGTCATCGAAAACAGGAAATTCCGACGGCACCGACGGGTCGAGCCGGCGCCGCAGATGGTCGAGCTTGTGGCTGAGCAGATGGTAGTATGGGCTGGTCAGGAATCTGTCGGAATGAACGCCGTTCTCCTTGCGGAAGCCTTCCACTTCCAGGCCCTGGCCGCGGAGCCAGGTGAAGCCGAGCGCGTCATAAAGCGGATGAAGCATCGAAAAGCTCAAATGCACCCGCTTCAACGGCAGGCCGGCAGCAGCCAACCGTTCACAAAAGCCCCTTACCAATGTTTCCAGGTCGTTGCCCGCCAACGCCGATTGGGTCAGCCAATCGGCAACCTTATCCATGAGAATGGCAGAAATTTCTGCTTGCGCTGTGCTCATGCTATCTCGAAATCTCCTTGATCCGCCACAAATTCGCCGGCTCGGACGCCGTCAGGCCTTCACCACCGTCTCTCGGGCTAGCCCGAGGCGGCCAAAAACATTGCGTGTGTCGACGATCAGTAGAGCGTGATCCGCGATCGCCTGATAGTCGATCGCGTCGTGGTCGGTTGCAACGACGACAGCGTCGAAATCCTTCAAGGCGACCTCGGTCAATTCGACCGAGCGACGCCCCTTGATCGCCATATGCTCCCGTGTGGCCGGGATTTCGGTAACATGCGGATCGTGGAATTCCGCCTTGCCGCCCCATTCCTCGATGAGTTCAATGAGCCGCAATGAGGGGCTTTCGCGGATGTCGGGCACATTCTTCTTATAGGCGAGCCCGATGATGAGAATGCGCGAGCGGCTGAGCGCCTTGCCGCAGCGCCGGTCCAGCGCCTTCGCCAGTTCATCGACCACATGACGCGGCATGGCCGTGTTGATCTCTGCCGCCAGCTCGATGAAGCGGGTCGGCAGTTCGTATTCGCGAGCCTTCCACGTCAGGTAGAAGGGATCGATCGGAACGCAGTGCCCGCCAAGTCCAGGGCCAGGATAGAAAGGCATGTAGCCGAAGGGCTTGGTCTTTGCCGCCTCGATCACCTCCCAGATGTCGATTCCCATCGCACCGAGCACGATCTTCAACTCGTTGACGAGGGCTACGTTGACCGAGCGGAAGATGTTTTCCGTCAGCTTGACCGCCTCGGCGGTCGCCGTGGTGGAAACCGGAACGACGGTCTTGACCACGCCATGGTAGAAAGCCTGCACGAGCGTCGCCGCTTCAATGCCGTCACCTGCCACGACCTTGGGGATCGTCGCGACTTCAAAGCTGCGGTTGCCGGGATCCTCGCGTTCGGGCGAGAAGCCGAGGAAGAAGTCTATCCTCGACTGCAAGCCGGTTTTTTCCAGGATGGGCTTGATCACGTCGTCGGTGGTGCCGGGATAGGTGGTCGATTCCAGCACGATCAGCTGGCCGAGACGCAGATGCTTCGCGATGGTGCCTGCGGTGTTCCTGACAAAGGAGAGATCCGGCTCGCGGTGTTTCGTCAGTGGTGTCGGAACGCAGATGATGATGACATCGCAGACGGCCAGTTGGGCAAAATCCGCAGTGGCGCGGAACCGTCCGCTCGCCACCTGGCCGGCAAGGGCTGTCGACGTCACCGCCTCGATGTAGGATTGGCCGTTGTTCAGGCTCTCGACCTTCTGGGCTTCGATGTCGAAGCCGAAAACAGGGAAGCCGGCGCGTGCGATCGCAACCGCCAGCGGCAACCCGACATAGCCCAGTCCGATCACGCCGACTTGCGCGGCACGCGTCGAAATCCGGTTCAGAAGACGGTCATATGTCGATCGTGAGGCGTCCAAAAATCTGCTTCCCGTCAATTCGGACAGGCCGTCCGCTTCCATGGTGAGGCTCACCGCTCACAAGAGCCCCGAGGCATATTGCGGAAAATCGATGTCCGCAAGCGTCAGACCGGCACCTTCGCCTTAAGGCTTGCGGCAGCCATCGCATAGCCGCCGGCGGCGCCATCGATGAAATGAACGTGATCGCGCTGCAGCGGCGATGCGACGAGGCATGTCATCAAGGCCGATTTCTGGCGGTGCAGGCCATAGTTGCAGATGCCCGCCTCTTCCGCCTGTTTCAGCCGGTCCTCGATCCGTTGCAACACATCCGCGTCAACGTCGATGGTCATCTTCAAGCCATCGTCGAACTTCCGGAAATCCGAATTGCTGGCCACTTCGCGTTTGTAGATCTTCGGATCGAATCTGCCGATCGTCCAGCCATATCTATCCGTAACAGCCGTAAGAGTCATCAGGAACACTATCCACAGCTTCGACAGCCACCGCCGTCCTGCCGGCGCCGTGGCCCGCGCCTCGATATCGAGGCCGGCGGGCAGCAAACTGTAGTCCGGCCCGTTCACCGGCACCGGGTGGCCATCGCGTTCCTGCCTGCCGGCAAGGGCGATGATGTCGGAAACCAGAAACTGAAAACCGCGCAAGTCGCGCGACGCCCCCGGTATGGCTATGATCGAGACGATTTCGCCATGCCGGGCTTCGATCGGGTTCCAGCGACACGAGAGGCCGGTCAGGTCCGGCCGCGCGCCGGCCGGCGCAGGATCGATGCGGTAGCGCCCCGCTTTCATCTCGGCTTCCGCCCAACTGCCGCCACCTCCGGCGAACATGGCATAGAAGACCGCATCGGAGGCCTGGAACCTCGCCACGCGAACGTCGAGGCCTTGCGCTCTTATATCCTTTATCGGCACGATTGCGGCACGCAAGGTCAGGTCCAGTTCGTCCGCCACCCATCTCTGGACAGCCGCCAGCGCGTTGCGGGTGATCTCCAGCGCCGAGCCGGGAAACGCCACGAGCGCACCGTCGCCGCCGAAGACAAAGGGAAGATCTTGCCTACCCAGCGCATTGAGCAGCGCCGAAATGACGCTGGCACCGGCCATATTGACGGTTTTATAGCGCCCCGCCTCGATCGCCTTGGTCGAGCCGACGATGTCTGCGGTGGCCAGCGCCCAGCCATCGGGGAGAGGCCGATAGTTATCGATATCGGCAACGCTTTCGAACTTTGCGAAGACCGGCAGAGAAGCAACAAACGGATCGGACGCGGCAGCTGTTTCCATGAGCATCAGATAGCACATTCCAGTGCTTGAGGGTGAAGTCGATCATGCTTCGAAATTGACTTGCGCAGGCTTTCCGATGATAGGGTCCGGCGATGCGAATTGCCTTCTATGCGCCGCTGAAGTCGCCCAATCATCCCGTTGCCTCCGGCGACCGCCAGATGGCACGGATGCTGGTCAAGGCACTGGAGCATGGAAGGCATAGCGTCGAATTGGCATCCGAATTGCGCTTCTATCTACGCGAACCGGATTCGAAAAGTTTCGATGCGCTCAAGATCGAGGCCCGGGAGGAAGCAGCGCGGCTGGCAAGGCTTTGGGATCGTGACGGCAAGCCCGATCTGTGGTTCACCTATCATCCCTATTACAAGGCACCCGACCTGATCGGGCCCGAACTGGCGTTGGCCTTTGGTGTCCCCTATGTGACAGCGGAAGCCTCCTATTCAAGGCGGCGCAACACCGGTTTGTGGGCCGACACGCAAGCGTTGGTGGCGCGAGCCGTCGAACAGGCGGCGCTGAACATCTGCTTCACGCAAAGGGATCGTCAGGGACTGGCAGATGCGGTACCCGACGCCGCTTTCGGCATGCTTTCGCCTTTCATCGACACATCGCTATTCCGGGAAACCCCGGCACGGGGTTGTCCGACGCGCCTCGTTACCGTCGCCATGATGCGCCCGGGCGACAAAGTCGAAAGCTATGGCATGCTGGCGCAGGCGCTCGGTTCGATCGGTCACCTGCCCTGGACCATGTCGGTCGTCGGGGACGGACCTGCCCGCGAGGAGATCAAAGCGCAATTCGCCGGCTTGCCCGCCGAGCGTATCGAATGGCTTGGCGCGATTGAGCCAGCCGCCGTGCCGGATGTCCTCTACAGTGGGGGAATTTACGTCTGGCCGGGTTTCGGCGAGGCCTATGGCGTTGCCTATCTTGAAGCACAGGCCGCCGGCCTTCCGGTTGTGGCTCAGGACATCGCCGGCGTGCCGGAGGTCGTGCGGGATGGCCAGGCCGGGTTTCTCACCCCGCCGGGCGATGTGGCGGCGTTCGCTTCTGCCATTGAAAGGCTTCTGGCCCGTAACGACGAAAGATCCATCATGGCCGCAGAAGCCAGACGTTTCATCCTCGAAGAACGTTCTATCGGTGCTGCGGCGGCGCGTCTGGCCGAACTTCTTGCAAAGATCCCGGTCTCATGACATCCGATCAGATCTGGCAACCCTTGGTGGAGGAACTGGCGAGCCGGCAACGGGCGGACCGTAAGGCAGAGTTCTGGCTGCGCGACGATGACGCCGTGGGTCCGACGCCTGCGCTTGATCGGTTGCTCGACCTCACCGGTGAATTCGCGGTTCCGGTGACTCTGGCCGTCATTCCCGCCCTGACTGACGAGAAGCTTGTCGTTCGGCTTGACGAGGCGCCGCATGCCACGGTCGCCATCCATGGCTGGGCGCACCGAAATCATGCGCCCGAGGGCCAGAAGAAGCAGGAGCTCGGCGCGCATCGGCCACGCGAGGCGGTGCTCGATGATCTGGCTCGCGGGCTGGCGCACGTAACCGGCCTGCACGGCGCACGTGCTGTTCCGATGCTGGTACCACCCTGGAACAGGATCGACGCCGGCTTGGTATCCGACCTTGGATCGATAGGATTTTCGGCATTGTCGGTCTATGGGCCGCCAAGGCCGGCTTCACTTGCGGTCATCAACAGCAATGTCGACATCATGGATTGGCATGGCACGCACGGCTGCCGCGATCATGGCCTATTGGTTCAGGCTATCATCGCGCAATTGCAGCATGCATTCGATGGGGGCGAACCCGTGGGCCTGCTCACCCACCATCTCGTACATGATGAATCGGCCTGGCTCTTCCTCGAACGGCTGTTCACAGTCACCGCACAGACTGAAGCCTGCGCATGGCTTCCGATCAGGACATTGATCGGGCGCAGCGCCGGTGGAACAATTCCAGGAAAGTGTGAACGGTTTCCGTCCGGAATTGCGTCAAGACAAAGAGATAGAGGAAAATAGCTCAGCGCTTTTTGCGCAATGAGACTGGAATGTTGAGCGTCTGGCCATCCCGCGCGGCAAAAGCGCCGGTAAACCTGTCCTTGGCCAGTTTCTGGATCTTGTCCAGTTCCTTGTCGGTGCGTGTCGGATCGTGGTGAAACAGCGCAAGCCTCCGCGCACCTGCCGCCTCACAGAGTTTGACGCCCTGTTGCCACGTCGAGTGCCCGTAACCGCGGCGGCGTTCCATTTCCTCCTCGGTGTAGGTGCAATCGTAGATGACGAGGTCGGCATCTTCGATCAGGCCGAGCACCGTCTGATCGAGTTTGTCCGGGTCGTGCTCAGTGTCTGTGATCACCGCCACGACGCCGCCACCCCATTCGACCCGGTAGCCTATGCAGCCGCCCGGATGCATAAGACTGCCGGTTCGGACCACCACCCCTTCGCGCGGGCGAAGCACGTCTCCGGATACGAAATCGCGATAGTCGAGGCTTGCCTTGCAGGCCTCCAATTTCACCGGAAACCACGGCGGCCGCATGAACTCATCGACCATCTGCCGGGTCGTCATGTGTCCTGCAAGATGCCCGGACCAAAGCGTAACCTTGGCGCCCCGGTCATAGATCGGCGCAAAAGACGGCAGCCCGATGATGTGATCGTAATGGCAATGGGTGAAAAGCAGGTCGAAATCGGTCACGCCCAACGCCTGAAGCGCCGCGCCGGCAGGCCGTAGGCCAGAGCCTGCGTCGAACAGAAGCGTGTGCTTACCGCATCGCATCTCGACGCAGATTGAGTTGCCGCCATAGCGAGAGAATTCTGGGCCTGATACCGAAATGCTGCCGCGGACACCCCAAAACCTGACCAGGAAAACGTTGTCGTCCATGCTACCCCTTCGCCCATCATATCCAAACAACTGCTGCTAGGCGAGACAGACAGGCTTTCTCCGGGTGATCTTCTCTCAGCGAGAGGACAGTGCCGTCACGACGGCGAGGATCGAGCGCACGTCCGTCGTTATTTGGCGCTTCGTGCGTCGATCAGATCCGCGGTCGTATGGCTTAGGCGATCGGCAAGAACCCGCAATATCTCGATGGTCATTTCCGGGAACTCCCTCATAAGCCTCAGGAAATGATCCTTGCGGATTCTCAGGGCTTCCAGCGGACTTGCCGCTCTGACGGTGGCAGTGCGGGAGCTGTTGCACAATATGGCGATCTCGCCAACGATCGAATTTGGCTCCAGTTCGGCAACTTTTATCGGTCCGCTGTCGGAATCGACAAGAATATCCGCTCTGCCTGAAAGGATGACATAGGCGGCGTCTCCCTCGTCGCCCTGCCGGAAAAGGATCTGGCCGGCGCTGTAGCTCACACGATCGGATGTGAACGCAAGCAGCTTGAGCTTTGTCGGCTCGATGGCAGAGAACAAGGGAACGCGTTGCAGCATTCCAACTTCATCCTTGAGCAGCATTGTCGCAAACCTTCCAAAATTCGCGTTTGCCAGACTAGAGCAACGGACGCCCCGATGGAATCAATTCTCTTTCCGGGATGGCGAGACAAACCACGCGAAAGGTGGCGAGCCCGATGTCGTGCACCGGCAGAATGATCCCAGCTGAATATCCGTTGCTCTATGACAACAGTTCCTTGAAGATACCGTTCCCTGCCAAAAGTGTCTCGTGTGTTCCGTCTTCCGCCAATTGACCCGAGTCGAAGACGATAACGCGATCAAACATCATCGCCATTGCCGGACTCGTCACGACCCACACAATTGCCGGCGAATGGCCGTCGCGCCTGGCTTCCTCGAGCACATTTCGCAGCACCTTATCCTGCATGCGCTGGTCGAGCGCCGATAGCGGCCGGTTGAGAATGAGAAAATCGGGACGCTTGAGCAAGGCTCGGGCAACATCGAGCTTCTGTCGCTGTCCACCGGTCAGCCGCCTGCCGCCGGAGCCGACGTTGAAGTCCAGGCCGACATCCAGAAGTTCGCCATAAAGCCCCAGTTCGTCAAGAATGTCATAGACGATGGAGCGTATGCGGTCGGGCGCGTCGGGATGATTGTTGCCCACACGCCCGAACAGGACATTATCCATGACGGTGGCCGCGGCAATGTATTTGGCAGGATCATACCGTTCGACCGCATTGTGCAGCTCGGGCGGCAGGTCTTCATAGAACCGGTTGCGTGCAGCGACGATCTTGCTCATCAGCTCGTCGCTCAGCAGGCCGAAGCGGTGCCGGGGCTCGATGTAGGCAAAGCTCAAGGTAACGATCATGGCGCGATCGTTTTCCGAAACCGCCTCGTAGGGACGGTTCTTGAGCCGTTGCAGCAAGGTTTCGTAGGCGGGTATCTCCTCCGCGCTCATGAAGGCGAGCTGCTGGAAGAACTGGTGATCGGGCGGCAGGTCGGCAAACAGCTCGATCGCCTGTTTGGCGATCTCCAAGCCCATTTCGTAGAGCGTTCGGTCGAGGCCGGCTTGCCTCAGCACGGAAGCAAAATAGGGATTGGCCGCCAGCGCCCTGTCGGCCAGTTCAGGGCCGGCGGCAGCGCCGAAGAGCAGGTTTTGGCCGATCGTTGCTTCCTTGTTGTAGGCGCCCGGTTCGAAAGGAACCACCAGTCCGCTCAGCCCCTCTTGTTCCAGCCGGGTCCGCAGCGCCGCACGCAGTTCGACGATCCGCCTGGCAAGCTCCGTGTGACGCGTGAGGTCGGCCGAAGAGCGCAAGCCGAGATCCAGAATGTCACGCGACAGAACAACCGCGTCGAGCACCCGGCGCACGGCTTCAAAGAGGTCGTGCGGGCCGGTAGCGCCAGCGGAAGCATAGTTGATCCAGTCGCTGTGGATATCAAGATCCGGATTGCCCGACCGGCGCGCCTCGTGAATGTTCCAGCGTTGCTGATCTGCCGCAGCACCGTCATAAGGCACCGATGTCAGCGGCGCATGCTTCAACCCGTAGAGCAGGTTGTCGCGGAGGCTTGCCTGGAACAGGAAAACATCCGACGAGGCATACGACATGCGCCGGCCGGTTACTGCTTCGGGGAGTTCAAGCAGGTCGTCGGTGCCCGAAGCGACCCTTCCGCTGTCCGGCCAGGTCAGCCGCGCGAAGGCTTCTGCAAGCGCCTCCGCTCCACCTGTTGCGGTACTGACCAGTGCCACCGTCTCACCCGGCTTGACCTGGAGGGAGATACGGTTGAGGAGCATTGCACCGCCATCGTCTGCTACGGACAGATTGATCGCCGACAGCGGCTTGGTCATCGGATCGGGATCGTCGATCGTCAATGCCCCGATTTTCGGCGCGATGAGACCCTCGACGGTGAACTGTTCAACGACCTGTTGATATTTGACCTGGACATCCTGCCGATCCTGATCCCAGTCGATCAGTTCCTTCATCGGTCCGGGCAGGTCCTTGTAGGCGCCGATCACAGCCACGAGCTGGCCGACGTCCAGCCGCCCCTCGAGGACCAGATACCCGCCGATCATGTAGAACAGAAAGGGCGTGAGCTGCGCGAGAAAATTGTTGAGGAACTTCACCATGAATTTCCATTGGTAAAGATCGAAGCGGATCTTGAAGATGAGCCCGAGCCGGGCAGCTATGTCGGCGCGCTCGTAGTTTGATGTATCGTGGACGTGAACCGCGCCGATGCCGTCGACGATTTCGCCAACCCGGCCCGAAAGCGCGCGCGCCGTCAACTGCCGTTGGCGCCCGAGCACGATCAGCCGCCGCCGCATTCGCGGGATGAGCACGATCTGGATCGCCACGATCACGACCGCTATCATTCCGAGCCAGACGTTCTGGATCATGATGAACAGCATGGCCGTCAGCGCTTGGCCGCCGAGCAGTACCGGCTGCAGGAAGGCGTCGCCGATGAAGCCGCCCAGCGGCTCCACCTCGTCCTTCACCATGGTCGCCACTTCGGCGGATTTCACCCGCTTGAAATAAACCGGCGGAAAACGCAGCACACGGTCGACCAGATCGAAGCGGATACGCCGCAGCATGCGTTCGCCGAGGCGGCCCTTGTAGGTGTTGATGTAGAATTTGAACAGGCCGTTGATGACGACTAGCAAGAGGAACACAAGGCTCAGGGCAAACAGGGTCTCCTTGCGGTCGAGCTGAAAACCGGAGAAGAACTGGACCTCTCCAACGAACGGCAGGTTATAGTGTAGCCTCATGAATGGCTGGGTCGCGCCCGGTTGCTCGAAGCCGCGACCTTGGATCGGTCCGTTGACGATCAGCTTCGGCAGGTCGAAGGACATGAAATACGGGATCATCGAAAGCACGACGATCATCAATATCCAGAGTTGCTGCTTCTTGGTGTGCGTCCAGATATAGCGGGCTAGGCTGGCTTCCATATGCGACTGTGGACCCTTCAGTTGGAAGGATGCAGGATGTAAAAGCACCTGCTGGCGAATGGCGTATCGGCAATTTCTTCATCGCCAACGACAAGCTCGAAGCTGCTGTGCACGGACATTGTCCTGCGCTCAACGATGCAAGAAACCTGCGAGGCGGCGCGATCCAGTTCCGACGCATGGTCGATGGCATCGACATGGGCATTGTTGATCGGCGAAGACAGCGGCTGGCCAAACGGTCCGCGGCTTTCGTAGGGCTTTGGCGAACAGCCGAGCGGCACGAGGCCGCAGCTGCGCGGCTGGTGCTGGCGGATGGACGCCGATGATCCGGACAGATGCAACAGGCTCTCTCCGGCACCGGGCAATAGCCAAGCGGCTTGCAGCATGATCACGTCCGCGGAATCAAACAGTCTTGCGGGAGGCAAGATTGCGTTGTGTCGCCCAAAATCCCAACATACAAGACGAATTATGATGGATGTCACGCAACCACGCAATGCCATGGACTGGCACGAGCAAGCCTTAGACCTCACGCGGGGAATTGCTGCTTATGTCAACTGCCCTCTCGTGGCAGGGCTGGCGCGGGTCGTCGCCAAGCATCCGAAGGCCGATATCGCCAACGCCTTCAACCACAAGCAGGTCGCCTGCAAGATGTGGGCGCTCGACAGGCTGTTCGAAAGCGGCGGCGGCCGCTTCGGACGCATATGGGTTCTGGGTGGATGGTACGGCGTATTGCCGGCAATGCTTTTCAACGACGCCCGCTTCGACATCGCGGCGGTCGATAGTATCGACATCGATCCCGAAGTCGCGCCGGTCGCCCGGACCCTCAACCGGGAAGCCGGCGACCGGTTCCGGGCGCTGACGGCAGATATGTACGCACTCGACTATGCGGCCGGGCGGCCCGATCTGATGATCAATACGAGCTGCGAACACATAGCCGATCTGCGCGCCTGGCTTGCTCTGCTTCCGCCGGGCACGAATGTACTGCTGCAATCGAACGATTATTTCAGCGAGCCGACGCACATCAACTGCGTGGCTTCGCTTGCAGCCTTCGAGGAAATGGCGGCGCTGCGGGAGGTGCGGTTCTCCGGCGAACTGCCGACAAAAAATTATACGCGCTTCATGCTGATTGGAACTGTTTAATGCATTTCGCCCAAAAGCGCGTAGCGGTTTGGGACAACGACACGCATAAAAACAGGACTTGAAGCGCGTCGCACGAATCTCACCAGGCGCGACGCGCGTTAGAGCATTTGCAGGAAAGTGTGGAAACGGCTTTCCGTCCGGAATTGCGTCAAAACAAAGAGACACAGCGGTTCTGCGTGAAACGATGAACCGCTCTAGGATCTATCGTCTGTTCAATCATGAACTTTTCCGAAACCGGGCCCCACATTTAGGGACCATGTTCGATGCCGCTCGCGCAGGATTTGCGCGGAGCGACGCGCGCCTTCCAGATCGAGACGATGCGCGGATGGCGTCGGTTCCACAAGCGCTTGTTCGATCGCTTGCGCCAAACCTTCAGGCGTCAGATCCTTTTCCATCAGCACCGTTGCAAGACCGAGTTCTTCGAGCATCAGGGCGCGAACCGTCTGTTCGGTTTCCCCGCCGGCTGCAAATGGGACGAGCAGGGAGCGACAACCCGCGCGCAGGACATCGCAGACCGTGTTGTAACCCGCCTGCGAGACTGACAGGCGGGCGCCGGTCAGCAGGCTGGCGAAATCCTCGCGGAACCGGAAGATGGACAGGCCTGGCGTGGCATCGCGTGCGATCGCGTCAAACTCGTCTTTCGGCAGGTTTGGGCCGGTGATCAAGCACCATTTCCAAGCGTTGTTGGCATTCCGCGCCGCTGCGATGGTGGATCTGACAAGGCTCTTTCCGGCAGCCCCGCCGCCAACCGACACCAGAACGTCGAAGCGCTCGGAGGCCGCGGGCGATGGCGGCGCGGCAACGAGCCCCGTGTAGGTGACCTCGGCCCTGATCGCCCCAGCCAGTGGAAATGTCTTGTCGATGGTTGCGAAAGCCGGATCGCCGTGGACCATAACAAGATCGAAATGCCTGTTGATGAGATCGACCGTTTCCTCGTTTCGGCCCAGCTTGACGCGCTCCTGGAGGATATCACGGACGGACGTCGCCAGCAGCGGTCTGGGCGACGTCGCGTCGATGGCCTTGATCAGCGGCAAGAGTTCGAAACGCATCTGCCGGCGTCCAAATGGAAACGCCTCGACAATGACGATATCAGGCCTGCAATCCCGGAATGCCTGCAGCAGCATCTCTGAACGCCATTTCTTGAAATCATCGTCGATCGGGTTGCCTTGCAGGTCGACAAGTCCCGAAAATCCTTCATCACCGGAGGTGACAGGTGGCAGGGTTACAGATTGTACACCCAGTCCCGGAAACCCGGCGATCGGCGCTCCGCCGGTCACGACGGTAACGTCAAACCCGTCATCGACCAGAGCCGCCGCAATGCGGCTGGCGCGCGCGAGATGGCCGATGCCGAGCAGGTGCTGGACATAGAAGAAAGCGCGCAGCCGCTTCATTCGGCGGCCCGCCACTCCCGCTCGAACAGTTCCTTGAGCTGTCCAATGCTTGCCATATGATCGAAATTGCCGCGCACGCGCCGCTCTGCGGCGTCGCCGAGGCGGTCGCGGAGCACGGGATCACGGATCAGGCGCTCCAGCGCCCGTGCCAGGGCAAGCGGGTTTTCCGTCGGAACCAGCAACCCGGTTTCATCCGACGATAAAAGCTCCGGCACGCCGGAAATATCGGTCGACACGCAGGCAAGCCGCTGGCTAGCCGCCTCCACCAGAACATTCGGCAGACCGTCGCGGTCGCCATTTGCGGTGATCCTGCAGGCCAGGGCGAAGATGTCGGCGCGGCGGTAGTGCTCAAGCACCTCCTCCTGCGCAAGCGCGCCTTTCCAAGAGACGCGACCATCCAGGCCGAGCTTTTGCGCCAGCGCCTTGAACCGTTCCAATTCTTCGCCGCCGCCGATATGCTCGAAACGCCACGCCAAATCGCCGGGCAGCAGGGCAAGGGCCTCCAGCAACGTATCGTAACCTTTCTTTTCAACGGCGCGCCCGACACTCAGAACGACAACCGGTTCGTCCGGAGCCGAGCCGTCATGCTGCTTTCGCGCCTCGCCGAAACTGCCGAAGCGATCAAGGTCGAGCCCATGATAGCTCAGATGCACGGACGAGTTGCCGTTATCGAGTTTTTTCAGACGGTCGAAGCCGGTTTTCGTGCAAGTGACCGTCCAGCGCGCCGAGGAAAGCTTGCCGGCCAGATCCCAGTCCGCCGAAGTCCAGATGTCCTTGGCATGGGCCGAGCAGGTCCACGGCAGGCCACGAAGCTGGCTGGCATAGCGCGTCACCGATGCAGGCGTGTGCGCGAAATGTGCATGCAGCCAGCCCGCGTTTTCCGGCCATTCGGCCGCCAGCACGAGCGCTTGCCCGAAGCGCCGCGCGCGATTGCGCGTAAAGTCGCGGGGCATATCGGCAGCCAGCCATCCGAGCGCGCGCCAGAAGCCCGGACGCAGCAGACAGGCAAACAGCGAGCGAAGCACGCGCAGCGGCTCTTCATGCAGATATTCCGGCAGATAATGGACGGGCGCTTTGATCTCGTCATGCACGGGGTGGCGTTTTTCGTCGGTCGGCCGCCTGAGCGCGACGAGTATCAGGTCGAACCCCGCACGCTCAAGACCGAGCAGTTCCTGCGCGATGAAGGTTTCGGACAGCCGCGGATAACCCTTCAGAACCACGACGATCTTGCGATGTTGCAACTCAGGTCATTCCTTCAATGACCGAAAGGTGATGGCCGGCCCGCCGGTCGAGCAGTTCCGCGACGATTTCGGAAATATGAGGCAGCCCTTCGAGCGTCAGATGCGGATTGCTCTGCGATGGGCGGGGCCGGTCCGGCAGCACCTTCAGTGCATCGGCAAACCGCCGGGAGTCCTCGGCTTCTTCCGGCAAAAGCATCTCGATGAGGCCGAGTTCGGCTGCGCGCCGTGCGCGGATCAGTTGTTCCCGGCGGGGCTCGACGCGCGGCACGATCAGCGCCGGCTTGTCGAAAGACAGTATCTCGCAATAGGTGTTGTAGCCGCCCATCGCCACTACCGCCTTGGCGCCGGCAATCAGGTCTTCCATGCGGTTGTCGAACTCGATGATCTTGATGTAAGGGATCTTGGACCCCTTCTTGAGCAGCTTGTTGCGCTTGCGCGCCGGCATGTAAGGCCCAAGCACGATCAGGGCTCTATGCTGCAATTGCGGATCCTGCTGATAGGCATCGATGACGTCGTGGATCAGATCGGCGCCGTCACCGCCGCCACCGGTAGTAACGAGGATATAGTCGCCCTCGGGCCGGTGGCCGGGCAACTCGTTCCGTTGCAGGCTCCGTTGCAGGAACCCGACGAACCTCATCTTTGCCCTGACAGCCGGGGGCACATCCAAGCCCGTCAACGGATCGTAGAAATCCGGCGGACCATAGGCCCAGACCTTGTCGTAGAAGACGCCTATCTTGCGCATCACGTCTCTGCGCGCCCACTCTGCTTCGAGCAGATGCGGCGCATCCATCACCTCGCGCAGGCCAAGCACCAGCGTGGTGCCCCGCGTCTTGAGGTAGGACAGCGTGTCCTCAATCTCACCGCGCAGGCCGAGCGGTTCCTTGTCGACGATGAAGATATCGGGCCGGAAGGTCTCAGCTGTATGGCGGATGATCGACTGGCGCATCCTTAGCGTCTCATGCAGATCGATGTCCTTTTCCAGCGAGGTGTATTCGCCGTTGCGCAGCTTGATGACGCTGGGGATCTTCACGAAGTCGACACGGGCGCGGTAATCGAAGGCGCCAGCGATAGTCGCACCCGAAATGATGAGCACCTGAAGTCCGCGGAAATCCTCGACCAGCGAATGCGCGATAGTCCGGCAGCGCTGCAAATGGCCGAGCCCGAACGTGTCGTGGCTGTACATGAGAATTCGAGCGTTTTCTGCGTGCTGGGTCATTGTTGAACGTCTCTTAGAATTCTCGCCTTGAGGACCGTGAGCGACCCGCAGGATTCGAAATCATCCTCGCGGGTCTACCGACCTGTTCTGAAACATGAGGGCGCAATTTTCAATTCGTATTACAAAGAGGGTCCATATGCTGAAACCAGGAAGCTACGTCTGCTCAGCGGTCTGCTTGCCACGTGGTCCAGAAGAACCTGCATCATTTCACTGGTATTGACCATCTCGGATTCTCGGCGGCCTTGACCGCTGCGAAAAACGTGGAAACTCCAGAATGGAACAAGGTATGGGCTGGGTACTTCACTCCGGGCGTCTAAGCCAAGCTCCTAAACCATGATGTGCCTTGGCGGTGGGAAGCCGGAGCGTTGACGGAGTAGGGGACACGTTCGAACCGCCTAGATCTTGACTTCTCAGACCAGAATCTAGGGGTCAGGAGTTCGACTCTTTTCGGGCGAGCCAATTGAACTCACTAGCTTTTTGGACGCCATGGGCGCATGAACTCGCCGATTGCAGGCGTGTCAAAGCTGACCTGTTTGCCGCCAACGACAGCGCCGGCCTTCGGGCCAGCATCCGAGTCTTCGATCCCTTTTCCGGTTGTACCGCGCAGGTAATATTCGGCTTCCATATATATTCGAGATTGAGGACGAACCGGAAAAAAATGTGGCGCGAAATACGAAATGCAGGCGTGACGCGGATCATGGCTTCCTCCCAAAAGCCCGCCGGCATCAAACATTTTGGCACCTCAAAAGCGCGCCTGCGCTCCCAACTTCACGAAATGTGGAATGTTCCTCAGTCACCGATAGCCGAGCAGCTAGGTTTCCTCGACCCTAGCCTCATGTCAGCCGACGCACACTGCGCTGTAGCGGCGCCGGATCTGCCGGCAGCAAAAATCCCGCCGCTGCGGTCGTCCGAAGTACGCTGTCGATAAAATCCAGGACTTTTGCGTATCGATTTCGGACCAAGGTCCGTCTTGTAGAATACTGTATTTGAACAAAGCTAGGTAACAGCCGACTTTCGGATTCGAAAGTCCTGACGTTTTTCACCTGAAACCCATCCTGGCGGGAGGGCGACTCGAAGGAGGAACTATGAAAACGCGCACCTGTCTATTCGCGACTGTAGCCGCTCTCACCCTTGTCGCATCTCCGGTACTCGCTGCTCCCGGGGGCAATGGCAATGGCAACGGCAATGGCGGCAGCAACGGTAACGGCGGAAACTCGGCCGGGGCCGGCTCGCAGGGACACGGAGCCGCCACTTCCGCCGCGGCCAAGGACAAGTCGACGACCGGCGTTGCTCATGCAATGGCGGTCGTTGCCACGACACCGGCCTCACCGCAGGCTACGCTGGCCTTGCAGGCAGCGCTGGATAGAAAGGCCGCGAAAGACGCGGCAGACACTGCCGACGACACCTCTGACGAAACCGAGTAAGCATTCGAAACAGACCACTTGTCGCGTTGAAAGCCGTGGTTCGCCGCGGCTTTTTTCGTTTCCCGACGACGAACTCTCAAGGTGAACAGCGCTTCCAGAAAAAAGCTGCTCCACGGCGGCACTGAAGCTACGCTAAGACCAAACGCCGCCGCATCGGCGTCGGATTCGAGTGCATTCGAGGAGATCCCATGACCGGCTTTGTCGACCGCGAGCGCGCAACTGACCTGATGCAGCGCGCCGGCATCGAGGCGCTGATGCTTTGCGAGCCCGAGGCGTTCCAATATGCCACCGGTGCCTGGATCGGCCCGGCCGGCCTGTTCCGCCGGGCCGGCGCCGGTTTCGTCGTTATTCCCAAGCGAGGCGACCTGCCGATCGGCGTCGTGGTGGCGGATTTCCAGGCTGCCCAGCTCCGGGCGGCGATGGCCGGCGCCGTGCTGCGCACGCATGCGATCTGGATCGAATCGGTGTCGCTCGAGCCGGCGACGGCCGACCGGCCTGTTGCGCAGCGCATCGAGGCCGGCCTAGTTGGCCGCGCCCCCGGTTTTTCACGTCCGGCGACCTTCGAGCTTGCCCGCTCCGTCCGCGAGCTGAAAACGATCCTCGCAGAATTCGGGCTGGAGCGTGCGACGCTCGGCATCGAGCTGGATTTCGTCTCGGCCAGCGATTTTTCCGCGATGCAGGCAATGTTGCCGGGCACTGCCCTGGTCAACGGCTCGCCGGTTCTCGACAGGCTGCGGGCAATCAAATCGCAGAGCGAGATCGACCTTCTGCAGCAGGGCATCGCCCTGTCGGAGGCCGGCCTGTCGCGGCTGCAGCAGCATGCGACGACCGGCATGCGTCAGTCTGAGCTGGTCGCGCTTTACCGGCAAGGCGTCGCGGATGCAGCCGCCGGGTCGTCGCAGCAAATCTCGACGGCGGAATACGTCACGCTGGGCGCTCGCCCAAAAGGCGCCGACGTCGTCGCCGCCGCCGGCGATCCGCTGAAGGCCGACATGGTGTGCAGCGTGAACGGCTATGCCTCGGATATGTCGCGGAATTTCACCTTCGGGCCGCCCTCGCCCGAACAGGCCGAATTGCATGCGATAGCCGAACGCGCCTTCGCCGACGGGCTTGCCGCGCTTATGCCCGGAAAGCCGTTAGCCGCCGTGCATCGCGCCGCCAGCGAAAGCCTGGCGCGCCAGGGCCTGCGTTCCTATCGCCGCGGCCATTTCGGCCACGGCGTCGGCAATTCCGTGTTTTCCGAGCAATGGCCGTTCATCTCGGCCGACAGCAACGTCGTGATCGAGGCCGGCATGGTGCTGGCATTCGAGATCCCGCTCTACATCGACGGTCTCGCCAGCTTCAATCTCGAGGACCAGTTCCTGATCACCGCCAACGGGCCGTCGCCGATGAACCGCCTGCCGAGGCGCCTGGATATTATCGCTTGAATCCAGCCGTTATCTGGCGCCGGCCACGCCCCTGCGGAAATCCGACGGCGACATGCCGGAAAGCTTGCGGAACGACTTGTTGAAGGCACTGAGCGAGCCGAAGCCCGATTCCATGGCGACGCGCAGCACATTGGCATCCTGATGCATCAGCAGCGCCTGGGCGTAGCTGAGGCGCAGCAAGTTCACATATTCATTGAGCGTCATGCCGGTCGATTTCTTGAATATGCTCATGGCGTATTTGGGATGGATATCGGCCGCCGCGGCGATGTCGACGCAATCGATCTCGTAGAGGAAATTCTCGGCGATGAAGTCGCACATGCGCCCGACATTGCGCAGCGATTGCTGATCGAAGGGACTGCCTATCTCCTGTTCGACCGGGGTTTCGGGCACCAGCCGGTAAGGCTCGAAGCGCACCCGCTCCAGCCGCAGCAAAAGCTCGTTGACGGCATGCTCGGCCTTGACCGGGTCGCCGGAGCGGGCATAGCGATTCCAGCGCTCGAAATTGTGGTCGTCCGACCGGTCGGTGGCGTCGGTCACCAGCGTCGCGCCGGTCATCAGCCTGTTGCGGACATCGACGGGCAAATGCAGCCGGAAGAAATGCACCAGCGGCAAATGCGCGCCGGCATAGATGGCATCGTCGGACGCTTCGTCCATCTGGTGCGGCAGGCCGCCCCAGAACAGGCACATGTCACCCGCAGAAAGTGAAAGCCCGTGCCCATCCATGCGGTAATGCACGGCGCCACGCACGATGAAATTCACCTCGACCTGGGCGTGCCAATGCGGCTTTAGCATCACCAGGGGCTGGGTGTGGAACATCTGCAGCAGCAGCGGCAGGCCCTCCACGCTGCTGGCGCCAGGCTGGTAAAACGGCCTTTCCGGCATCTTACTTTCCGCTCATTTCTTATTCCCTTTGTCGCGGACAAGGCTTTCCCGAGGCCTAGTCTAGCCACGCTCGCAAACAGAGAGCAACTGAAATGGGAGGATTTCAATGCGCATAAAATTGACCTGCGCCGCGCTCGCGCTTGCCTTGGGCTCCAGCCCGGCCTTTGCGCAGTCCGGTGAAATCACGATCTGGAGCTGGAATATCGCCGCTTCGTCGCTGAAGGCCACCATAGCGGGCTTCAACAAGCAGTATCCCGACATCAAGGTGACGGTCGAGGACCTTGGCAACCAGCCGACCTACGACAAATCAATCGCCGGCTGTGCCGCCGGCGGCGAGGGGCTGCCTGACATCGTTACGATCGAGAACGGCGAAGCCGAAAACTACTGGAGCCAGTTCCCGGATTGCTTCGTCGACCTGCATACGCTCGGCTACACCGCGGAAGACCAGGCAAAATTCCCCGACTTCAAGCGTACCGAGCTCGAGGTTGACGACAAGGCCTATGCGATGCCCTGGGATTCCGGTCCAGTGGCGATGTTCTACCGCCGCGACTTCTACGAGAAGGCTGGCGTCGATCCGTCCTCGATCAAGACCTGGGACGACTTCATCGCCGCCGCCAAGAAAATCCAGGCCGCCAATCCCGGCGTCACGATGACCAACGCCGATTTCAACGGCGATTCCGAATTCTTCCGCATGATCTCCAATGAGCAGGGTTGCGCCTACTTCTCCGCCGACGGGCAATCGATCACGGTCAACCAGCCCAAATGCGTCGATGCCATGACCAAGATCAAGGAGATGAAGGATGCCGGCATCATTTCCTCTGCCGACTGGAGCACCAAGATCACCAACAACACCGCCGGCAAGGTCGCCACGCAGATGTATGGCGGCTGGTATGAAGGCACCGTGCGCACCGAATCGCCCGATGGGGCAGGCAAATGGGGCGTCTATCTGATGCCGAGCCTGACCGCCGACGGTCCGCGCGCCGCCAATCTCGGCGGCTCCTCGCTCGCCATCACCTCGGTGTCTAAGAACAAGGAAGCCGCCTACGCCTATCTGAAATACACGCTTGCGACGAATGAGGGCCAGATCACCATGCTGAAAGGCTTCGGCCTGGTGCCGTCGCTGATCTCGGCGCTCAACGACCCTTATGTCTCCGAAGGCCTGCCCTATTGGGGTGGCCAGGCCGTGTGGAAGGACATCCTCGGCACCTTGCCCAAGGTCGTCCCCAGCCGCGGCACGCCGTTCCAGAGCGACGCCGAAATCATCATCCGCGCGGTGCAGACCAAATATCTGGCCGGCGGCTATCCCGACGCCAAGGCAGCTCTCGACGATGCCGCAAGCCAGATCGCCGCGGCGACCGGCCTGCCGGTCAAGTCGTGATCTAGACGAGGCGGCTCCGAGCGCGCGGCTCCCCTTCTCCCCTTGTGGGAGAAGGTATCGCCGAAGGCGACGGATGAGGGGTGCTCCAGCTTGGCGCCGGCGGCACTCCGGCCATCACCCCTCAACCGTCTCGGCGCTACGCGCCGATCCACCTTCTCCCACAAGGGGAGAAGGCAAGAACTTGAAAGCAGAAAGGAGGAAAAACGATGCGCTACCAGAACGCCACGGCGTATCGCTTCCTCGCGCCGTATCTGCTGATTTTTTCGATCTTCTGGCTGTGGCCGATCATCGATTCCTTCCTGATCTCGTTCCAGGCGACGCGCACCGTGCCGTGGCGCTTCGCGCCGACCTTCAACTGGGGCCGGCTGATCGGCGATCCGGCCTTCTTCAATGCCTTGAAGAACACATTGCTGATCCTTGTCATCCAGGTGCCGGTGATGATTTCGCTGGCGATTGTGATGGCGGTGCTTTTGAATTCGCCACTGCTCAAGGCCCGTGGCCTGTTCCGCTTTGCCTTCTTCGCGCCGGTCGTGGTCGGCGAGGTCGCCTATTCGGCGGTTTTCCGGCTGATGTTCAATCTCGACTACGGCATCATCAACAAATTGCTGAACAGCATCGGCCTGCCCAGTGTCGACTGGTTTACCAACGTCACCCCGGCGATGGCGGTGATCATGATGGCGGTGACGTGGCGCTGGGCCGGCTACAACGCCATCATCCTGCTCGCCGGCCTGCAGTCGATTCCCGAGGATGTCTACGAGGCGGCGACCCTGGACCGGGTCAGCAAGGTCAAACAGTTCTTCTACATCACGCTGCCGCTGCTCAAGCCGATCATCGTGTTCTGCGCCGTGCTGTCGATCATCGGCACCATGCAGCTGTTCACCGAGCCCTTCCTGATCACCGAGCGCGGCGGGCCGGGCGGCGGCACCGAAACGCTCGGGCTGCTGCTTTACCGCCAGGGCTTCCGGTCGCTCAATTTCGGCTACGCTTCGGCCGTCGCCTACACCATGGCCGGGCTGGCGATTGCCATTTCGCTGGTGCAGATATGGCTGACGAGGGAACCGAAATGACCTCGCACTCAAGAGTCAGCCGTTCCCAGGCCAGATTGGGACGCAGCATCGCGCTGCATCTGTTCCTGACGCCGCTGGCGCTGGTCTGGCTGTTTCCGCTGTGGATGATGGTGGTTTTTTCGACGATGCCCGACAACGGCATCTTCAGCCCCGACATCGAGCTTTTGCCGCATGGCAATTTCCTCGACAATGTCAGCAATCTGCAGCGCGGCACCAATTTCATCGGCGCCATCGGCATCTCCGTCTCGGTGGCGGTGACCTATACCTTCCTATCGGTGATGCTGACCTCGATGGCCGGCTGGGCGCTGGCGCGTTACAACTTCTTCGGCAAGGGCATGGTCGTCGCCATCATCTTCGGCACCATCACGCTGCCCTATGCGGTCGTGCTGATCCCGCAATTCATCATGGTGGCGCGCGACTTCAAGCTCGCCAACACCTGGGTGGCGCTGATCGTGCCGCCGCTGTTCAATTCGCTGGGCGTGCTCTTCATGCGGCAGAGTTTTTCGATGATGCCGCACGAGCTGTTCGACGCCGCCAAGGTCGAGGGCGTCAAGGAATGGCGGATATTCCTGTTCGTCGCACTGCCTCTGGCGCGGCCGATGCTGGCGGCGCTCGCCATCATCCTCTTCCTTGCCTCCTGGAACAACTATCTCTGGCCGCTGCTGATCAATTCCAAGCCGGGCGCGATGACCGCGCCCGTGGCGCTCGGCACGCTGATCGGTCTCACCAAGGTGTCCTGGGGCGGCATCATGGCGGGCGCGGTGATGCTGACGGCGCCAATGCTCGTCGTGTTCGTGCTTCTGCAGCGCCATTTCGTTGCCGGCATCGCCGCCGGCGCCATCAAGTAAGGATCAGCATGGCGGCAGTCACACTCAAAAACGTCATCAAGCGCTTCGGCGTCTTCGAGATCGTCCACGGCGCCAATATCGACATCGATGACGGCGAATTCGTCGTCTTCGTCGGCCCTTCCGGCTGCGGCAAGTCCACGCTGCTTCGGATGATCGCCGGGCTCGAGGACATCAGCGACGGCGAGATCGCCATTGGCGGCAAGGTGGTGAACGACGTCGAGGCGGCCGATCGCGGCATCGCCATGGTGTTCCAGTCCTACGCGCTCTATCCGCACATGACGGTCGAGCAGAATCTGAGCTTCGGCCTGAGAATGACCGGCAACCCCAAGGCAGATACCGAGCGGCGGGTGAAGCGGGCTTCCGAAATCCTGCGCATCGCCGAGCTGATGAAGCGGCGGCCGCGGCAATTGTCGGGCGGCCAGCGCCAGCGCGTCGCCATCGGCCGCGCCATCGTGCGTGAGCCGCAAGTGTTCCTGTTCGACGAACCGCTCAGCAATCTCGATGCCGAGCTCCGGGTGCAGATGCGCGTCGAGATATCGCGCCTTCATAAGGAACTCGGCGTTACCATGGTCTATGTGACGCACGACCAGACCGAGGCGATGACGCTGGCCGACAGGATCGTCGTGCTCAACGCCGGCAATATCGAGCAGATCGGCGCGCCGCTCGATCTCTACGACGACCCCGCCAACCGCTTCGTTGCCGGCTTCGTCGGCTCGCCCAAAATGAACTTCCTGGCGGCAAAAATGGTCGGGGCCGACAACGGTGCGGCGGTCGTCGAACTGGTCAATCATCGCGGCGCGCGACTGCGCAAGCCGCTTTCGGATGCCTTGCCTGCAACAGGCGGCGATGTCGTGCTTGGCGTGCGGCCGGAGCATTTCTTCGACGCCGGCCAGGGCGATTGCGACCTTACCCTCAAGGCCGACGTCGCCGAGCACTTGGGATCGGTGAGCTATGTCTATGCCAATTCCGGTACCGGGGGCGGACGCGAGGAACTGATCATCGAGCGCGAGGCCTCGCGGCATCGCGCGAACGGCGACGACCTGGTGGTGTCGATCAAAGCCGACCGCTCGCTTCTCTTCGACGCCACCGGCGCACGCGTTCGCTAACCCATCTTTCTTTTGTCCGATCGCGATTGCTCGCGGCCACCCCACGGAGATTTGACATGACGTCCAAACCAGAAAAAGTTCGCTGGGGCATTCTCGGGCCCGGCAACATCGCCAAGGCTTTTGCCGGGGGCGTCGCCCATTCGCGCACCGGCACATTGGTCGCCTTAGGGGCGCGCAATCCCGGCAAGGCGGGGCTCACCGAGGCTTTCCCCGGCGCCCGCATCCTGGACGGCTACGAGGCTTTGGTTGGCGATCCGGATGTCGACGCGATCTATATTTCGACGCCGCATCCGAGCCATGCCGAATGGGCGATCAAGGCGGCCGAGGCCGGAAAGCACGTGCTTTGCGAAAAGCCGCTTGGCCTGACCGCATTCGAAGCCGACGCCATGATCCATGCCGCGCGCAAGGCCGGCACCTTTCTCGGCGAAGCCTTCATGTACCGGCTGCATCCGCAGACGGCCAAGCTGGTCGAGCTGATCAGGGCCGGCGCGATCGGCGACATCAAGATGATCAAATCCAGCTTCGGCTTCGCCATGCCGGGCTTCATGCCGGAGCACCGGCTTTACGCCAAGGATCTCGCCGGCGGCGGCATTCTCGATGTCGGCGGTTATCCCGTCTCGATGGCGCGGCTGATTGCCGGCGCAGCAGTGGGAAAGCCCTTCGCCGAGCCGGACAAAGTCGTCGGCGCTGCGCATCTCGGCCAATCCGGCGTCGACGAATGGGCGTCGGCGCTGTTGCATTTTCCGGGCGGCATCGTCGCGGAAGTGTCCTGCAGCATCTCGCTCGCTCAGGACAATGTCTTGCGTATTGTCGGCAGCAAAGGCCGCATCGAGGTGGCGGATTTCTGGTATGCCGGCGGCCAGCAAGGCGGCACCGGCGAAATCCGCATCATCCGTCCGGGTGACACCGAGGTGGTCGAGGTCACGGAAGACGGCTGGCTGTACGCATTTGAGGTCGACGCCGCCGGCGAGGCAATTCTCGGCGGAAAGCAGGAGTTCGCCTGGCCCGGCATGGGCTGGGCCGACAGTCTCGGCAATCTGCGCGTGCTTGACAAATGGCGGGCCGCGATCGGGCTCGAATACGACATCGAGAAACCGGCAAAGCGCGTCAACACGATCTCCGGACGGAAGCTGCGCTCCGGCGGAACCGCCATCCCCAAGCGCAGCATTCCGGGCCTGCCGCGGCCGGCCTCGTGCCTGGCGCTCGGCTTCGAGGATTTCCGCACCTTTTCGTCGGGCGCCATCCTGCTCGATGCCTATTTCGAGGCCGGCGGCAATCTGTTCGACACCGCCTTCGTCTACGGTTCCGGCTATACCGAGACGCTGCTCGGCCAGTGGCTGAAGAACCGCGGCGTGCGCGAGCAGTCGGTGGTCATCGGCAAGGGCGCGCACTCGCCGCTCTGCTATCCCGACGTCATCGGCAAGCAGCTCACCCAGTCGCTCGAACGGCTGCAGACCGACCATATCGACGTCTATTTCATGCATCGCGACAATCCGGACGTGCCGGTCGACGAATTCGTCGATGCGATGGACCGCGAGGTCAAGGCCGGCCGCATTCGCGGTCCGTTCGGCGGCTCGAACTGGACGATGGAACGCATGGACAAGGCGATTGCCTACGCCGAGCGCACCGGCAAGCAGAAGCCCGGCGCGCTTTCCAACAATTTCTCGCTGGCCGAGATGCTGGAGCCGATCTGGGCAGGCTGCGTCACCTCCTCCAGCGACGAATGGAAGGCCTGGCTTACCGCCCGGCAGATGCCGAATTTCGCCTGGTCGAGCCAGGGCCGCGGCTTCTTCACCGACCGCGCCGGCCGCGACCGGCGCGACAATGAGGAGCTGGTCCGGGTCTGGTATTCGGAGAGGAATTTCGGCCGTCGCGACCGCGCCATCGAGCTCGCCAGACGGCTGGGCAAAAGCCCGATCCACGTCGCGCTCGCCTATGTGCTGGCGCAGCCGTTTCCGTCCGTCCCGCTGATCGGGCCGCGCACGCTCGACGAATTGGAAGACAGCCTCCAGGCGCTCGACATTTCACTTTCGCCGGACGATCTTGCATGGCTGGATAGCGGTTCGGATCAGGCCCGCGCGCGGGCCTGACGGCAGCGGCAGTCGCTTCGGCCTACGCTGCGCCCTTAGCTTCCGGACTGTTTGCGCTGCCCTCACCCTCTCCCGCAAAGATCCGGGAAAGGGTAAGAATGAGGGCAGCGCAAAGGCCACTGGAAGTTAGGAAGACAGATGCTCGACATCGCACCGACGAAACAGGCGGCCACCTGGCTCGATTCCTTTGCCCGGGCGCTCGAGGCCGGCGACGTCGAGGCGGCAACCAATTTGTTCGTCGAGGACTGCTACTGGCGCGATCTCTTGACCTTCACCTGGAACGTCAGGACGATGGAGGGCCGCGCCGCGATCCGCGACATGCTGGCGGCGACGCTGGCAACGACAAAACCTGCCCGGTGGCAGCTCAGCGGCGAAGCGACTTCGGACGAAGGCACGATCGAAGCCTGGTTTTCTTTCGAGACGTCATCGGCGTGGGGCCAAGGCATCATGCGCCTCAGGGACGGCAAATGCCGGACACTGTTTACCGCGATGAGCGATCTCAAGGGGTTTGAGGAGCGCAAGGGCCCGGCGCGGCCGCTGGGCGTCCGCCACAAGGCCGATCCGGAGCGCGAGACCTGGCTGGAGGCGAGGGCGCGCGAGACACGTGAACTCGGCGCCGGCCAGCAGCCTTATTGCCTGGTCATCGGCGGCGGCCAGGGCGGCATCATGCTCGGGGCGCGGCTCAGGCAATTGGGCGTGCCGGCCATAGTCATCGAGAAGAACGCTCAGGCCGGCGATTCCTGGCGCAATCGCTACCGCTCGCTCGTGCTGCACGACCCGGTCTGGTACGACCATCTGCCCTACATACCGTTTCCCGAGAACTGGCCCGTGTTCACGCCCAAGGACAAGATGGGCGACTGGCTGGAGATGTATACGCGCGTCATGGAGCTCAACTACTGGACCTCCACGACATGCGTGAGCGCGTCCTATGACGAGACCGAAAGGGTCTGGACGGTCGAACTCGATCGCGCCGGCGAGCGCATCACGCTAAAGCCGAAGCATATCGTCTTTGCGACCGGCGCCTATGGCCCGCCCAGGCGCATCGACCTGCCGGGTGCCGATGTCTTCAACGGCGAGATCCTGCATTCCAGCCAGTATTCCAGCGGCGAGAAATTCCGCGGCAAAAAGGTCGCCGTCATCGGCGCCGCAAGTTCCGGCCATGACGTCAGCGTCGACCTCTGGGAGAGCGGCGCCGAGGTGACGATGGTCCAGCGCTCGCCGACGACGGTGGTCAAGTCGGACACGCTGATGGAGATCGGTTTCGAGATCTTTTCGGAAAAGGCGCTGGCCCGCGGCATCACCACCGAGAAGGCCGACATGATCGTCGCCTCGACGCCGTTCGCGCTGCTGCCGCAAGGCCAGCGGGCGCTTTACGACATCATCAAGGCGCGCGACGCGGCCTTCTACGATCGTTTGCGCGGCGCCGGCTTCGCCATCGATTTCGGCGACGACGAGACCGGGCTCCTGATGAAGGCCTACCGCACCGGCTCGGGCTTCTACATCGATGTCGGCGCTTGCGACCTGATCATCGACGGCGAGATCGGCATCCGCAGCGGCGTCGGGATCAAGTCGCTGACGCAGACAGGCATCCTCTTCGACGACGGCACCGAACTGGCGGCCGACGCAATCATCGCCTGCACCGGCTATCTCTCGATGAACGAAACGGTGGCGGCGATCGTCTCGCGCGAAGTCGCCGACAAGGTCGGCCCGTGCTGGGGGATTGGCTCGGGCGTGAAAGGCGACCCGGGTCCGTGGCAAGGCGAATTGCGCAACATGTGGAAGCCGACGGCACAGGAAGCGCTGTGGTTCCACGGCGGCAATCTGGCGCTGTCGCGCTTCTATTCGAAGTACGTCGCGCTGCAGATCAAGGCGAGGATGGAAGGCATTGCGACGCCGGTTTATGGAGCGGCGGGGCGGTGAAGCTGTGATCTCCCCCCTCGAGGGGGAGATGGCCGGCAGGCCAGAGGGGGTCGCGGCGCGTCGAGCGCCAACCTCCGTCCGTTGCAGGAAGCGAGCCCAGTCGAACCGACCCCCTCTGTCGCCTTCGGCGACATCTCCCCCTCAAGGGGGGAGATCACCCACGCCCGAAATGCCGGCTCGCCACCTCGACATGCGTGTCGTGCGCATGCGCTTCGAAGCGTTCGGTCTCGCCGAGATCGTCCACCGCCTCGTTCGGCCACCAGCTGCCGCCGACCACGATTCCGTCCGAGACCAGCCTTTGCTCGGCGACCAGCGAGGCGCCGACCGAATCGACAAAGGTGAAGCGGCCCGGACGCAGCCGCAGCACCGCGATGTCGCCGACCGCACCCACCGCCAGCCTGCCGAGATCGGGCCTGGCGATCGCTTCGGCCGGCCGCTGTGTCGCGGCGCGCAGCACCTCGACCAGCGGCATGCCGAGCGCCAGCAGCTTCGACATGCACACCAGAATGTCGAAGGCCGGCCCGTCGACGCAGTAGAGATGCACGTCGCTGCTGATCACGTCCGGCGCCAGCCCCTCGCCGAGCATCGCCTTGGCCACTTCGAAATCGAACGAGCCCATGCCGTGGCCGATATCGAAGATGACGCCGCGCTCGCGCGCCAGCCGCATATCTGGCCGCACCGCCCCCGAGGCGAAGACCGGCGCGTTGGGAAACGGCCGGAAGCAGTGGGTGAGGATGTCGCCCTTGCGCAGCCGCGGCAGCACTTCCGAGCGGCCCGGCGGCGGCTCGTCTATGTGCGCCATCAGCGGCAGGCCGGCTTTGTCGGCGGCTTCGAGCGCGAGATCGACCGGCGCGATGCCGCTGGTGCCGCCGGCATGGCGACCCGAGCGGACCTTGACGCCGACAACCACGTCCGCGTGCTCGCGAGCCGCCGCTACGGTCTCGCGCGGTTCGCAGAGCCGGAGGTCGCTGCACTCGCCGACCGCCACGGTCTGCGAGAAGCCGAATATGCCGGCAAAGGAAATGTTGACGTAAGCCAGAATACGGACTTTCGAGCGCTCGATGACGTGGCGGCGAAAGCCGAGGAAATTGCCGGCACCGGCACTTCCGGCATCGATGAAGGTGGTGGTGCCGCTCTTTGCGGCGAGCCGGTCGGCATCGACGCCGAGCGACGTGCCGCCCCAATAGACATGGCTGTGCAGGTCGATCAGGCCCGGCGCGACGATCGAGCCCGTGGCATCGATGACGCGGGCGGCACGTTCGAATGGGATTTCGGTGTCGATCGCGGCGATACGGCCGTCGGCAATCGCCAGATCGCGCTGCGCGTCGAGGCCGGAGGCCGGATCGATGAGGCGGCCGCCTTTTATCAGGAGATCGAATTGCATCGCGCCTGTCTCCATTTTCCCGTCAGGCCGGCCTGTAGGCAACGGCCTCGACCTCGATCTTGATGTCGATCATCAGCCGCGACTCCACTGTCGTGCGCGCCGGCGGGTCTTTCGGGAAATGCCTGGCATAGACGGTGTTGAAAATGCCGAAATCGCGGGCGTCTTCGAGCCAGACCGTCGTCTTGACTACGTCGTCGAGGGTACAGCCGGCCAGCGCCAGTGCCGCCTTGACGTTCGACAGCACCTGCTCGGTCTGTTCGGCGATGCCGCCCTTGACCACCAGCCCGTCTGTGCCGACCGGCACCTGGCCCGAGACATAGACGAAATCGCCGGCCCTGACCGCCGGCGACAATGGCACATGGGATTTTCCAAAACACTGCTTGGGCAAGGAGGCCTCCTGTCTAGGTTCTTTGGGTGAACGCGCGATGCTGCGAGAGATAGGGGGCGGCTGCACGCCATCGATCCACATTTTGAAAGCCTATATCGCTTTGCTGCGGTAACGCCAGAACGATCACCGCCCTTGGTGATCCTTCGCGCCCCCCTCTGTCCTGCCGGACATCCTCCCCTTTAGTGGGGAGATCGGCAGCTTCGCCGATAGCATCCATTCAGCCACCTTGGAGATTGGCGAAAGCCGCGGTGACATCCAATCTCCCCCCTGGAGGGGGAGATGCCCGGCAGGGCAGAGGGGGGCGCTGTCCCGCCAGCATCTGGACCCGCGACACCAGCCCGCTCAGCGGTCGATCCGCGTCGACAGGATGATCGACGACGACGTGCGCTCGACTCCGTCCATGGCGCCGATCTGGTCGAGAAGCGTGTCGAGATCCCTGATCGACGGCGCCTCGACGATGACGATCATGTCGAAATTGCCGCTGACCGAGTGCAGCGTGCGAACCGGTGCCAGCGCCTGCAGGCTGCGCACCACCTTGTCGGCAAGCTTGGGGGTGACGGTGAGCAGGACATGCGCCCTGACCAGCCCCTGCTCGTAATCCGGCGACAGCCTGACCCCGTAGCCGGCGATGATGCCGCGCTGTTCCAGCCGCTCGATCCGGCTTTGCACCGTCGTTCGTGAGACGCCGAGCCGCCGCGCCAGTTCTGCGGTCGAGGCGCGCGCATTGGTGCGCAGCAGGGAAAGCAGAGCCTGGTCGGCATCGCTGAGCATTTCGACGAACCTTACCGTCACATTGCCCAAAGAGAGGCTGCGTTTCGTACAATCTCACGCTTCCTTTCGACAGGCAAGCTGCGATTCTAACCGTGAATTTAGCATTGGTGCGAGGGACCGGTCATGAAGGAAATCATCGTCGTCGGCGCCGGCAAGATCGGCTCGACCATTGCCGAGATGCTGGCTTCCACGGGCAACTACCATGTTACGCTCGTCGACCGCTCGGCGGCGCAGCTCGGCGCGGCCGAACTGCCTGAAACGGTCGAGACGCTGGAACTCGACATCGAAGCCGCCGGCACCCTCGAATCGGCCCTGGCCGGCAAATTCGCGGTGCTCAGCGCGGCGCCCTTCCATCTGACCACGCGCATCGCCGAGGCGGCGGCCAGCGCCGGCGTGCACTATCTCGATCTGACCGAAGACGTTGTCAGCACCAGGCGGGTCAAGGAACTGGCTCGTTCCGGCAGCAGCGCCTTCATCCCGCAATGCGGTCTGGCGCCGGGCTTCATCTCGATCGTTGCCAACGATCTCGCCAGCCGCTTCGACACGCTGGAAAGCGTGCGCATGCGGGTCGGCGCGCTGCCGCAATACCCGTCGAATGCGCTGAACTACAATCTGACCTGGAGCACCGACGGCGTCATCAACGAATATTGCGAGCCTTGCGAGGCGATCGTCGAAGGCGAGCTGATCGAAGTGCCGCCGCTGGAGGAGCGTGAAGAATTCTCGCTCGACGGCGTCACCTACGAGGCGTTCAACACCTCGGGCGGGCTGGGCACGCTGGCCGAAACGCTGAAAGGCAAGGTGCGGACGCTGAACTATCGCACCATCCGCTATCCCGGCCATGCCGCTATTATGAAGGCGCTGCTCAACGACCTCGGCCTGCGGCACCGCCGCGACGTGCTGAAGGACATTTTCGAAAGCGCCCTGCCGGCGACGCTGCAGGACGTGGTTGTCGTCTTCGTCACCGTCAGCGGCCGCAAGAACGGCCGTCTGCTGCAGGAAACCTACGCCAACAAGATCTACGCCAGGCGCGACGGCGAAACGGTGCGCAGCGCCATCCAGATCACCACCGCCTCCGCCATCTGCGCGGTGCTCGACATGCTCGCGGACGGCACCTTGCCGGCCAGGGGCTTCATCAAGCAGGAGGACATCGCCCTCGACGCCTTCCTGGCCAACCGCTTCGGCCGCGCCTATGCGCAGCACGAAATGGTTAGCCGGCTTGCAGGGTGAGCTGCGTAATCTCCCCCCTCGAGGGGGAGATGTCGCCGACAGAGGGGGTCGCCTCGCGTAGAGCGCCAACCTCCATCTGTCGCAAGGGAGGTCGCATCCAGTCGAACCGACCCCCTCTGGCCTGCCGGCCATCTCCCCCTCAAGGGGGGAGAGCGCGAGCCATCAGACATGCAGTGCGTGCCCCAGCGCCTTCAGCGCCGCTTCCGGAAAACCCTCGCCCTGTGTCGGATGGGCATGGATCGTCCCGGCGATATCCTCCAGCGTCGCACCCATCTCCAGCGCCAGCCCAAACGCCGTCGACAGCTCCGACACGCCCTGGCCGACGGCCTGGATGCCAAGCACCAGATGGCTGTCCGCCCGCGCCACTACCCGGACGAATCCGTCCTCGCCCAACTTCGTCATCGCCCGGCCATTGGCGGTGAAGGGAAACTGTCCGACCTTGATCTCGCCACGGGTCTTGGCCTCCTCCGGCGACAGGCCTGCGGTGACCAGCTCCGGATCGGTGAAACAGACAGCCGGGATCGCTCGTCTGTCCCAGCTGCGCTTGTGGCCGGCAACGATCTCGGCGACCATTTCGCCTTGCGCCATGGCCCGATGCGCCAGCATCGGCTCGCCGGTGACGTCGCCAATGGCAAAGATGCCGCGCATCGAGCTGCGGCACTGGTCGTCGATGCGGATGAAGGGTCCGGCCATGTCGAGGTCGATCTGCTCCAACCCCCAGCCTTCGGTCACCGGCTTGCGACCGACCGTGACCAGCATCTTGTCGGCAGCGATCTTGCCGTTCTTGCCGCCATTCGTCTCGACCAGCAGCGCGTCGCGCTTAGTGGACAGCCCCTTGGCCTTGGCGTTCACGAGCACCTCGATGCCGAGTTCGGCCAGCCGCTTCACCACCGGCCGGGTCAGTTCCGCATCATATTGCGCCAGCACGCGCGGCAACGCCTCGACCACGGTCACCTTGGCGCCCAGCTTGGCAAAGGCGATGCCGAGTTCCAGCCCGATATAGCCGCCGCCGACCACCGCCAGCCTCTCCGGAACTTCGCTCAGCGCCAGCGCCTCGGTCGACGAAATGACCGGCCCGCCGAACGGCAGCGACGGCAGCTCGACCGGCGCCGAGCCGGTCGCTATCACCACCGTTTCGGCTCGGATCACCTGCATGCCGATCTCGGTCTCGACGGCAACGGTCTTGCCGTCGCGAAATGTCGCCCAGCCATGCACCGTCTTCACGCCAGCTTTCTTCAGCAGGCCGGCGACGCCGTTGTTCAGCCGGCTAACGATGCCGTCTTTCCAGGCAATGGTCGCGGCGAGATCAAGCGACGGTGCCGCGACCGTTATGCCGAGTGGACTTTTGCCGCCGGCCATGTGCGAGAGCTTTTCGAACTCTTCGGCTGCATAAATCAGCGCCTTTGACGGGATGCAGCCGACATTGAGGCAAGTGCCGCCCGGTCTGCCTGCCTCGACGATCACCGTGTCGATGCCCAGCTGCCCGGCGCGGATGGCACAGACATAGCCGCCCGGACCGGCGCCGATGACCAGCAGCTTGCAGGAGATTTCCTTCATCATTGCACCTTAGTTCGACGAGCCGGCGGGGCAGCACCCCCCTCTGTCCTGCCGGACATCTCCCCCTCGAGGGGGGAGATTGGCAGCTTTCGCGTTCGGCTTAGTCCTGCAAAGCTGGAGATTGGCGAAAGGCGGGATGACGTCCGATCTCCCCCCTTGAGGGGGAGATGCCCGGTAGGGCAGAGGGGGGCGCGAAGGATCGCTACTGCTCTCATCTCACGCCCCTGCGATCCTCTGTTCATCTCCTCAGTCCACAAAAATCAGCGCCGGCGTCTCCAGCAGCGTCTTGATCCGCTGGATAAACACCGCCGCGTCCCAGCCGTCGATGACGCGGTGGTCGAAGCTGGAGGACAGGTTCATCATCTTGCGCGGGATGAACTGACTGCCGTCCCATACCGGCCGCACCATCATCTTGTTGACGCCGACGATCGCCACTTCCGGATGATTGATCACCGGCGTCGTCGCCACGCCGCCCATGGCGCCCAGCGAAGTGATGGTGATGGTCGATCCCGACAGTTCGTCGCGCGTCGCCGTGCCGGATTTTGCCGCCTCGGCCAGCCTGACAACCTCGGCTGCACAGTCCCAGATGTCGCGCGCCTCGGCGTGCTTGACCACCGGCACCATCAGCCCGGAAGCCGTCTGCGCGGCGATGCCGATATGGACGCCGCCATGCTTGTGGACGATGCCGGCTTCGTCGTCGAACAGTGCGTTGACATTGGGCTGGTCGGCGATTGCCTTGACCATCGCCCGCATCAGGAACGGCAGCAGCGTCAGCTTCGGCCTGTCCGCGCCGGGCCGCTTCTCCTTGTTGAGCGCGGCGCGCAAATCCTCGAGCGCGGTGACGTCGATCTCCTCGACATAGGTGATATGCGGGATGCGCGACCTGGCCAGCGTCATCTTCTCGGCGATCTTTCGCCTGAGCCCGACTATCTTGATGTCCTCGACCGCCTCGTTGCGGGCGAGGCCAGGGGCCTTCGCGAGCTGCGGTCCGCGTGCCAGGAAGGCGTCGATGTCCTCGTGCCGGATGCGGCCGGCCGGGCCGGTTCCCGGGACCTGCCGAAGGTCGATGCCGGCCTCTTTCGCCCTAAGGCGGACGGCCGGCGAGGCCAGTGGCTTTTCGCCCTCGGGGCGCGGCGCACCGACCGGCGCTATACCCTCGAAAGCCGGCGCAATACCCCCACCCCTAACCCCTCCCCACAAGGGGGAGGGGGACTCCGTATCCGCCGTTCGTGCGCCCTCGGTTCTTGGCACATGCCCGACCAAGGGCGAGCTGGACCTGGCTTCGGCTTTGGCGGCCGAAGCTCGTCCCCCTCCCCCTTGTGGGGAGGGGCTAGGGGTGGGGGTAGGTGCCGCCTCACCCTCCGCCGATTTCGCGCCTGCGTTCACATTTCCCTCGCCGGCCACCTTCAACCTGACAATCGGCGAGCCGATCGCCACCGTGTCGCCGATCTCGGCGCCCAACCAGACGATCTCGCCATCGACGGGCGACGGAATTTCGACCGTCGCCTTGTCGGTCATGACAGCGGCAAGCACGGCGTCCTCGCGCACGAGATCGCCGACCTTGACCTGCCATTCGACGAGCTCGGCCTCGGCGACGCCTTCGCCGACATCGGGCAGCTTGATGACATATTCGCCCATCGTTCCCTCTTCAGGCTTCCATCGTTTCGACCAGCGCGCGGCCTAGCCGGGCAGGACCGGGAAAATAGTCCCACTCCTGCGCATGCGGATAGGGCGTGTCCCAGCCGGTGACCCGCGCCACAGGCGCTTCCAGATGATAGAAGCAGCTCTCCTGAACCAGCGCCGAAAGTTCGGCGCCGAACCCCGATGTCAGCGTCGCCTCGTGCACGACCACGCAGCGCGCGGTCTTGTTGACCGAGGCGACGATCGTCTCGAGGTCGAGCGGCAGCAGTGTCCTCAGATCGATGATCTCGGCATCGATGCCGGTCTCCTCGGCTGCCGCCTGGGCGACATAGACCATCGTGCCATAGGCAAGCACGGTGACCGCCGCACCCGGCCGTCGGATCACCGCCTTGCCGAGCGGCACCGTGTAATGGCCGTCGGCAACCTCGCCGAGCTCATGTTTCGACCATGGCGTTACCGGCCGCTCGTGATGACCGTCGAAGGGGCCGTTATAAAGCCGCTTCGGTTCCAGGAAGATCACCGGGTCCGGATCCTCGATCGCCGCGATCAAAAGGCCTTTGGCGTCATACGGATTCGAGGGCACCACGACTTTCAAGCCGGAGACGTGGGTGAACAGCGCCTCCGGGCTCTGGCTGTGGGTCTGGCCGCCGAAAATGCCGCCGCCGGTCGGCATTCTCACGACGATCGGGCAGGTGAAATCGCCGTTCGACCGGTAGCGCAGCCGCGCCGCTTCCGAGACGATCTGGTCATAGGCTGGATAAACATAGTCGGCAAACTGCACCTCGACGCAAGGCTTCAGCCCGTAGGCGGCCATGCCGATGGCCGCGCCGACAATGCCGGATTCGCTGATCGGCGCATCGAAGCAGCGGCTCTTTCCGTATTTCGCCTGCAGGCCTTGCGTGCAGCGGAAGACGCCGCCGAAGAAGCCGACATCCTCGCCGAACACGATGACTTGGCTGTCGCGCGCCATCGACACGTCCATGGCGTCGCGGATAGCCTCGATCATGGTCCGCCGCGGCATGGTCAGACCCCTGCCTGTTGGCGCTGGCGCCTGAGATGCGGCGGCATCTCGGCATAGACGCCCTCGAACATGTCGCGCGCCGAGGGCTTGCCGCCGGCATGCAGGGTGCCATGGCGCTCGGCCTCCCGCTGCGCCGAAATCACCGTGTCGAGGATTTCCGCCTCGGCCTGGGCGTGGCGTTCGTCCGACCAGACGCCGCGCTGGATGAGATGGTTCTTCAGCCTGACGATCGGGTCGCCGAGCGGCCAGGCATCGGACTCGGCCTTCGGCCGGTAGGCCGACGGGTCGTCGGAGCTCGAATGGGCGCCGACGCGGTAAGTGACGTATTCGACCAGCGTCGGCCCGAGATTGCTGCGCGCCCGTTCCGCCGCCCATTTGGCCACCGCATGGACGGCGAGATAGTCGTTGCCGTCGACGCGCAGCGACGGAATACCGAAGCCGAGCCCACGGGCGGCAAAAGTGCCGGAACCGCCGCGGGCGATGCCCTGGAAGGTCGAGATCGCCCACTGGTTGTTGACGACGTTGAGCACGACCGGCGCCTTGTAGGTCGAGGCGAACACCAGCGCCGAATGGAAGTCGGACTCGGCGGTCGAGCCGTCGCCGATCCAGGCGGCGGCGATCTTTGAATCGTTGCTGATCGCCGAAGCCATCGCCCAGCCGACCGCCTGGATGTACTGCGTCGCCAGGTTGCCGGAGATCGAGAAGAAGCCGTGCTCCTTCGACGAATACATGATCGGCAATTGCCGCCCTTTCAGCGGATCGGCCTCGTTCGAATAGATCTGGTTCATCATCGTGACCATCGGGTAGCCGTCGGCGATGAGCAGGCCGGCCTGCCGATAGGTCGGAAAATTCATGTCGCCCCGCGACAGCGCCTTGCGGAAGGCGCAGCTCACAGCCTCTTCGCCGAGGTGCTGCATGTAGAAAGAGGTCTTGCCCTGGCGCTGCGCCATCTGCATGCGCGCATCGAAGCTGCGCAGCGTCATCATATGGCGCAGCCCCTCCAGCAACTCGTCGTCCGAAAGCAGCCCTGCCCACGGCCCGACCGCCTCGCCGGCGCGGTTGAGCACGCGAATGATCGAGAAGGCCAGATCGCGGATGTCGCGCGGGTCGACGTCGATCTTCGGGCGCGGCACCGAGCCAGCTTTTGGAATGCTCACATTGGAGAAATCCGGCGTCCCGCCCGGCCGCACTTCCGGTTCCGGAACATGGAAGCGCAGCATTCCGGCATCGGCCATGATCTCGGTCCTCCACTGTTGCCCGGCCAGGATACTTGCACACCGCCAGACCAGTGCCAATTCGTCGGGCGAGGCTTCGCTGCCGCTGGCTGCTGCCCGCGGCCGACAGGATGGAGATATGTCGGCGAAATTTCTTGTCGATCTTCCGCGCCGGCGCGCAATTTGGGAGATGATTGCGCCGGGTTTCCCGCCAGATAAGGCAATGCGTCGGGTTGGGCGGCACGAGCACCTCCTTCTCCCCTTGTGGGAGAAGGTGGCCGAGCGAAGCTCGGTCGGATGAGGGGTGTTCCAGCTTGGCACCAACAGCGCTCCGGCCAGCACCCCTCAACCGTCTTGGCGCTGCGCGCCAATCCACCTTCTCCCACAAGGGGGAGAAGGAAAGGAGGGCGGCGCCGTTCACCCCGCGCCCGCGTCATGCTAATCAGCGCCCATGGCACAAAAGAAAGCATACGAGGTCGATGCATGGCTCGCGAAGCCGGATCCGCGCGTCTCGATCGTGCTGCTTTACGGTCCCGATCGCGGGCTGGTTGCCGAGCGGGCAAAGGCCTTTGCCGGCAAGACCGGCCTGCCGCTTGACGATCCGTTCTCGGTCGTCAGGCTGGACGGTTCGGAGGTCGATCGCGACGAGGGCCGCCTGCTCGACGAGGCCCGCACCGTGCCGATGTTTTCGGAGCGGCGCCTGCTATGGGTGCGCAACGCCGGCGCTCAGAAGGCGCTTGCCGATGACGTCAAGGCGCTGACGTCGGAGCCCGCGCGGGACGCCATCATCCTCATCGAGGCCGGCGACCTGAAGAAGGGCGTCGGCCTGCGCGCCGTGGTGGAGGCGGCGGACAATGCCATGGCTCTGCCTTGCTACGCCGATGAGGCCAGGGATATCGATACGATCATCGACGACGAACTGCGCAAGGCCGGCATGTCGATGACGCTGGAGGCGCGGCAGGCGCTGCGCCGCAATCTCGGCGGCGACCGGCTGGCCTCGCGCGGCGAGATCGAAAAGCTGGTGCTTTACGCGCATGGCCAGGCCGAAATCGGCCTCGACGACGTCAAGGCGACGTCTGGCGATGTCTCGGGCCTCTCCTTCGACGCGGCGGTCGACGCCCTGCTCGAAGGCAGGATCGCCGATTTCGACACCGCCTTCACCCGCCATTGCCAGTCCGGCGGCCAGCCCTTTCTGGTACTTTCATCGGCGATGCGGCAGTTGCAGGCGATCCAGGCGATGCGCGGCCAGATGGACGCCGGCGGCCGCAATGCCGCTTCGGTCGTTGCCGCGGCGCGCCCGCCGGTGTTTTTCTCCAGGCGCAAGCTGGTCGAGAAAGCCCTCGAACGCTGGAGCAGCGAGGCGCTCGGGCGCGCCCTCAACCGCCTGCAGACGGCGGTCCTGCAGACACGCCGGCGGCCGGATCTGTCGGTCGCGCTGGCACGCCAGGCCCTGCTCGGCATCGCCGTGGAGAGCGCCAGGCTGGCGCAGCGCACCTGATCTCCCCCCTTGAGGGGGAGATGTCGCCAAAGGCGACAGAGGGGATCACAGCGCGTAGAACACCAGCCCCTTCCGCGACGACAGAGGAGGTGGCGCTTGAAATTTGACGACCCCTTCTGGCCTGCCGGCCATCTCCCCCTCAAGGGGGGAGATTGACTACTTCGACGATTTCGCCAATCACCGCGCGGCAGCAAAAATCTTATTTGCCGGCTAATTTTAGCAACCTACCTACTCCCGCTTCAGCCTTCGGCAAAGCTCGTCGAGCTGCTCCAGCGTCCGGTAGGCGACGCTGATCACGCCGCCGCGCTGGTTGTGCTCGATCGTGACGATCATGCCGATCGTGCTGGTCATCAGCCGCTCCAGCGCCAGCGTGTCGGCATCCTTTTGCGGCGGTGCGGCGGGCTGGCGTTTTGCCGACGGCGCGCCGACCGGCAGCTGCGCCAAGGCCTCGGCCTGGCGCACCGAAAGCCCCTCATCGATGATCCGCTTGGCAAGCCCAGCCGGGTCGTTGGCCGTCACCAGGGTACGGGCGTGGCCGGCAGAAAGCGCCCCGTCGACCAGCATGTCGCGGATGACGTCGGGCAGCTTGAGCAGTCTCAACGTGTTGGCGACATGGCTGCGGCTCTTACCGATCACCTGGCCGAGATCGGCCTGGGTATAGCCATGGTCGTCGATCAGCTGCTGGTAGCCGAGCGCCTCCTCGACCGGATTGAGGTCGGTGCGCTGGACGTTTTCGATGATCGCCAGTTCGAGCGCCGTGCGATCGTTGACGTCGCGCACGATAATCGGGATTTCGGTCAGCCCGGCGCGTTGCGCCGCACGCCAGCGTCGCTCGCCGGCGATGATCTCGTAGCGGCCCGGTTGGGTTTTCGACGGCCGCGCCACCACCGGCTGCACCACGCCATGTTCGCGGATCGACTGGGCGAGGTCGGTCAGGTCAGCGTCGCCAAAATGCCGGCGCGGGTTTTTGGGATTGGGGCTGAGGAACTCGATCGGCACCTTGCCGTCGGCCGCCAGCCCGAGCTTTTCCGGAGCTGCCGGGCGATCGATTTCGCCGATCAGGGCCGCCAGTCCCCGTCCCAGTCTTTTCCTCGAAGGGTCTTCGTTCATCGTCCGTCCAGATCGTTTCGGTATCGAATCAGGTTTATTATTTACAACGGTTAAGCGGCACGCAATTTGCGCTCGCGGCGGATGACTTCCGAAGCAAGCTGCAGATAGGCCTGGCTGCCCGAACATTTGAGGTCGTAGAGAATCGCCGGTTTGCCGTAGGACGGCGCCTCGGAAACGCGAACATTGCGCGGGATGACGGTTTCATAGACCTTGTCGCCCATATGCGCCCGCACATCCTGCACCACCTGGTTGGCGAGATTGTTGCGCCCGTCGAACATGGTCAGCACGATGCCCTGGATCGTCAGGTCGGGGTTGATCGAGCGGCGCACCTGCTCGACCGTCTCCAAAAGCTGGCTCAGGCCCTCCAGCGCGAAAAACTCGCACTGCAGCGGCACCAGCACCGAATCGGCCGCAGCCATCGAATTCAGTGTCAGCAGGTTGAGCGACGGCGGGCAGTCGATCAGCACATAGCCGAAATTGGCCGAGCGCTCAGCCGAAGCCCGCAGAGCGTTGCGCAGCCGCAGCACCCGATCCGGCGCCGAGGCGATTTCCATCTCGATGCCGAGCAGGTCGAGCGTCGACGGTACGATCGACAGGCCAGGCACCGCCGTCGGGATCGCCGCCGCTTCGAGATCCAGCTCGCCGGTCAGCACATCATAGGACGAGACGGTGCGGTCGCGCCGGTCGATGCCAAGCCCGGTGCTGGCATTGCCCTGCGGGTCGAGATCGACGATCAGCACCTGTTCGCCTATGGCCGCCAGCGCGGTGGCCAGATTGATGGCGGTCGTCGTCTTGCCGACGCCGCCCTTCTGGTTGGCGACGGTGATGATTCGGGGGCCGTTCTTCATCATGGGTCTATGCCAGAAATTCATTTGGGTCGCCGGTCACAAGCCAGGGTGCTGTCGCAAGTCGGATACTTCGAGAATGACGCCCTGCGCGTCGGTTGCACTGGCATGTTCTACCAGATCGAAAGACCATCGTTGAGCGCTTTCTGCCACTTCGGCGCGGTAATCCCGGCCTTTGTGAAACAGGCCGCGCGACCCCTTGGTCAGCCACGGTGCCGCCAGGTCGAGCAAGGCCGGAAGCGAGGCGAGTGCCCTGGCTGTGACGATTTGGGGTGCAGGAACAAGAGGATAGCTGTCGTCGATGCGGCGCGCGATAACCTTGGCGGGCAGGCTGAACTGTCCGATGACCGCTTGCAGGAACGATGCTTTTTTCCGGTTGCTTTCAACCAGGTCGATACCGGCGCCGTCCCGCTCGGCAAGCAAAAAGGCCAGCACAAGGCCGGGAAACCCACCGCCGGAGCCGAGATCGACCCAGCGCTTCGCCTCTGGTTTGATTCGCGCCAGCTGCGCGCTGTCGAGGATGTGGCGGCGCCAGACATCGTCCTGCGTCGATTGCGCGGCCAGATTGATCCGGCGGTTCCATTTCTGGAACACGGCCTCGAACTCGACTAGGCGATCGAATGTTTCACGTGAAACCGGGCCCGCTGCCGCCTGCAGGTTTGCCCAGGACGCAGCGCTCACGCGACCTGCTTTCGCGCGGTCGCCTCGGCATTGCGGACATGGGCGACGATAATCGCCAGCGCCGCCGGCGTCATGCCTTCCATGCGTTGCGCATCGGCAATCGAGCGCGGCTGGCGTGCCAGCATCTTCTGCTTCAACTCGTTCGACAGGCCGGGAACAGAAGCAAAGTCGAGCGATTTGGGAATAAGCCTGCTCTCCTCATGCCTGATCTGCGAAACATCGGCCTGCTGCCGGTCGAGATAGACAGAATATTTGGCTTCCGTTTCAAGACGTTCGGCCGTTTTGCTGTCGATCGCCGCGAAAGCCGGCTCAATTCGCGCCAGCCAGGCGATGTCGACGCCGGGATAGGCCAGCAGCTCATAGGCCGAGCGGCGGACGCCGTCCCGGTTGATTTCAAGCCCATGGCGCGCTGCCTCATTGGGGGTCATGGTGGTGCCGAGGGCGAGCTGTCGCGCCTTCTCAAGATCTTGCACGACATTGTTGAACCGCTGCATCCGCTCCGGCGAGGCAATCCCCAGCCTTATCGCCAGTGGCGTCAGCCGCTCATCGGCGTTGTCGGCTCGCAGCGATAGCCGGAACTCGGCCCGCGAGGTGAACATGCGGTAGGGTTCGGCAATGCCGCGGCTGGTCAAATCGTCGACCATCACGCCGATATAGGCTTCGGTGCGGCTGAGCACGATTTCCTCGCTCGCCGACGCCTTGCGCGCTGCATTCAAGCCGGCAAGCAGCCCTTGCGCGCCGGCCTCCTCGTAGCCGGTGGTGCCGTTGATCTGGCCGGCGAGGAACAAGCCGGCGATCCGCTTGGTTTCCAGCGTCGGCTTGAGCTCGCGTGGATCGACATGATCATACTCGATGGCATAGCCCGGCTGCAGCATGGTTGCCCGCTCCAGCCCCGGAATGGTCTTCAGGATGTCGAGCTGCACGTCCTCGGGCAGCGAGGTCGAAATGCCGTTCGGGTACACCGTGTCGTCGTCCAGCCCTTCCGGCTCCAGAAAGATCTGGTGGCCTTCGCGGTCACCGAACTTGACGATCTTGTCTTCGATCGACGGGCAATAACGCGGCCCGACGCCTTCGATCGAGCCCGAATACATGGCCGAGCGGCCGAGATTGGCGCGAATCAGCTCGTGCGTCGCATTGGTCGTTCGGGTGATGCCGCAATGGATCTGCGGATTTTCGATGCGATCGGTCAGCAGCGAGAACGGCACGGGGTCCTCGTCCGCCGCCTGGCTCTCCAGTGACGCCCAATCGATCGTCCTGCCGTCCAGCCGCGGCGGCGTGCCGGTCTTCAGCCGCCCGAGCTTGAAGCCGGCGCGGCTCATCGTCGCCGACAGGCCGATGCTCGCCTGCTCGTTCATGCGGCCGGCGACGATCTTCTTCTCGCCGATATGGATCAGCCCGCGCAGAAAAGTGCCGGTCGTCAGCACCACGGCGCCGCAGGCGAGCCGGCTTCCATCCGCCAGCAGCACCGCCGCGATGCGTCCGTCGTCGATTTCCCGGATGTTGATTTCGAAATCCAGCACCTCGCCTTCGATGACATCGAGGCCAGCCTGTTCGCGAATCGCCGCCTGCATGGCGAGCCGATAGAGTTTTCGGTCGGCCTGCGTCCGTGGCCCGCGCACCGCCGGCCCTTTGCGGCGGTTGAGCAAACGGAACTGGATGCCGGCCGCATCGGCAACGCGGCCCATCAGCCCGTCCATGGCGTCGATCTCACGAACCAGATGGCCCTTGCCGAGGCCGCCGATCGCCGGATTGCAGGACATCACGCCAATCGTGTCGAAGCGCAGCGTCACCAGCGCGGTCCTGGCGCCAGCCCGCGCGGCCGCACTAGCCGCCTCGCAACCAGCATGACCGCCGCCCACCACCACCACATCATAGTGATTGGTCATTTGTATATTCCGATTCAAATCCGCCGACACATGTGCCCGTGAGCCTGCACTGTCAAGGACACCCACTAGTCGTTTCACGTGAAACAATTCCGTCTGCGTTCATCGCTACGTGTTTCACGTGAATCATCACCGGCTTCCCCCCACTAAGCGAGCAAGCTAGCGACACGCCCGCATCTCGGTACTTGGCAATGTTTCACGTGAGTCATTTGCCGATACAGAACTGCGAAAAAATAACGTCCAGCATATCCTCGACATCGACCGTCCCGACGATGCGTCCAAGCCGATCCGCCGCCAGGCGCAGTTCCTCGGCCCGTAGCTCCTGCCCGCGATCACCACTGACCACTGCTGCGAGCAGGAAGCGTTTCGTCTCGTTGAGCAGCTCGACGTGCCGCAGCCGCGACGGCAGGACATCGCCGGCCTTGCCGATCTGGACTGCGGCACGACGCCCGATCTCGTCCAGCAGTTCGGCCAGACCCGTGCCGTCCCGCGTCGAGATAGCGAAATCATAGTGCACCGCAGGCGAGGGCGATTTACCCCCCAGCAGGTCAATTTTTGTTCCGACCCTCAGCGCCTGAATGTCGCCCGGCAGCATACCGATCGCGATTGGCTCCGCCAGATCCTCCAGCAGCAACAGCAGATCAGCGCTGTGCGCCTTGGTCCTGGCCTTCTCGATGCCGATCGCCTCGATCTTGCCGGGCGCCTCCCGCAGACCGGCGGTGTCGGTTACCCTGACCCGCACCCCTTGCAGGTCCAGTACCACCTCGAGCAGGTCGCGGGTCGTGCCCGGCTCGTCGGTGACGATGGCCGCTTCGCGCCGCGCCAGGGCGTTGAACAGGCTGGATTTGCCGGCATTCGGTGCGCCGAGGATGACGACTTCGAACCCGTCGCGGATGATCTCGGCAGCCCGGAAGCCTGCGACATGGCGCTCGATTTCGTCGATCACGGCCTGAACATCCGACCAGACTGTGTCGGCGACCGAGCCCGGCACGTCGTCCTCGTCGGCAAAATCGATCTCGGCCTCGATCATCGCGCGGGCGTGGATCAGCCGTCGGCGCCAGCCCAGATAGAGTTCGCTCTGCACGCCTTGGGCGTTGTGAACGGCAAAGCGCCGCTGCGCCTCGGTTTCGGCGTTGATGAGATCGGCCAGCGCCTCGGTTTCGACCAGATCGAGCTTGCCGTTGAGAAAGGCGCGGCGGGTGAATTCGCCAGGCTCGGCATGCCTGACGCCGTCGAAGGAGGCGATCGTTTCCAGCATCCTCGCCACAACGGCGCGCCCGCCATGCACATGGAACTCTGCAACGTCCTCGCCGGTAAAACTGTCGGGGCCGGCAAAGAAGACGACCAGGCCGCTGTCCAGCACCGATCCGTCGGGCGCCCGGAACCTGCGATAGGTGGCAACGCGGTTTGGCACCTTCGATCCAGCAATCGTTTCGACAGCGAATCGACTCTGCGGCCCGGAAATCCGGATCACCGCAATGCCGGCCGGCAGGCGCCCGCTCGACAGCGCCACGATGGAGTCTTTTGAAATCATTTGCCCGCTCTGCCGAAGCGCCCTAGCTATGCCTGTTCAATCCGCATCGAGTAGTGCCGTGACATTGCCTGCACAAAACCTGCTTGCCGAAGAGGCCAGCCCCTATCTGCAGCAGCACAGCGGCAATCCCGTGCACTGGCGGCCATGGTCGCCCGCCGCTCTGGCCGAAGCAAAGGTGCTGCAGCGTCCGATCCTGCTCTCTGTCGGCTACGCCGCGTGCCATTGGTGCCACGTCATGGCGCATGAGAGCTTCGAGAACGACGACGTCGCCGCCGTCATGAACCGTCTCTTCGTCAATATCAAGGTCGACCGCGAGGAGCGCCCCGACATCGACCAGATCTACATGGCGTCGCTGTCCTCGATGGGCGAGCAGGGCGGCTGGCCGCTGACCATGTTCCTGACGCCGGAGGGCAAGCCGTTCTGGGGCGGCACTTACTTTCCGCGCGAAGCCCGCTACGGCCGGCCGGGTTTCGTCCAGGTGCTGGAGGCGGTTGACAAGGCTTGGCGGGAGAAGAAAGAAAGCGTTAACCAGAGTGCCGACGGCCTGACCACGCATGTCGAGACGCGGCTAGCGGGCAGCCATGCCAAGGCCGTGCTCGACCGCGGCATGCTGGCGAACCTCGCCAATGGCATTGACGGCATGATCGACCGCGATTTGGGCGGTCTGCGCGGCGCGCCGAAATTCCCCAACGCGCCGTTCATGCAGAGCCTCTGGCTGTCCTGGCTGCGCGACGGCACCGCATCCCACCGCGACGCCGTCCTCCTCAGCCTCGAAAAGATGCTGGCCGGCGGCATCTATGACCATATTGGCGGCGGACTCAGCCGCTACTCGACCGACGCCGAATGGCTGGTCCCGCATTTCGAAAAAATGCTCTACGACAATGCCCAGCTCATCCGCTTGTGCAATTGGGCCTATGCGTCAACCGGCAAGGAATTGTTCCGGTTGCGAATCGAAGAGACGATTGCCTGGCTGTTGCGCGAAATGCGAGTCGAGGGCGATGCCTTCGCCGCCAGCCTTGATGCCGATAGCGAGGGCGAGGAGGGGTTGTTCTACACCTGGAGCAGGGATGAGCTAGAAGCAGCCCTTGGCGACGATTCAGCATTGTCTTTCAAATACTTCACGCTTGCCGACCCGCATGGTTGGGAAGGCAAGCCGATCATTTGCCAGACTGATGCTCAACAGGCGCAGAACGTCATCGATCGTGACCTTCTGGTTCCGCTCAAGCAAAGGCTGCTGGCAGCGAGGGAACAGCGCGTGCGGCCCGGGCGTGACGGCAAGGCCCTGACCGACTGGAACGGCTTGATGATCGCAGCCCTTGCCGAGGCCGGACGGTCGCTTGGCCGATCCGACTGGATCGAAGCGGCGGCAACGGCCTTTGCCGCGATTGCGGCTGCCGGACGTGACGGCCGCCTGCCGCATTCGATGCTCGGCGCAAAGAAGCTGTTTCCGGCTCTGTCGAGCGACTATGCCGCCATGGCCAACGCCGCCATCTCACTGTTCGAGGCGACCGGCAATCCCGGCTACATCGATCGCGCCGGGAACTTCATTGAGCAACTCGATCTTTGGCACCGGGACAGCGACAAGACCGGCTATTATCTGACCGCGTCCGACAGCGCGGATGTGCCCATCCGCATCCGCGGCGACGTCGACGAAGCCATTCCTTCCGCTACCGGCCAGATCATCGAGGCTCTGGTCCGATTGTCGTCGCTTTCGGGCGATCTCGATCTCTGGGAAAAAGCCTGGACAGTCGCAGAGCACGCGGGCGGGCGGGCGGAGCACCAGGGCTATGGCCAGGCGGGTATAGTCAATGCCTGTGCCTTGGCGCTTGAACCGCTGAAGCTGGTGATCGTGGATGGACCGGAGCATCCAAGGCTTGTTCCGGTTGCGAATCGAAATCCAGACCCGCGCCGGGTGGACGTCGTCGTGCCTGTTGGCTCGGCGACAAATCTGCCGGCCTTGCCAGGCGGCGTCCTGCCGCCAACGACCGAGCCCGGCGCCTGGCTCTGCACGGGGCAGGTCTGCCTGCCGGTGATAACCGACGCTGAGGAACTCGAGCGGCAGTTGCGCCGTCGATAGGTCGAGGTGCACAGAACCGGAACGCCGGCGGGACAGCGCCTTGCCCCCTTTACGTATTCATCGAATCGAAGAAATCCGCGTTGGTCTTGGTCTGCTTGAGCTTGTCGATAAGGAACTCGATGGCGTCGGTCGTTCCCATCGGCGCCAGGATGCGGCGCAGCACGAAGATCTTCTGCAGGTCCTGGCGCGGAACCAGCAGGTCTTCCTTGCGGGTGCCGGATTTGAGGATGTCCATGGCCGGATAGATGCGCTTGTCCGCCACCTTGCGGTCGAGCACGATTTCCGAATTGCCGGTGCCCTTGAACTCTTCGAAGATGACCTCGTCCATGCGGCTGCCGGTATCGATCAGCGCCGTGGCGATGATGGTCAGCGAGCCGCCTTCCTCGATATTGCGGGCAGCACCGAAGAAGCGCTTCGGCCGCTGCAGCGCGTTGGCGTCGACACCACCGGTCAGCACCTTGCCGGATGACGGCACGACGGTGTTGTAGGCGCGGCCGAGGCGGGTGATCGAATCCAGCAGGATGACGACGTCACGGCCGTGCTCGACCAGGCGCTTGGCCTTCTCGATGACCATTTCGGCAACCTGGACGTGGCGCACCGCCGGCTCGTCGAAGGTCGAGGACACCACCTCGCCCTTCACCGAGCGCTGCATGTCGGTGACTTCCTCCGGCCGCTCGTCGATCAGAAGCACGATCAAATAGCATTCCGGATGGTTGGTGGTGATCGAATGGGCGATGTTCTGCAGCAGCACCGTCTTGCCGGTGCGCGGCTGCGCCACGATCAACGCGCGCTGGCCCTTGCCGAGCGGCGCCACCAGGTCGATGACGCGCGCCGAAATATCCTTGGAGGTCGGAACCTCCATCTCCATCTTCAGCCGCGAGGTCGGATAAAGCGGCGTCAGATTGTCGAAATGAATTTTATGGCGGATTTTTTCCGGGTCGTCGAAATTGATCGTGTTGACCTTGAGCAGCGCGAAATAGCGCTCGCCCTCTTTCGGGCTGCGGATCGGCCCTTCGACCGTATCGCCGGTCTTCAGCGAGAACCGCCGGATCTGCGACGGTGAAATATAGATGTCGTCGGGACCCGGCAGATAGTTGGCATTGGCGGAGCGCAGGAAGCCAAAGCCGTCCTGCAGCACTTCGACGACGCCGTCGCCGATGATCTCGATATCCTGGGTCGCCAGCCTCTTCAGGATCGCGAACATCAGCTCCTGCTTGCGCATGACGCTGGCGTTCTCGACCTCGAGCGATTCCGCATAAGCGATCAGCTCTGGCGGTTTCTTGTTCTTGAACTCTGTGAGTTTCATTTCTTGCATCATTAGACGGACTCTGAGTAAGCTTTGGGAAAAATATCGGCGGGATGCGACAAATGCCGGGCGCGGCCGAAGCGATAAATGGGCGGCGCATGACGGGAAGGAAGACCCGTCTTTTATCGTCGGTCGGTTGAAAGAGCAAGCCGCCTTTTGCGGGCAACCGAAGACGTCAGAACGGTTTCACGATTACCAGGACGACGATGACGATCATCAGCAATGTAGGGATCTCATTGACGATCCGCCAGTGCCTTGCCGATTTTTCATTGCGGTCTTCGGCAAATTTGCGGACGGCGCCGGCGAGATAGCCATGCACGGCCGACAGGCCAACCACCGCAGCGATCTTGGCATGCAGCCAGCCGCCTTGAAAACCAAAGCCTTTCCAGGCGAGCCAAAGGCCGAATGCCCAGGTGATCACCATTGCCGGATTGATGATGCCGCGCAGCAGGCGGCGCTCCATAACCTTGAAAGTCTCCGACTGGACGGAGCCTTTTTCGGCATCGGCATGATAGACCAGCAAGCGCGGCAAATAGAGCATGCCAGCCATCCAGGAGATGACGGCAATCACATGGATCGCCTTCGCCCAGGGATAGAAATCATCGGGCCCGAAGAAAAACAGCAGCCCGGCCAGCACCAGGAAAATGGCGATCGCGATTGCCGCGCGGCGCATCGCGCCCTTACCGGTGTTGGTGCCGTTCGCATTGTCCGCGCCCATCATCGTCACGATGCGCTCCGCACCAGCTTGACCATCCGCTCGACATGCGCCAGCGGCGTCTCCGGCGTGATGCCATGGCCGAGATTGAAGATCAGCGGCCCGTCGCCCAGCGCCTTCAGGATCGCCCCCACGCCGTCGTCAAGCGCCTTGCCACCGGCTACAAGCCTCAGCGGATCGAGATTGCCCTGCACGGCGCCGTCACGCTGCAATTCCTTCGCCGTCGACAATGGCACGGTCCAGTCGAGGCCCAGCCCGGTCACGCCGGTCTTCTGGCGATAGCTTCGATAGTGATCTCCCGCGCCCTTGGGAAAGCCGATGATCGGAACATTGGGATGAGCAGCCTTCACTTGCCGGACGATCGAGGCCACCGGCTCGACGCAGAACAACTCGAAAGACGCTTCGTCGAGTACGCCTGACCACGAATCGAAGATCTGCACCACGTCGGCGCCGGCCTCGATCTGGCGGATCAGATAGGCACCCGAATGATCGGCGAGCACCTTCAGCAGCCTAAGAAAGGCCGCCGGCTCGCGATAGCCGAACAGCCTGGCCGGCGCCTGGTCGGGCGTACCGTGGCCGGCAATCATGTAGGTCGCCACCGTCCAGGGCGCACCGCAGAAGCCGATCAGCGTCGTTTCATCAGGCAGTCTGGCGCGCAACCGCCGCACCGTCTCGTAGACCGGCTCGAGATTCACGTGAAACGTTTCGCCGTCGAGAGCCGCAATTTCCGCAGCCGTGATCGGCGTCAGCAGCGGGCCGCGTCCTTCCTCGAAGCGCACGTCGCGGCCGAGCGCATGCGGCACGACAAGAATATCGGAAAACAGGATCGATGCATCGAAGCCGAAGCGTTCGATCGGCTGCAGCGTCACTTCGACGGCGAGATCCGGGTCGTAGCAAAGATCGAGGAAGGATCCGGCCCGTCTCCTCGTCTCCCGGTATTCCGGCAGATAGCGGCCGGCCTGGCGCATCATCCAGAGCGGTGGCGGAAACGCCGCCTTGCCTCTCAACACGTCCAGCACGATCCGGTCTTGAGGCATTGAGCGCTCGCCTTTCCAGGCTTCCCTATAATTAAATATTCTATTTTTAGGAATCTTATGATTCTAAGAGTCTGTTGGTTGTGGTGGTTGTCTCCTGTCCCGCTTTGCCCTCGAAAAGACCAGCCAGCATATTGTCGCGCGCTTCTCCAACGGGATTGCAGGACTTTGTGGAAAGTCGGGAATTTACGACTGGAGTCAATGCGTTGCCGCCAGGCCAGGGAAATTGCCCCTGTGGATGAAGCGAAGGCAAAAAGCTCCGTCCCCGGACTTGTCCCCAACCGCCCGGAGAAGCCGACAGCACATCGAATTGTGGACAAACCGCCATCTGATACAGTCGCTTTGCGGTGGCCGAGTTTCCCGCCCGGCTTATCCACATCGGCCCACAGCCTGGAATGTATCCTGTGAACAAACCGCAGAGCTTCTTTCACCTTCACCTGATTTCCGACGCCACCGGCGAAACGCTGCTGGCCGCCGGCCGCGCGGCTTCCGCGCAATACAAGGACGCGCGCGCCATCGAACATATCTACCCGCTCATCCGCACCGAAAAGCAGGTGACGAAGGTGTTCGAGGATATCGAGGAGGAGCCGGGCATCATCCTCTATACGGTGGTCGACCAGAAGCTTGCCCGCGGCATCGACGAACGCTGCGCGGCGATGGGCCTGCCTTGCGTCTCGGTGCTGGAACCGGTGCTGACGGTGTTCCAGTCCTATCTCGGCACGCCGGCCGGCCGCCGCGTCGGTGCCCAGCATGTGCTGGACGCCGAATATTTCCGCCGCATCGACGCGCTCAACTTCACCATGGAGCATGACGATGGCCAGCTGCCGGCCAATATGGATGATGCCGACATCGTGCTCGTCGGCATCTCCCGCACCTCGAAGACGCCTACCAGCATCTATCTCGCCAATCGCGGCATCAAGACCGCCAACATCCCGATCGTGCTCGGCGTTCCAGTGCCCGAAAGCCTGGTCAATGCCACGAGGCCGCTGATCGTCGGCCTGGTCGCCACCGCCGAACGGATCTCGCAGGTCCGGCAGAACCGCATTCTCGGCACCAGCGCCTACGAACCGACCGACTATGTCGACCGCGCCGCGATCGCCGAAGAGCTCGCCTATGCCCGCCAGATATGCACGCGGCACGGCTGGCCGATGATCGACGTCAGCCGCCGTTCGATCGAGGAGACGGCGGCGGCCATCGTTGCCCTGCGCGGCAAGACGCGCTAGGGCGTGTGATATTCAGGTGATGCCGGCCTGCAAACGGCGGTTTCCTGCGCTTCCGGTGCTCACGTACGAAATGTACGCTCCGCTCCGGTTCTCGGAAGCCACCATTTTCGGCGCGGCCTGACCTGAATCTCGACGCACCCTAGTGACGCCAGCAAACGGGCGAAAAAAATGGCCGAAAAAATCATCCTTGCCTCGGGCAGCCCGTTCCGCAAAGCGCTGCTCGTCAATGCCGGCGTCACTGTCGAAGCGGTTCCGGCTTCTGTCGATGAGCGCGCGCTCGAGGCGCCGCTGCAGAACACTGGCGTGTCGCCGGAGGACGTCGCCCTGGTGCTCGCCGAAGCCAAGGCCACCGACGTCAGTGAGCGCAAGCCCGGCGCCCTGGTGCTCGGCTGCGACCAGACGCTGTCGCTCGGCGACGAGCTGTTCCACAAGCCGGCCGACATGGAAGGGGCGCGCCGTCATCTGCTGGCGCTGTCGGGCAAGACGCATCATCTCAACAGCGCCGTCGTGCTCGCCCGTGACGGCCAGGTTCTGTGGCGGCATGTCGGCATCGCCAGCCTGACCATGCGCAAGCTCGATCCGGCCTTCATCGGCCGCCATCTGGCGCGCGTCGGCGCCAAAGCGTTGTCCAGCGTCGGCGCTTACCAGATCGAAGGCGAAGGCATCCAGCTGTTCGAAAAAATCGAAGGCGACTATTTTACTATTGTCGGCTTGCCACTTTTGCCGGTGCTGGCCAAGCTGCGAGAGTTCGGGGCGATCGATGGCTGAGGCCCCAAAAAAAGCCTTCGTCACCGGCCACCCGATCGCGCATTCCAGGTCTCCGAAGATCCACGGCCACTGGCTGGCGAAATACGGCATCGACGGCGTCTACGAGGCCATCGACGTTGCACCGGAGGCCTTTGCCGAATTCCTGCAGACGCTGCAGGCACAAGGCTATCGCGGCGGCAACGTCACCATCCCGCACAAGGAAGCCGCCTTCGCTTTGGCCAAGCGGCGTGACGCCGACGCCGAACAGATCGGTGCGGTCAATACACTGTGGTTCGAGAATGGCGAATTGTGCGGCGGCAACACCGATACCCATGGCTTTGCCGCCAATCTGGACGAATATGCACCGGGCTGGGCGGCCAACGGCCCCGCCGTGGTGCTCGGTGCCGGCGGCGCCGCTCGCGCGGTCATCCATGCGCTGAAGCAGCGCGGCGTCAGCGACATCCGCATCGTCAACCGGACGCTTGCGAGGGCGCAGGAGCTGCGCGACCGCTTCGGTGCCGGCGTTTCCGCCCACAACCTCGCGGCGACCGGCGAATTGCTCGAAGATGCCGGCCTGCTGGTCAACACGACAGCGCTCGGCATGCATGGCAATGAAGGCCTGTCCGCGGATCCAGGCAGACTGCCGGACCGCGCCATCATCACCGACATCGTCTACGTGCCGCTGGAGACGCCGCTGCTTGCTACCGCCAAAGCGCGCGGCCTGAGAACCGTCGATGGGCTCGGCATGCTGCTGCACCAGGCGGTGCCCGGCTTCGAGCGGTGGTTCGGCATCAGGCCAGAAGTCACCGCCGAACTGCGGCAAATAATTACTGCCGATATCGGCGCGATAAAATGATCGTGCTCGGCCTCACCGGATCGATCGGCATGGGCAAATCGACCGCGGCCAAGATGTTCGCCGAAGCCGGCGTGCCGGTCCATGATTCCGACGAGGCGGTGCATCGCCTTTATGCCGGCAAGGCCGCGCCGTTGGTCGAGGCGGCCTTTCCCGGCACCACCCGATCCGGTGCGGTCGACCGCGCGGCACTGGCGGAGCGGGTGCTCGGCGACGCCGCCGCGCTGAAACGGCTGGAAGCGATCATCCATCCGCTGGTCCGTGCCGACGCCGATGCCTTCCTGGCTGAACATCGTGCCGCCGGCGCGCCGCTTGCCGTGCTCGATATACCGCTGCTGTTCGAGACCGGCGGCCGCAACCGCGTCGACAAGGTCGTGGTCGTCACCGCGCCGCCCGAAGTCCAGCGCGCCCGCGTGCTGGCGCGGCCGGGCATGAACGAAGAGAAACTGGCGTCGATCCTGGCCAGGCAGGTTCCCGACACCGAAAAGCGCCGGCGCGCCGACTTTGTCATCGACACCGGTCAGGGCTTTGACGCCACTCGCGCGGCCGTCAAGGCCATCATCGCCGAACTAGTCGTGGATAAGGCAGCCAGGCCTGGTTAAGAGGCTTGCAGACCCGCATTACTTGTTGCCATTTTGTTCCTGGTGTGATTCGGCTAGAATGATGCCGGAACCAGTGGACTGATTCGATGCGTGAGATCATCTTCGATACGGAAACCACCGGCCTCGACACGCGCGAGGACCGGGTCATCGAGCTTGGCGGCGTCGAATTGGTCAACCGTTTCCCGACCGGCCGAACCTTCCACAAATATATCAACCCGCAAGGCCGCCAGATCCATCACGAGGCGCAGGCCGTGCACGGCATCAGTGCCGCCGATCTTCAGGGCAAGCCGACTTTCATGGAGATCGCCGAGGAGTTTCTGGCCTTCATCGACGGCGCCAAACTGGTCGCGCACAATGCCGGCTTCGACATCGGCTTCCTCAATCTCGAATTCGGCCGGCTTGGCCATCCGGCCATCGATCCGGGACGGATCGTCGACACGCTGGCGCTGGCGCGCCGCAAGCATCCGATGGGCCCCAATTCGCTCGACGCGCTCTGCCGCCGCTACGGCATCGACAACGGCCGCCGCACCAAGCACGGCGCGCTGCTCGATTCGGAATTGCTGGCCGAGGTCTATATCGAGCTCATCGGCGGCAAGCAGGCAAGCCTTATCCTCGACAGCATCCTGACTCCGGCGGGCGGCAGGCAGAATGTCGACGACATCGATATTTCGATCGGTGTGCGGCCGATCGCCTTGCCGTCGCGCCTGACCGATGCCGAGCGCGCAGCACACGCAGGCATGGTTGGCAGCCTCGGCGAAAAAGCGCTGTGGCTGCGCGTCCCCCCGGAAGCGAGTTCCGCGGCGAGACGCTGAGCTTCTATCGGCTGCCGCTAGCTCACCACAAGCACATGAAGTCGACGAACATGCTGGAGCGGCTGAACCAGGAGATCAAGCGGCGCACCCTGG